>JAAYLN010000185.1 GCA_012521875.1 Lentisphaerota bacterium | reverse complement strand
GGGTGGCGGGCGGTTACGGCTACGGTCTCGGCTGCCGCTGCCGTAGCGCGCTCAATCCCGATGACGGCCCGACCGACTTCGGCTGGGGTGGTGCCGCCGGCGCCTACGCCGCCGTCGACCGTGTGCAAGGCTACACCGTCTTCTACGCGCAACACATCCTCGCCTCGCGCGTGCAGCCCCGCCGCGGTGCCATCGCCGGAATTGTACGGAGAGCGATTGGCGGCTAGGTGAGGGTGAAGGAAGGGGGCAGGATTCAGTTGGGCAGTAACAGTGGCCAGTGGCAGTAAGCAGTTATTGCGACCACACAGTGGCTCGCCATTTAGAGCGTAAAAGCGCCGCGCTGCCCTTTCGCCGCCCGGTGGCACGCCTTGTCCACACACCTTGTCTCCACACTTTGTCTCCACACTTTGTCGGCTACGCTTCGTCCCCGCACTTTGTCCCTGCGCTTTGTCGAAAGCGGCGGGTGGAGAAGACCGTTTGCGAAACAACTCAGTTGTATCGCAGATGAGGGTAAAAGGGTGGGGAGCGTGCGCTTTTCTCTGGTCTTGGCCTTCAGTTCACCTCAGATGCGCTTTGGAGCCCGCGGTCTCCGCGGTGTATTGGAGAGCGCATGGGTGGAGAACGTTATCGCCGGGGACGGCGTGTTTCAGCATTCCGGCTTTTCGTTCGCCGATCACCGTCTGTACCGTCAGAGTGGACAGCCGCGCCAGCGAAAGCTCACGGTACACGGTACAGCGACTCGAAGGGTAGGGCGAGCCGTCCCCGTCACGCCGCTACGCGGCATGACCGGCGAGCCGCACACGAGGCACTATAACGCCAATCCCGCCCGTTCCACCACCTATCCGTCATTGCGGGAACTGCTCCAGAGTGGCGCGGACATTCCTGTCTGCGCACTTCCACGCGGGCAGACAGGAATGTCTGCCCCACAATCCCACGCTCCATCGCTGCGGCTAGCCGGGACGGCGTCGCCCCACCTGTGCTTGCGCGCCTTTGCCGGAGCGACCCCGGCACTCGACGACAGCCGACGACAAGCGACAACGTCTTGCTTCCGGCAGAGAGTGGGTGCTTCGGGCTAATTTTATGTCCCCATGTACTTAGGCAATTCAGTAACAAGACCGGCGGAGCGTTTGGGCCAGGGGACATTCTGCTCGAGTGCCTTGATCAGGCGGGTGAGGGTGAAGCGCCGGGTCTCCTGTTCGGCGTCTTCGTTGTCGAGGCTCTGCCGCTCGCGCCGCAGATGGTCGATCCAGATGCGCGCGACCATGTCGGCGGCGGCATCGGCGGGTGTGAGGTTCTGGGCGTAGAGCAGCGGCACATCGCGCCTTGCGAGCTGGGCGATCCAGCGTTGCACCTCTTCCGTGCCTTCAGTGGCCAGCTTGCTTAGGCGATCCTCGCCCAGCTCATGGCCCTCGATAGCGGCGCTGATGATGATGCGGGCGGGCTCCTCTTCAATCAGGACCGGCGGCAGCCAGGTGCGCACCAGGTCAACGGCCTCGGCGTCCTCGGCATGGTGCAGCAGCAGCGCGCAAAGGCTGAAGGCGGGCGAGTGACGGGGGCGGGCAGCAGCGGACGGCTTCGGTACGGCAGTAGCCGCAGATGCCTGTAGCGCACCGCGTGGCGGGAGCGGCTCCATTACATCGGGCGGCAGATCGTCGGCCGGATGTGCGGGCACCGCGCGTTCCGCCGGGGCAGGTGGTGGTGCATTGATCACCGCAGCCTGGCGGCGGCTGATGGCCTTCTCCAAATCCTCCTCGAGCGCGCTGACGGGCAGGCCTAGGCGCACGGCGGCCTCCTGCAGCAGGTGGCTGCGCAGGACAGCCTTGGGGCAGTCGACCAGCAGTTCGAGAACCTGGCCGGAGATGCGTGCGATGGCATCGATCGTGGTAGGATCGGGTTCCTGCGCCTGCAGGGTGGCAATCTGGAAGGCTGTGATAGATTCTGCCTGATCGATCAGTTGCTGGAAGCCTTCTGGTCCCTGATCGCGGAGTAGCGAGTCGGGATCCTGATCCTCGGCCAGCAGCGCGGCGCGCACTGGCAGACCGGCAGCCAGCAGCAACTGGCCCGTGCGCACGGCGGCCTTGCGTCCGGCGGCATCGCCGTCATAGACCAGCACAACGCTGTCGGCATAACGCTTCAGCAGGCGCGCATGCTCCTCGGTGAAGGCGGTGCCCTGGGCCGCCACCGCCGTGTCGAAGCCGCAGGCGTGGCAGCGGATGACGTCGATCTGCCCCTCGCAGACGATCGCCTCGCGGCGGGGATGGCGCACGATGCTGGCACGGGCCAGATCGAGCGCGTAGAGGATGCGGCCCTTCTGGAAGATGGGGGTCTCGGGGCTGTTGACGTACTTGGCGGGGCTGGCCTTGGGGTCGAGGATGCGGCCGCTGAAGCCCACTACACGGCCGGTGGCATCGCGGATGGGGAACATGAGGCGGCCGCGGAAGCGGTCGTAGTAGTCATCGGCGCGGTCTATCTCGCGTGGCGGCACGAGCAGCCCGGCCGTGACGAGCTGCTCGATATCGTAGCCGTGCTTGGCGGCCCAGCGTTCGAGGGTGCGGGCGATGCGGGGCGCGTAGCCGATGCCGAAACGCTCGACGATCACCGAATCGAGCTTGCGCGAGGCGAGGTAGCGGCGCGCATCCCCGGCCGACGAGTGGTCGCGGAGGCAGCGCTGGTAGAAGGCGGCCAGCTCGTCGTGCAGGGTATAGAGAGCCTTGCGCGAGGCGGCCTCGTAGTCCACCTGGGTATCGAGCGGCACCATGGCACGCTCGGCGAGGGTGCGCACGGCATCCATGAAGGTCATGCCGTCGGACTCCATCAGGAACTTGAAGATGTCGCCGTGGGCACCGCAGCCGAAGCAGTGGTAGGTGCGGCGGACCGGGTTGACGTGGAAGGAGGGGGTCTTTTCCTTATGGAACGGACAGCGGGCCTTGAAGGTCGAGCCGCTGCGCTTCAGGGTGATGCGCGAGCCGATCAGGTCGACGATGTCGATCCTCTGGCGGATCTCCTCCAGCGTTTCGGCTGTGACACGCCTGGCCATGGCTAGTGCCGGCTCCGCTGGCGGCTGGTGGAGGGTTTCGGGGCGGGCTTGCGGGCCGGCTGCCGCTTTGGTGTGCCCGTCTTTATCTCCGCCTTCTTCTCTTTTGTCTGGTTGTCTTCAGACTCGAAACGGATTGCCGCGGGGCGGTGCTCGAGGATGTCGTTGACCACCGGGGTAAAGACCCTGCCGGTGCGCGACGACTCGCAGACCAGTTTGCGCGTCCGGTTATCGGCGGGCAGCAGGGAGAAGATTGAAAAGATAAAGAAGAGCACCATCAGTCCGAGTGCCAGACCGGCAAGGCCGCCGAAGATGCGGTCGATGGGCTGTTCGACAAGCAGTTTGAAAAAACGGTGCAGCAACATGCGCAGCAGCAGGAAGACAGCCAGCCCGATGAGCACGGCTATCAGATAGTAGACAAGGGCGGTCAGGGTGGAGTGCCTGCCGGCAGGGATGAGCCGGCCGAGGTGGTACGAGAGGGTGGGGTAGAGCCAGTAGCCGCCTTGAAGCGCCAGCAGCATGGCTGCCAGCGAGGCAAGCAAGCGCGTCAGCCCGCTGATGACACCGATGAGGATTGCAAGCACCAGCACGGCCAGGCAGGCCAGATCGATCCAGTCGCCTGTGCCCGGCGCGAGTGAGTTAAGGCTGGAGATGCTTGCCAGCATGTAGCACTGCTCATGGCTCTGTTGTGGTGGAGAGTGCGTTCAGCCATTTCCTGAATGCCTCGAGTCCCGGCGTCTGGACGGGTGCGACATCCAGATAGTGCTGTCCGTAGATTATGGCCTCGGGGATGCGTTTCTGCGCCATGCGGACGTAGGCCATCAGTTGGTAGTTGGCGATGTAGGAGGGCCAGCGGGGGATGGCTAGCGTGGTCAGCAGCCTGCCGGCCTGATCGAACTGCCGGCCGGAATAGGCGGCATGGGCTTGCAGGTAGATCGGCTCGATCTTGGCTGGCTCGATTTCGCCGGCGCGCTGGTAGGCCTTGATGGCTTCGGCGAAGTTTGCGGCGCCCGTACGGGCGTAGCCGAGGCGGATGGCGGCATCGTAGCTCATGTAGTCGGCCGACAAGGCCCGCGCATAGGCGGTTTCGGCGCGGCTGTAGCGGCGGGCGGCATAGTGTGCGTCGCCCTCGCGGATCGCCTGCAGGGCCGTGCCGGAGTTGCGGCGTCCGCCTGCGGGCTGCGTGGCCTGTCCGGGAGCCTGCACGCCGGAAGCCCTGAGGCGCTGCAGGCGTTCCCGTGCGCTGGCTATATGCGGATCCTCCGCCGGGGCACGGCGCAGGTAGAGCTCGAAATGGTCGGTGGCCTCCGAGAAGAGCTGGAAGGTGTCGTGGAGGAGACAGCCCATGTTGTAGTAGGTGGGCGCGTAGGTCGGGTTGGCACGGAAAGCCTGCAGATAGCGCAGGCAGGCCAGATCGCTGTTTCCGGCCCCCTTCTCGGCGTTGGCCAGCGCGTTGAGGATGCGTGCGCGATCCTCTCTGGCCACTTTTGGGAGCAGGGCACGCAGGTGGGGCACTGCCTTGTCGAATGCTCCGGCGCGGATCAGGGTCATTCCGAGATGCTCGTCGGAGTCCTGATGGGCGGGGTCGATGCGCAGGGCGGCCTCGAAGGCCGAGACGGCCGCGTCGTAGCGCCCCATGTGGTGGTAGGCAGTACCCAGGTTGTAGTAGAGCGGCGCGGAGTCGTTGATCCGCCGCGAGGCACGCGCGAAGATACGGGCGGCAGCGGCGTAGTCACCGGCCTCCAGTCTGGCGCAGCCCTTGTCGATGGTGGCCTGGGTGTTGCGGGCGCAGCCGCACGGCAGCGACAGGAGGGAAACGCCGGCGCAGGCCGCAAGGATAAGGCTGATTCTCTTGAAATGGTTCATGGCTCGATTGACCAAAGTATGGCACGTTGAGTCAAGTATAGTTGCTTTGTGGTTACGGGACAATGGCAAAACGCGGTGGTCCGGTAATCCGGCAATCGACCGGGGGCAGGGGCTGGCGCGCGGAAGCATGAGCGCTGCGGTGGCGGCGGGGGAGTCTCTCACGGAGGCACGGAGGTGCGGAGGGGGAACTGCCGCGCGGGAACATGCGCGGGGCGGGGGCGGCGACTGGTTGTTTTGACAGGATTTCCCGCTGCGCGGGCGCATATTAACATGATTTACAGGATTTTCTGGCGGGGGTGGATGGTGGGGGGGGGCGATCCACAATAGTGGATGCGCACCCAGAATTCAGAAGCCAGAATTCAGAATTCAGAATGAAAAAGCGCCTCCTTTTGCTTCCCTTTTCGTGTCCAAGCAATTGAGACAACATCCGGGACGGGTAACGAAACGTATAAAGTGTTGCCGTTTAACATTCTGGATACTGGATTCTGAATTCTGGATTCTGTGCGATTCAACCAAGTTGAATCGCACCCCAGGCGGGTTTGGCTGTTGGGTTTGGCTTGCTGCTTCCGCGCAAAGTTTGTTAATCTAAATATTTCGCACTAAGAATAGCACGGAGTGCAACCACATGGGAAGCGAGACATGACGCAACGAAACGACCGATACCAGCTTTCTTTCATCTCGGATGCCGCCCTAAAGAAGCACACCTTGGAAACGGTCGGGCAATTCCGAACAAGCATGACGCTTAAGGAATTCCGGAAGAACATTGTCGATCCGATTAAGCTCACCTTCGATGCCCATGTCTACAAGCGTTCCATTGATGATGTCATAGAAACCGAAATCGTCCGTCAATTCAACAAGACCAACGAAAACCTCATTGGCTATTCGAGGGTTCGATGCGTTCACAATTCGCCGATGACGAACTGCTGACACAGGGACTTGTCGCTGACATCCTGTCGGTTTCCAAGGAAACGGTCCGAAAATGGGAAAAGCGTGGCACCATAGTTCCGGTCAGCGCCAGTAATGAAGGGGAACCGCTCTATCGCTGGTCTGACCTGCATGCCTTTCCTGTAGTCCGGCAGATGCTTCAGTCATCCTGGGATCAGGAGAGCCGGATACTTCCGGCACGCAAGTTCCGTTCAATCGAATTGTTTGCAGGTGCCGGAGGGCTTGCCCTCGGCCTCGAGGCATCCGGTTTTGATTCCGTGGCGTTTAACGAGATTGATCACGACGCCTGTGAGACGCTTCGGAAAAACCGCCCTGAATGGAATGTGATCGAGGGGGATATCGAAAACATCGACTTCACCCAGTTCCATGACATCGACTTAGTGTCAGGCGGTTTCCCTTGCCAGGCTTTCTCGTATGCTGGTAATCGCTTTGGTTTTGAAGACACCCGCGGGACGCTGTTCTTTCAGTTCGCACGGGCAATCCGTGAAATACAACCCAGAGTTTTTCTCGGCGAAAACGTGCGGGGTCTGCTTACGCACGACAAGGGAAGAACGATCGGGGTCATCAAGGGCGCAATCAGGGAAATCGGATACACACTGATTGAGCCGCAGGTATTGAAGGCGCTGTTTTACAAAGTCCCGCAGAAGCGCGAGCGGCTTTTCCTGGTCGGCATACGAAACGACTTGGCGCACCATCAGGCACGGTTCAAGTGGCCTGATCCTGCGCAACGGGTCTATACTGTTAGAGATGCCTTGAAGAAGGGCGATTTATATCCCACTGATGTTCCTGATTCCCAAGGCGTCTTGTACACGAAATGGAAAACGGAAATCATCGCCCGGATTCCTCAAGGTGGATATTGGCGTGATCTGCCAATCCAGCTTCAGAAACAACTGTTGAAGGGAAGCTTCCATCTTGAAGGGGGCAAAACGGGGATCGGGCGGCGTCTCTCCTGGAACGAGCCCAGCCTGACCCTGACCTGCGCCCCGGCGCAAAACCAGACAGGACGCTGCCACCCTGAAGAGACCAGACCGCTGACTGTTCGCGAATATGCAAGGATACAGACGTTTCCCGACGACTGGGATTTCTGCGGATCGACGATGAGCCAATACAAGCAGATCGGCAATGCCGTGCCGGTCAATCTGGCCGCCGCGGTTGGGCGACGGCTAGTTGCCTTGTTGAACGAAATGGAGGCTGAAGCACCGGATTTCTCTTTGCAGCACCCTGCCTGGCGACATGGTATCCGATACCCCGACGGTGCCGTGCAAATGCTGCTTTTAGAGCCTTCGACGATGTATCTTGTCGATGATTCGCCAGTTACCCTTCTGGGAACCTACCGCAAGTCCTGCCGTGAATGGATCGTATCCAGCAATCTCTACAACTACCCCGTCACGGATTCGGAAATAGAAAAATGCCAGCCGCTTCGTTCTGTCAGCAGGCTTATCTTGGTTCGTAAAAACGATTCAAGGCTATTCTTCAAAGTCAAAGGCTACGAAATCGTTGGCAAGCGGGCACTCTCCGAACTCGGTTATCCGACAGGCACACGCCATCCCGCCTCGCAGAAATACATCCTCTACAAACTGGAACCGCTGGAAACCGAACTTGCTTACGACGAGGCGGGTGCCATAGCGATCGCCGGCAAGGGCGCCAATATCAAGAAAGCCAATCGCCTGGCACCTACTGTCCCGCCGCATCGGGCAGGCGGCGGTGCTGGCGGATGTCCTTGAGCAGATACGGGGTGACGACCCCGGGGGCGGTCTCCAGACGGATGACCTCGTCGTTATAGGAGGTGAGGACACCGCGGTAGGTGCCGGTAGCGGTGGTAACCTCGTAGTTCGGTATGAAGCGGCGTTGCAGCTTGATATGCAGCGTCTGCGTTTCGCCGCGCTTCACGACAACAGTCTGGGTGGCCTCGTGGTAGCCCTGGCGGACAGCCTTGAGCGTGTGCTGTCCCTCGGGTATCGCCTCAAGGGCGAAGGGTGCCGAGGCGCGCAGCCCCTCGCCGGCGGCGGCGGCCGTCTTGCCGCAATCCCTGCCATCGATCAGGAGCGTTGTGCCGTCGGGCTCGGTGGTCACGAGCAGGCGGCCGGTATTGCCGCTCAGGCGGAACTCCTCGGTGCGCGCCTCACCCCGTTTGAGGGTCAGCGTGCGCGCGTTGGGGTCGAAGCCCGCGCGCTCCACGCGGACGCGGTGCTCGCCGGGGGCCAGATCGCCGATGGTCAGCGGTGTCTCGCCCTTGAACTCGTTGTCCAGGTAGACGCGTGCCTTGTCGGGCAGCGAGACCACCTGCAGCGTGGCGGGCTGCTCCTCCAGCCGGATGTCGAGCTTCTGGATCTCGCCCTCGGCCAGCTTCATGATCTGCGTGAAGGGCTTGTAGCCCGTGGTACGGAGTTCTACAACGACCTCGCCGGCCGGGATACGGTCGACCTTGCAGGGCGCGTTGCCCCGCGGCACACCGTTGATGAGCACCTCGGCACCCTCCGGCGCGCAGGCGATTTCAAGTGTGGCAGAATCGGATGTGAGGTTGACCTGGACGTGGCGCGGTGAACGGTCGTCGAGGCGTACATCCACTTCCTTGTCGCGATACCCCGGCAGGGAGAGCCGCAGGCGGTAGGCACCCAGCGGCAGAGTGGTGATCAGCGCCGGCGTCTCGCCGTAGTCGGCACCATCAATGGCGATCCCGGCACCGGGAGGCGTGCTGTGGACGAGCAGCAGGCCGGTGAGTTGCGCTAGCGACACGCGTACCTGCTCGCGCTGGCCGGCGGCGATCGCGACGCGGCGATACTCCGGGCGGTAGCCCGTGCGCTGTACCGCGACGAGGTGGTTGCCCGGCAGGAGCTCGGTTGTCAGCGGCGTTGTACCGCGAGGCTCGCGGTTGATCATGACGGTACATTCGGCCGGTTCGGAGACGACGGCGAGGGTGCCGCGCGCCGCAGTCTGGGGCGGCGCGCCGACGACGGGAAGCTGCATCAGCAGCAGCAGGGCCAGCGCCAGGAGGTAGCGTTTCACTGTTTTCCTTTCGGTTTAAGGCGGTTCTCGACATCCAGCAGCTTGCGTTCGGCCTCGATGTTGCGCGGATCCGAACGGTCGGGAATCATCTCGCGCAGAATGCGCAGCTCGCGGGCGGCGTTGCTCCACTCCTTCAGGTTCAGGGCACGGTCGGCGAGGAAGCGCTGCTCCTCGTAGCGGCGGTCGAGTTCCTCCTCGGCCTGTGCCAGGAGGCTGACCAGCTCGCCGTGGAAATCGGGCTTGGGATCAATCGTCTGCAAGTAGAAGAGCGCCTCCCTGTAGCGCCGGATGGCCTCGGCCGTGTTGCCGTAGGCTATGCCGCGCTCGTCGAACAGGTTGCGCGCCCGCGTGAAGGCGTCCTCGGCCAGTGCGACGAGTTTCTCGCGCGAGAACTGGATAGCCCAGATGCCCAGCTCGTTCTTGCCGAAAGTCTCGAGCCGCTCGCGCACGGCCTGGAACTCCGCCGGCTCGACGCGGTTGACCACGCGGCAGCGCTTTACCCGGTCGCCGATTATCAGGGTCAGCTCCCAACTGTTGTGCAGCTCGGGGCGCGCGATGCCCTCGTAGTTGTCGGCGAGGTTGAAGAATCCGGATTGGTCGAGCTCGCGCGCCAGATCAAGCACAAGGTTGGTCGCCACCACGGCCTCCTCGCGCACGTGGCGGTTCTCGGAGAGGTCGTCGATGGCGATGGCCAGCCGCATGGAGGCGTCCATGGTCATCTCGTAGCGGAAGATGGAGTTGCTGGTGGCCTCGACCTTCTCGTAGTGGATCTCGAGGGGGAGATAGCGCGGCTTGGGCATCTCCCGGACCGCCACCTGCGGTTCCGATCCGGGCATGCGCATGATGAGGGCCGCGCCCAGAAGCAGCAAGGCCGCCGCGCCAACCGCCCAGAGCAGTGGCCGCAGGCTGGGGGCGGTGTGCTTGGTCTGGCGGTCGGCCTCGTTGAAGCCGAGATCCACAAAGACCGGCGGCGTGGCGGGCGCAGATGCCGCTGCCGGGATGTCAACCGCCGGGCTAGTGGCACTGCCGCCGACCGTATCGACGCTTAGCAATGTGTTGCCGATGAGGATCTGGTCGCCGGGCTTGAGTATCTGGCGGGAGACCGCCGTATTATTAACCAGCGTCTCGTTGGCGCTTTCGAGGTCCGTCACCTGGAGCTCGCCCGCATCGGTGAAGTCGAGGCGGCAGTGGTGGCGGGAGAGCAGGGGATCGGCCAGGGAGACATCGTTCTCGCTCGAACGTCCGAGGCGGATGCCCTCCGGATGCACGGTCAGGTCGCGCCCCTTGTCGGGACCTGCGATGACGGTGAGATGTGCGGTGCGGCTCATGGTGTTGTCTGTCTACTGCTCCAGAACGATGCGCTCGCCGGACACTGGCGCGCTTGCCTCCGCGGCCCCGTGCTCCTTGAGCATCCCGACCATGGCGGCAGTCTGGTTCTCGTCGCCATGGATGGCAAAGGTGCGGCGCAGTTCCGGCGACTTGATACGCGTGAACCAGTGCATCAGATCCCCGCGGTCGGCATGCGCGCTGAGGGCGTTGATCGTATGCACGCGCGCCTCGAGGGGAACCGGCTCGCCGAAGATATTGACAGCCGGGCGGCGTTCAACCAGGCGGCGCCCCAGAGTGTGTTCCGCCTGGAAACCGACGATCAGGACGATGTTGCGCGGGTTGGGGATGCTGTTGCGAAGATGG
The DNA here is from genome assembly GCA_012521875.1 of Lentisphaerota bacterium. Classification (GTDB taxonomy): domain Bacteria; phylum Verrucomicrobiota; class Kiritimatiellia; order RFP12; family JAAYLN01; genus JAAYLN01. The sequence continues at coordinate 8,092 of JAAYLN010000185.1, read as the reverse complement.
TGTACGACGCGCCCGCCCTCGCACATGCCCGAGGCCGAGATGATGATGAAGGGCCCCCGGCGGTCGTTAAGCGCCATGCTGTCCTGGACGCTGCGCGTGAACTCGAGGCCGGGAAAGCGGAACGGATCATCACCCGCCGCCACCATGGCGGCGGTGGTTTCGTTGTAGCACTCCGGATGGCGGGCGTAGATGGCCGTGGCGCGCGTGGCCAGCGGGCTGTCGACGAAGACCGGGGTGAGCGGCACGCGCCGCTTCTCGATCAGCTTGTTGAGGAGGTAGAGGATATGCTGCGTGCGGCCCACGCTGAAGGCGGGGATGATCAGCTTGGAGTGCTGCTGGTGGATATCCTCGATAAAGCCCTTCATGCGCCCCAGAACATCATCCATGGGCGGATGGTTGCGGTCGGCATAGGTGCTTTCGATCAGCAGCGTGTTGGCGCCCTCGACGAACTCCGGCGCGCGGATGATCGGCTGGTCGGGGTTGCCGAGGTCGCCGGAGAAGAGGATGCGGTGCGACTTGCCGCTATCCAGACGCGTCTCCAGCATGATGGTGGCCGAGCCGAGGATGTGGCCCGCATCATGCAGCGTGACCGTCACGCCGCGTCCGAGGTCGATTGTCCGTCCGAGGCGTTCAGGCTGGAAGAGGCTCAGGATGCGCTCGACATCCTGAATCTCGTAGAGCGGCTCGAAGAGGCGCTTGCCCTGTTTCTTGCGCCGCTTGTTGACGTAGATCAGGTCCTGGTTCTGTATGTGCGCCGAGTCGCGCAGCATGATGTCGCAGAGGTCGGCCGTGGCGGGAGTGCAGATCACCTTGCCGCGGAAGCCATAGCGCGCCAGGGTGGGGAGGTTGCCGCTGTGGTCGATGTGCGCGTGCGAGAGGAGCACGGCATCGATGGTGGCGGGATCGAAGGGCATGTTGCGGTTGCGCTCGAAGGCCTCCTTGCGGTGCCCCTGGTACAGACCGCAGTCCAGCAATAGGCGCAGGCCATTGGCCTCCACCAGATGCATCGAGCCAGTTGTGGTGCGCGCGGCGCCATGAAACGTGATTGCCAGCATATCATTCCCATCCATGGATGTTTTACACACAGGAAGATAGCATTCTTCATGCCCGGCGGCAAGGAAAAGAAGGGGATCTCGGGCAGTGCATGGAACGTGGGCGGTGGCGATCCCCACTTTGTCGCGAGCTTTGTCGGTTACTTTGTCGAAAGCAAAAGATTAAGCGGGTGGATGAAGTGTGCCGTTTAAGAGAGGGATTGCGGGTTGCGGTTCGCGCCGTTCTTGCCGTAGGGATGGAAATCAGGTAACATGCACTTTTCGGTTGGGGGAGTTTTGTTTCTAGCTCCAGGTCTGTAGGACGAACGAGAAGGCTTTATGAAGAAGTACCGGGTTGGATTGGTAGGCATTGGTGCCGTCGGCACCGAGATGATCAAGATTTTGCGCCAGCGCAAGTTTCCAGCATCGGAAATCCGCATCATGGCACGCTCTGAGCGCGATGAGGAGGTGGCCGGCGAGACGTTTCGCGTAGTCGAGACCACGCCGGAGGCCTTCGATGGGCTCGACGTGGTCTTTTTTGCCGGAACCGAGGGGTCGGCGGGTGCCTCGAAGCAGTTTGCCGCCGAGGCCATCAAGCGCGGCTGCGTGGTCATCGACAACGGCAGCGACTTCCGCATGGAAGCGGATGTGCCGCTGGTGATCCCCGAAATCAACGGCGCCGCCCTCGATGGCCACAAGGGTCTGATCGCCAACCCCAACTGCAGCACGACCATCACGCTGATGGGGCTCGCCCCGCTGCACCGCGCCGTGCCCATCCGCCGCTTCACGGCCGTCACCTTCCAGTCGGTCAGCGGCACCGGCCGCGCGGCCATCGAGGAACTCGACCAGCAGGCGCGCGCCTGGGCCGCGGGGGAGTTCATCGAGAACTCGGTCTACCCGCGCCAGATCGTCTTCAACGTCCTGCCGCAGATCGGCGGCCCCAAGGCCGACATGCCCGGCTACACCTCGGAGGAGGCCAAGATGCTCTTCGAGAGCCGCAAGATTCTCGACGCGCCCGGGCTGCGCGCCTCGGCCACCTGTGTCCGCGTGCCGGTCTTCTATGCCCACTCGATCGCGCTGAATCTGGAGTTCACCGCCCCGATGCCGCCCGCGAAGGCGCGCGAAATCCTGGCGGCGAGCCCGGGAATCCGCGTCATGGACGACCTTGCCGGCGGCGTCTTCCCGACCCCGCTCGACGCCCAGGAGGCCGACGATATCCTCGTGGGTCGTGTGCGCACGGATCCATCGGTGGAGAATGGTCTGGCTCTCTGGGTGGTGGGCGACAACATCCGCAAGGGTGCCGCCCAGAACGCGGTCCAGATTGCCGAGGCCATGATCGCCCGCAAGCTCATCTAAATAAAGATAGGAGGCCTCCCGTGCCTGCATCGTCTGCCACCAATGCCGCCATGGCTCAACCCTCCGCAGAGGAGACGGCCCGCATCGAGGCCGCCGTGGGCGCGCTGCGTCAGTCACGGGAACAGCTCCTGGAGCAAATCGGGCGCGCCATTGTCGGCCAGGAGACGGTTATCGATCAGGTGCTGGTGGCCTTCTTCGCGCAGGGCCACTGCCTGCTGATCGGGGCGCCGGGGCTGGGCAAGACCCTGCTGGTGCGGACGCTGGCCCAGGCGCTGGACTTGCAGTCCAAGCGCATCCAGTTCACGCCGGACCTCATGCCGGCCGACATCACCGGCACCGACATCCTCGAGGAGGATGGCGAGACCGGCCGCCGCCGCTTCCGCTTCAACCAGGGACCCGTATTCACCAACATCCTGCTGGCGGACGAGATCAACCGCACGCCGCCCAAGACGCAGGCGGCCCTGCTCGAGGCCATGCAGGAGCGGCGCGTGACCGCCGCCGGGGCGACCTACGACCTGCCTTCGCCCTTCCTCGTGCTGGCCACGCAGAACCCGATCGAGCTCGAGGGCACCTACCCGCTGCCCGAGGCGCAGCTCGACCGCTTCATGTTCGCCATCCAGGTGGACTACCCGACGGCCGAGGAGGAGCCGCAAATCCTCATGAGCACGACCGACGGCCGCACCGTCAGGATCGAGCCCGTGCTCGATGCCAAGGCTATCCTGCAGTATCAGCAGCTTGTACGGCAGATTCCCGTCTCGTCGCACGTGGCCGGCTATGCCGCGCGGTTGACGCGCGCCACGCGGCCCGGCGCGCCGGAAGCGCCCGGCGAAATGGCCCGCTGGCTGCGCTGGGGCGCCGGCCCGCGTGCCGGGCAGTGCCTCCTGATGGCCGCCAAGGCCCAGGCCGTGCTCTCGGGACGCTTCACCGTCTCGTGCGACGACGTGCGCGCCTACGCCCTGCCGGTGCTGCGCCACCGCCTCTTCCGCAACTTCGCGGCCGTCAGCGACGGCATCTCGACCGACATGATCGTTGAGCATGTGCTCAAGCACGTCGCCGAGCCGGACTACCGCTAGGCCGCCGCCCTGCGGCGGCAGCGGCCAGTTCTAAAGTTCGGGAGTTCTAAAGTTTTAGCGACACCTGACGGTACAGGCGTATGAGGTTTTTGAAAACCCCTCGTGGCATGGGCGTCCCGCTCATGAAACACGGGCAAGATGCCCGTGCCACGTGTGCAGGCTTCGTAATGAATCGGGGTCTGAAGTCACGGCTGGCATTTTAGAACTCCCGAACTTCAGAACTTCCGAACTGTAGTCCGCCGCTGCGCAGCGCGGCGGACTACTCGATCTTCTTGCGCAGCTTATCGAGCAGATCGCCGGCCTGCTCGGCCATGGCGCGGCGGGCGGCCTCGGTGGCGATTCTGCGTGTCTCGTCCGCCAGAGCCTTTTCGTCGATGCGCGGTCGGCTCACGGTACCCTTTACCGGTACCGTCAGTGTCTGGCCGGCAATGTAACGGGCGGCCTGTTCGCCCACCAGATCCTCCGTCAGGGGCACGACGGTTTGGAAAGCGACACTCTGGTCGAGCCCCACGCTCCCCTTGAAGGCGACCGGATGACCACGGAGTTCCGCCGCATGCGGCGCGATCTCTATTGTGCCGTTGCGGCAGCTTCCACGCAGTGTCTCCTGCTCAATCTCGATGGTCTTGCCGGAGGCGCCGGTGTGGGCAAGTATGCGCTCCAGAACGCCTGTCGGCATCAGCGTCACATCGCTCAGTCCGATCTCCACATCAAAATCGGTGCCGGTGGTATAGGTGGCATCAAGCGGCAATCTTCCATTGCCAGCCGCCACGCTCACGTTGCCCTTGATGACCGTGCAGCCCGCCAGCAGCGGATTGATAAAACGCAAGTTCCGCAGCATGGGCGGACGCAGCGGCACATCCTGCAGTTCGATCGCCTGCTTATCCAGTTGCAGTTCCATAGGACGCGAGCCGACATCCAGCCGTACCTGGCTCTTGAATGAGCCATTGGCCAGCGGCGGGGCGTAGTTCAGGCTGAGCAGGCCGTCCGCCAGCCTGGCCTCGATATCGGCCGAACCGGCGGTTTCGAGACCCCAGCCTTGCAGTTCTTCCAGGCATAGGGCAATCTGCGCCTTGCCGACGGCCACGGCACCGCGCCAGCCACCGCCCAGCGGTGCGGAAAGGCTGAAGGGGCGCGGCTGGAAGCCCTTGAGCCGTGGTTCCTGCATGCCGCGGCTCTTGAGCAGCCGGTCGACCGCGTCAAAATCGAGCGCCAGGTCGCCGCTGAGTTCCAGATGGGGGTCGGCGAGGTTGCTGAGCGCGCCGCTGCCGGCGAGGTAGCCGAGCGAGTTGGTGAGCATGAGCTCCTTGAAGGCGATATTGCGTTCCGGCGACATGCTGGCCAGCAGTTGCAGGGCCGGGGCAGGCTCCTGCCACTCGAAACCGTCGGTGGCCACCGCAATCCCGTCACCGCGGGCGGTGAGTTTCAGGCGGCTGCCGCCGGCCTCGGTGGCGGCCTGCGCATCGATAACCATCTTGCCGGCCACCTTCAAGGCATTATCCTTGCCGGCAGTCTTGCGCCAGCCGGCCAGCGGTGCAAGGTTCAGTGTGGCCTTCAGATCGCCCTGGATCGAGTCGGGAGCAATGGTTGCACGGGGCAGCGCCAATGTACCAAACGAAGCCTGCCCGGCAAGGTCATCCAGCCGCAGCCAGCCGTCGGCCGCGCGCCACTCGGCGGCACCCTTCAGCCGGGCATCCGGCTCGCGGATTTCCCAGGCGGGCATATCAAGGCGCAACTGTTGCACGGCGCCATTGTAGGTGAGCTTGAAGGTTCCCGCGGCCGCCTCGCAGGCCATTCCCACAACCGCCTTGCCGTTCAGATCGGTTTTGTCCGGGAGAGTGAAGACCGGACGCAGGAAGCGCAGTGTGCGCGCCAAATCCGCATTGGCCTGCATGCGTCCGCGCTCCATCCGCCATGCCCAGCGGTTGGTGGAGGAGGGCATGACGCAGCGGTCGCAGCTTCCCGTGAGGGTGCCCGGCGTGCCGGAAAAGGCGATGGCCACCCCGCTGAACTCCCGTGGCATCCCCGCCTCCGCGAGATTGGGAAATGTGGCGGCGGCGGTCAATGTGCCGGCCTCGATCACCCAGGGGCGTGCCGCGCCGCCATCCACCGCGACGTCCTTGAAGGTCAGGTGTCCGCTTGTCCGCACTTCCTCGCCAACGCGTCCGCTCTCGGCGTGCAGATCGATGCGTCCGATCATGCGCGGCAGTTGCGGCAGCAGGCCGCGCAGCTCACGCGCCATGCGGGAGAGATCGAGGGTGCCGTTCACCACAGCCTGCGTGACCGAGCCGGCACCGGTGAGGCTCGCAAAGGCGGAATCCAGCTTCAACTGCGCCACCTGCCAGTCGTTAGGCGCCGGACGGCGCACCAGCAGGTCGAGAGAGGGTGGCGGATGGAAGCGGCTCGACTCCGTGCCTGCCTTGACCACCAGATTGGTCGCCAGCGCCGTGGCGCTGGCCCAGAATCCGCTGACGTCGTTGCCCAGCCGCATCTCCGCCAGCACACGCCCATCGGTGATGGCAACTTCGGGGTCCATGCCCAGCAGTACACCCCAGTCGCGCTGCAGCGGCACAAGCTCGGCGCGCAGATCTAACTGCGCCTCGTCATCCGCATGCGTGCCCAGGGGCGACTGCCGCGACAGATTGGCCCTGCCATTGACCGTGAGCCACGGCGAAACCAGCGCGGCCTCGTTCACGGTGATACGCTCCGGCGACACTGAAGCTTGCGCGGCCAAACGAATGTCGGTGGGCGGCATGGAGGGGCGCTCCTCATGCGGCAGGGCGGCCTGGAATCCCTTCAGTTCTGTGGTGGTCTCGCCTGTAAAGCGTCCCGCGCCGGAAGTCGTCAGCCGCAGCCTGGCATCCAGTTCGCCCGCCTGCGGCGTCACGCCCCCGAGTGACGACACGAGCCAGGGCGCAAAGTAGGCCAGGCGGTGTCTTGCGAGGCGCACCTCCAACTCTCCAGTGGCCTCGTTGGGCGCCAGAAACAGTCGTTCGAGCGTCTGGACGGTTCCTGTGACGGCGACCGATCCGCCATCCGGCTCCCAGTTCCACGCGGCGGTGAGCGAAGCAGGCTCACGCAGCGAGGGCAGGGCGAGGGTGGTTTGCAACTGGCTGATGCTACACGGCTGGCCGCGGGGCGTCTCAACGGTCAGGCTGCCATCGATCACGCGCAGATCAACGACCAGGTCGTAGATGGGGAGCGAGCGTTCCGCGACTGCCTCATCGTCCGTCCCGGGTTCCGCCGGTGGCCGCCGAGGCGGTCTGCCGCCTGTCTCCGGTGTGTCTGAGGTCTCCGTTGCAACAGCAGCCGGTTGCCGCACGATGATTGCCGGGCGCGTGAGTGTGATGGTGCCGAGGTCGATGCGTCCCATGGGGATCAGGCGCAGCAGACCGGCTTCGAGAGTAACTTTCTCGATGGCAGCGACCCCGTGTTGCGGGTTGTTGACGGTGAGTCCTTCAAGGGTCTGTTTGCCCAGCCAGCGCAGACTCCAGCTTTGGCAATCGATCTGCGTGGGTTGCGTGCTGCGGTTGATCACAGCCAGCAGACGCTGCCGCGGGCCGTTCAGCGAGGCGATACGCGGGGCGAGAATAACCGCGATGATCAGCACGCCGAAGAATCCCAAGAGCACACGGCCCCAGAAGCGCCGGCGTTGCCGATGGATATCCTGCTCGATCTCGATGATCTCATCGAAACCATCCGGCCCGCCGCGCTGCGACGGGGAAGGGGATGCCAGCGGGGGGCGGGCGACAGGGGGTATGTTGGTATTTGTGGTGCTCATTGATAAGAAAATAGTATCACAAATCCAGGCAAAGCAAAAGATGCCATGTGGGGGCTCGATGGAATCGCAAAAATCGATCAATTCGAATGATCCGACTCGCTCGATTCTTGCGATTCATTCGAACATTTCAACTGCCCGTCCGCGCGTTAAGCCCTCAATGATTATTAGTTCGCGCAAACCATATTCTCTTGCTCTTAAATCACGGTCTACTATACTAATGGTGTTTGGTTTCAGGATTGCCCACGCCGTGCGGACGGCGGGCGGAAGCGGTGGGGCCGGCAGCCGCCGTGAACGGTTTGCCCTGACGGGGAAGGGAAGAGCCATGAAAAGAGCGCTAGCGGTATGTAGTATTGCATGGGGTATTGCTCTGATCAGCGCAGCACACGCGGGCGGGATCTACGTTACTCCCGACGGTGCGGGCGCCAGGACGGGGGCGGACTGGGACAATGCTCTAGGCAGTCTCCAGGCGGCGGTTGACGCCAGCGCAGCGGATGGCACGATCTATCTCGCGGCGGGCAACTACACCAACGGCCCGTCGGGCGCGCCCGATCTCTGCGCCATCACCAACAAGACAAGCATCACCATCCGCGGCGGCTATGCCGGCACGGGCACGCCGGGCGCGCGCGGCGCGGGCGAATCGGTCGTGCAGAACCCAACTGTGCGGATAGGCCGCCTTCTCCGCGCCAGGAATACAGCGCTGCTTTTCGATGGTGTCGTCTTCGAGGGGGGCTATCTATCCGGCAAGAACAGCGCGGGCGCGGGGCTTCATCTGACCACCTGCGATGCGACCTTCACCAATTGCACCTTCCGCGGCAATCACATCAATTCGGCACAGTACTCCTATGGTGCCGGTT
>JAAYLN010000184.1 GCA_012521875.1 Lentisphaerota bacterium | reverse complement strand
TGATCGTGTAGAAGTGGTGCCCCTTGACCGGCGACCAGAAGCGGTACACGGCACGCAGCAGTGCCAGCTCAGATTCGGCGTAATAGTCCATGCAGAAGTGGTTGTTCGTGTTGCACGTTTCGGCCACAAGGTTCTCGAACTCGACCCACGCGCACAAGCGGTTCGTGCCTGCGGCCAGGAACCGCTGTGGCAGGGGTGTGACGACGCGCGATTCCCCCGGTGCCAGTTGTCCTACCTGACACCACAGATCTCCCACTTCTCCCATGACGGGGGGAGTGGCGTTGGTGCGGTTGAGCCAGACGTCGAGGTTCCGGGCATCGCCGCCGGCGGCGCCCCGGTTGCGGATGGTGGCCGTGACCGTGACCGGCAGTCCGGAAGTTGGGGTTGGCGGCTGCAGTACCACGGAGTCGATCACGAAGTCCGGCAGCGGCGGCGCGGCGGTGATGTTCCGGCAGCACAACACCACCAGCAGCGCCAGCGCATGGAACACAGCGCGTGCCCTGTTAGATAACGCATTCATGCACGATGCATCATAGCACACTTGCCCCCCTGCCGCTAGCCCGGTTGCGTTTTTAGGCACCTTGGGTGCGATCCACGATAGTGGATGCGCACCCAGAATTCAGAAGCCAGAATTCAGAATTCAGAATGAAATAGCGCCTCCTTTCGCCTCTCTTTTCATGTCCGTGCAATTGAGGCTACATCCTGAAGGACGGCAAAACACTCATTTTGATGCCTTGCAATATTCTGGATACTGAATTCTGAATTCTGAATTCGGTGCGATTCAACAAAGTTGAATCGCATCCGGGCACCTTCATCGGGCACCGCAGCACTTCTTGTATTTCTTACCGCTGCCGCAGGGGCAGGGATCGTTGCGGCCGACTTTCCCCTCGCTCGCCGCCGGCCAGGCATGGTCCGATGGCGGTTGCCCCGCCGGCCAGGCATGATCCGATGGCGGTTGCCCCGCCGGCAGCCAGCCGGCGTCCGGATGCAGGAAGCGTTCATCCGTTACGCCGGGGGAAAACGAGCGGTGCCACGGTTCATGGTCGGATTCGTCTTCCCACTCCTCGTCGTCCCCGTATCCCAGATTGTCCTCCAGAATGCTGTGCTTCTCCGTGATCAGCATCCAGACATCGCGGGGCAAGGCATAACGACTGTTGACAAGCTCTCCCCGTTCCCATTCCGGCATGGCGGCCCGCTGGGCGATTTTCTTCAGCGTCAGGTTGCGTCTGGGGATCCAGCGGCTGCGGACCGCGGCCTCCAACTCTCCGCGCAAGGCCACGGGATAGAGACACCAGGCGTCGATGGCGGCCAGATTGATGAGGAGGATGGCGCCGTCAACCCAGGTTATGTCCCGGCTGAACGGCTCCGTCAGGATCGTCCGGAAGCATTGCTGGGCGATGGCGTGGTCGAGACCGCGGCGCACGGCCAGGTAGGCAACCGCGCCAAGGGCCATCGCGCGGCTGCCCGGGTTGGTGCCGGTGTCGAGGATCAGCTCGCGCAGCAACGCCAGATTGCCGTCGCAGCAGGCGGCCAGCGAGCTCGCTACATAATGAAGGCGTTGCGCAGGCGAGATGCTCCAGCGGTTGCAGTCCAACCGCTGAATCAACCGGAGGATCAGCGGATAGGCGCGGGGTTCGCGCCATTCCGCCAACTGCAGCATGGCGTACATGCACCCCTCGTCGCGCGCCGACGCGATCGTCTTGCGCCGGGGATCCACCGTTTCCTCCAGGAACTCCAGCAGACAGGCGGCCCCGGGGCGCGGCTCGCGCGTCATCCATTTCAGCCTGTACATATTGGTCCAGGCCCGGCTCCGCAGGGCCTTGAGGCAACTCGCGTGACGCCACTGCTCGTCGGCGGACGCGGGGGCGCGCGGTCCATCCGGACCCAGTGGCGAGGGCTCGGGGGTCAGCACGGCATGATCGGGCAGCAGCGGTGCGGCGGGCGTCGCTTCTCCGTCCAGATTCAGCAGGAGCTGCTGTTCGCCGATGGGGGAGGCGATGGCGGCCGCGGCACCTGCGGCGGGCGTGGCGGTTCCGCCGGGTATGGAGGGGTAGGCAGCCTCGACAAGCCGGGCCGATCCGGCCGGCGCGATTGTTCCGGCAGGGTTGGGTTCGGCCGGCGCGAGTGTTCCGGCCGGGCTGGGTCCGGCCGGCGCGGCAGTTCCGGCAACTTCGGCCGTCCTGGGTCCGGCCGGCGCGGTTGTTCCGGCTACTTCGGCCGTTCTGGATCCGGCCGGCGCGGTTGTGCCGGCTACTTTGGCCGCCCCGGGCACCGGCTCTGCCGCCTGCTTTTCGAGTTCGGCGGCGATCCGCTTCTGCAGCCGCCGGATATAGGCCAGGAAGTGGCCCAGTCGCTCCTGGTCGGGTTCCCGTTCCAGATCGGAGATGTGCAGCAGGTCGAGCACGTTGGTCCAAACGCCGTTCTGCTCCAGTTCCAGACAGGGATTGGGCAGGTAGTAGCCGCGGCGGATGCGGACGAAGAGCTGCCGGTTGCGCGGCGCCTGGCGCGCGACCTCGTTGCCGGCGAGCGTCGCCGTGAGCGCCTGCCGCGTCCGGTGCCGCGTAGCAATGACGCTTTCGGGAAACGCCTCGAGGGTGCGCACGAAGTCGGCGGTCTCGAAGCCCGGCACGTCCCGCTGGAGCTTGTCGCGCAGGAGCATCTCGAACCGGGCCAGCATTGAGTGGAGCAGGAAGAAGGCCGGCCGGTGGCGGTCCACCTGCACCAGGCGGCGCCCGACGCGCACGTTGGTCGCGGGCGGGCTGAGCAGCGGATAGAGGCACTCCAGTTGGCGGCGCGCGTAGAGCGGGTTCTGATAGGCGGCGCGCAGGGCGTAGTGGAGCGGCATGCGGCCCCAGTTGTCGGCCTCGGTCAGTTTGGCGCCGCGCTCGATGAGCTGGACGGCGAGCCCATCGAGCCCCAGTTGAACCGCCAGCATCAAGGGGGTCTGGTTGAGCGGGTTGCGGAAGTCGACGCCGTGCCGTTCGATCTTGCGGAACAGGTCGCGGTAGCCGCGCTGGTGGTAATCTACGCAGTGCCGCTGCATAGCGGTGTTGCGGGCGGTCTCCGGCTGGCGCGCCGACTTGAAGCCCGCCTGGGCCAGCGACTCCAGCAGATGCGGCACGCCGTAGGTGGCGGCGTAGTCGAGCAGCAGGCGCAGCGCCTTGTGGTCGCGGTTGGGCGAGGCGAAGGTGTCGCGGGCCATTTTCTCGGCGGCCGCCGCCGTGAGCACCGGCCACGGCACGGGCTCGACCCGGAGAATCGTCCGGCGGATGGCCTCGACCTGGTCGTGCTTGCCTTGGCGTTCCAGGCGCAGGGCCTCGGCGCGCCATTCCTCGTCGCTCGATTGCTGCTCGGTCAGGCCGGTCCCTTTCGCGGTCTGCAGCTTGAGCAGGCGCAGCAGGGGATGGTTGAAGTCGTGTTCCAGGATGTAGACGTGCGTGATGGCGCGCGTCAGGGCGACGTAGAAGGCGTTGATGTAGAATTTGAAGGCGTCGAGCGCGCGGTCGCTCTTGTCGCGCGCGCGGCTGTAGGTGAACTCGCCCTGCAGGTCGGACTCGGTCACGCCCGCGGCGATCTCGCGGAACGCGGCGGGCTGGCTGGAGATCAGTCCCGGAAGGATGATGTTCTCGTACTCGAGTCCCTTGGCCTCGCGCACGCTGAAGACCAGTGGCGTGTGGAAGCTGCGCCGCGCCTCCTCCTTGTCCTCCTCGCGCAGGACGATGACCGCGAACCGCGCCGACCGCGCCGTCTTGCTGTCGAGTTCGGTGCGGGCGGCCCTGGTATCCTCCAGGAACGTCACGCCGCCCGGCCGGTCGCTGACCGGCCGGATCAGGTGGTGGCTCTCGCGGTCGATCGAGCCGAAGCGCGCCTGCTTGATCCGCAGCAGGCGGTTGGCGATGTCGATGACGGCCGGGGCGTTGCGGTAGTTGGCGTTCAGCACCCGCACCAGCTCGGCGCGGGTTCCGGCGTGCCGTTCATAGAACATCGTCTTGAGGCCGGCCCAGGAGAAGAAGTTGGGGTGGACGATCTGGTTCGCGTCGCCGCACAGCACGAACTGGTCGCGCCGCCGCAGCCCCCGGAGCGCCAGGCTGAGCTGGACCGCGGTCATGTCCTGCACCTCGTCCGCCACCAGGAAATCGTAGGCCGGGCGGCAGAGGGCGTGGTGGCCGTGGCACACGAGATTCAGATCGTAGCAGCCGCTGCCCGGCAGATAGTCGAGATAGCGCCGGAACAGATCGTAGACGGCCGGGCGCTGCTCGGCGGGAAAGATTGACCGGCGCACGCCCAGCGCCAGGTATTCGTCGCGCGTCAGATAGGGCTGGCCGGGCGAGGAGCCGGTCAGCACGCCGTTGAACTCCTCGTACAGCGCATGGGAATTCCGCACCGGCGTGCCGCCCCGCACGCGGCTGAACCAGGCGGCGAAATCGGCGAAGGCCAGCGGGCGGCCCTCGGGCACGGCGATCGACTCGACATACTCCTGGAACGAGAGGAAGTCCACCTCCTGTCCCTCGTTCTCGTAGTGGTGGGCGTAGTAGATGGCGCGGGCGTTGTCGACGAGGTAGGACGAGTGGGTCACATAGAGGATCTCGCCCGGGAGCTGGCGCAGTTTCTCGAGCGTCAGGACGGTCTTGCCGCTGCCGGCCGAGCCGATCAGGATCAGCGGCGGACGCTGCATCAGGGCTTCTTCCTGGTCGTCGTCGAACGAGAGGATCTTGTCGAGCACATGCACGTGGCGCCGGGCGGGGTTGACGTAGGCCATCGGCACGGCGTCGTCGGGCTGGACCGGCGCGGGGCGCTCGACCGGCACCAGCCTGGCCTCGTCCACCGCGGCGCCCCGCAGGAAGCGCGAGGCCGCGTAGTCGTGGTTGCGGACGATCTCCAGGACGAGCAGGCAGTTTTCGCCGCGCCAGTTGCCAAAGCGGAAGATCAGCCGGTCGGCATCGGAGAGCTTGGCCCGGTAATAGGGCCCGGGGTTGAGCTTCTTGACTTCGGCCGCGCGGAAATCGCCCGCCTCGAGATGGGCGAGGGTCCGTTCGAAGGCCGGCCTGAGGTCGCTTGCATCGAGATCTTTATCCAGCAAAACACGCACGGATGCATGTTACCTTTTGCTGGGCAGGAATTGAAGTGTGAAATTCGGTGTCCGACCAGTCTGACCAGTCTGACCAGTCTGACCCGTCCGACTAATCCCCCATCCCGCACCGCGCAGGGACGGGGCGGGCATGGCCGGCGGGGGTGGGGTGGGGTGCGGCAGTTCCGCACTTTTTTCCCCACGTCCCGGCGCTCTATGTTACAATGCGCATACCATGCTCTCTCCATGGACAAACAAGCTGCATGCGTGTCGGCGTCTGGCGATAGCCCTGCCGATTGCTTGCTGCAGTAGCTTCTGTCAGACGAGTCAGACTAGTCCGACCTGTCCGACCCGTCCGACTCGTCCGACAAAATCACCCACATCCAAACCTAGGAATTAGAAACCATGAGCGATGATGATGGCGGTGTCCTGATGCCGCATGGCGGCTACGAAAACCTGCGGAGCTATGCGGTGGCGGAGGCGGTTTACGACGCCACGGTGGTTTTCTGCGACCGCTTCATAGATAAGCGGTCGCGCACTCATGACCAGATGGTGCAGGCAGCGCGCAGCGGCGTGCGTAACATCAGCGAGGGCAGCGGTGCGGCGGCGACTTCCAAGAAGAGCGAGATGGTACTCACCAACGTCGCCCGCACCAGCCTGAACGACGAGCTCATCAAGGACTACAAGAGCTTCCTGATCCAGCGCGGATTGAGGGTGTGGCACAAGAATTCACCCGAGGCATTGGTAATGCGCGAGCGTCTGACGCACGACATAGCGCCCGATCTGCCGCCCGCCAAGCCCGGGGTGGTACGGTTGACCGGTCTGGCCGGATTGGCTGCGTTTGTCGGCGCGGCGGATCCCGAGCTGGCCGCCAACGCCATGCTTTGCGCCGCCAATCAGGCCGCCTACCTGCTCAGGCGGCAGATCGAGAGCCAGGGGCGCGATTTTTTGGAGCACGGCGGCTTCACCGAGAACCTCCATGCGGCGCGGCTGCAAGCCCGCGGCGGATCACAGTCGGACGCGGATGCCCCCGTCTGCCCCGAGTGCGGCAAGCCCATGCGCCGACGCACGGCGCACAAGGGGCCGCATGCCGGCCAGCCCTTCTGGGGCTGCACCGGCTATCCGGAATGCAAGGGCATCCTGCCGATCCAGTCCCCGCCCGCCAAGTCCCCCGAGCCCACCGAGCCCGATAAGCCCGCCGAGTCCGACCAGTCCGACAAGTCCGACCCGTCCGACAGGTCCGACTCGTCCGACAGGTCCGACCAGTCTGGGGGCTAGGCGCGGGATTGTGGGGGCAGTGCGGCGGGTTCCACGTGCCGGTCCCGCATTCACCTTCACTGCGTCTTTGCCGCCACGCCCCGGCATCTGCCGCATTCGCGTGGTAGATGCGGCGTCCCCGCCGCGCGCAGCCCCTCCCGTTCCCAGACTGCCGCCGCCCGTCCAATGCGCCCACTGCGTACCCCACCAGCCAAAAGCCTCGATACATGCGCGCGTGCGCGCGATCATTATTACGACCGGGCAGGCTGCCTGCCCGTTTCCCAGCCACCAAAAGTTTTACTTTGCGCAAAAATATTGTACGCGGAAAAAATAGTGTTGTATTTCGCCGCGCGATATGGTAATGCGTTTCTTGACGTTGGGAATTGTTTCTCGGCTCCCTGATGCTAGAGAGGCTTTCGGGGGCTCCTCGCGGAGTCGGGACTTCGTGAGAGACGTGACTAGAACCTGACGAAAGGAAGCTCAAGAGAGCGTAGAGACGCGCCTGCATTGCCGGTGAACCGGACGTGCAGGCCAAGACATACGACAATTTTGCGTAATCGCAAGTATCGT
>JAAYLN010000183.1 GCA_012521875.1 Lentisphaerota bacterium | reverse complement strand
CGGCAGGCACGGCAGGCACGGCAGTACCGGGGATCGAGGACGAGGACGAGGACGAGGCCGAAAATTCAGCCACACACCAGCCGCCCTATCTTTCGCTTTCGACAAAGTCGCCGACAAAGCTGATGCAAGCCCTGAAGGGGCGGGATATGGTCTGGCGAAATGCGGCCTTTTCTCAAAAACGAGGAGAAAGGGGGGGCGGCGAAATGCGCGGGCATTTTTGTACTGGCATAAATTTCCAGGAAAGCATATCATCCTCTCATTCTTGCGAATGCAAGGTTGGCACAACATGTCTAAAGTACTGCTGGTAGACGACGAACCCAGAATCCTAAGCCTTCTGCAGAGCCTGCTCAAGAGCGAGGGGCTGGACGTCATTTCCGAGCGCGATGGCGCGGCGGCCATCGAGCGCATCAAGAACGAGCCGATCGACCTGATCGTGACCGATATCCGCATGTCGCCGGTGGACGGCATGGAGGTGTTCCGCTTCGCGCGCCGCCAGCAGCCGGATACCCCCGTGATCCTGCTGACGGCCTATGGCGCGGTGAATACGGCCATCGAGGCCATGAAGGGCGGCGCCTTCGACTATCTCACCAAGCCCTTCAAGGTGGATGAACTGCTAATCACGGTACGGCGCGCCCTCTCCTACCGCACGCTGGTCTCCGAGCGCGACCACCTGAAGCAGGCGCTGGCCGACAGCTACGGCTTTGCCAACGTCATCGCCCAGAGCCCCCAGATGCGCAACCTCTGCGAGATGGTCAAGCGCGTCGCCCCGACCGATACCACCATCCTGATCATCGGCGAGAGCGGCACCGGCAAGGAGGTCATCGCCCGTGCCATCCACGGCACCAGCCGGCGCAAGGATCAGCCCTTTATTGCGGTGAACTGCGCCGCGATACCCGAGCCGCTGATGGAGTCGGAGTTCTTCGGCCATGTGAAGGGGGCCTTCACCGGGGCGGCGACCGACCACGGCGGACTCTTCCTGGCGGCCAACGGCGGCACGCTCTTCCTCGACGAGATTTCCGCCATGCCGCTGCCGTTGCAGGGCAAGTTCCTGCGTGTGCTGCAGGAGCGCGAGGTGCGGCCGGTCGGCGGCTCGGCGAGCCGCCCCGTGGATGTCCGCGTGCTGGCGGCCTCGAATACCGAGCTCGAGAAGCTTGTCGAGGCCAAGACCTTCCGCGAGGATCTCTACTACCGCCTGGCGGTCATTCCGCTCGAGCTGCCGCCGCTGCGCGACCGCCAGGAGGACATCCTGCCGCTGGTGCAGCACTTCATCAACCGCGAGATAGGCGATCCCAAGCGCCGCGTGCGCGTCTCGCGCGAGGCGATCGACGTCCTGTGCGGCTACAGTTGGCCCGGCAATGTCCGCGAGCTCGAGAATGCCGTCAAGCACGCCATCGCCTTCCTCGACGACGACGAGATCACCGTCGATATCCTGCCGACACGCATCGTCAGCCAGTCCAAGCCCGTGCCGCCAAGCCGGGCGGGCGGCGAGTTCGAGCAGTACCGCAACCAGTCCCTCAAGGCCTTCCTGCGCACCAAGGAGCGCGAGTACCTCGAGCAGGTGCTGGCGGGCGTCAACGGCGACAAGGAGGAGGCCGCCAAGGCGCTGCACATCAGCCTCGCCACCCTCTACCGCAAGCTGCCCGGCGACAAGGACGAGAAGGAGGCGGCCGCCGACGAACAGGCCCCGGAGAAGTGACGCCCATCGGCACCGCGTCCCGCGATTTTCACGATTCCCATGATGAAGCCGTACCGAACCGCCGGCCTCTGGCTGCTATTTAGCATGTGCTGCACCCCTGCCATCGTTTCCGCCATCCCGGCGGTCACCGTCAACTCGCCGGCGGCCCGATCCGCCGCGGAGCGCTACCTCGCGCAGGCGCATGCGCGCGGGCTGGCGCCCGGCGAGGGGCGTCTGCTTGTGGTCTCCGTCCCCGAGCAGCGCCTGGCGCTGCTGGCGCCCTCGGCCCCGCCGCGCCTCTTCGCCGTCTCGACCAGCAAGTGGGGCGTGGGGTCGCGCAAGGACTCCAACCGCACGCCGCTGGGCTGGCACCGCGTGAGCGACTGGATCGGGGGGCGGGCGCGTCCCGGCCAGAGCTTTGTCTCGCGCAAGCCTACCCGCGAGGTGCTGCCGCCCGCGGAGTGGCGCTCGCCCGACCGCGAGGACTACGTGCTGACGCGCATCATGTGGCTGGCCGGGCTGGAGCAGGGGCTCAACCGCGGCCCGGGCATCGATACCCGCTCGCGGTACATCTACCTGCACGGCACCAATCAGGAGCACCTGCTGGGACAGCCGGCCTCGCACGGCTGCATACGCCTCTCCAACCGCGACGTGATGGAGGTCTACGACCAGACGGACGGGCATCCCACCTACTGCTGGATCACGGAGGCGCCGCTGGGGCTGGAGTAGCCCCCGCCGGAGGCGGCGGGGGCGCAGGGGACAGGAGACAGGGGAGTGGCAGTAGGCATGTAGGGGCGGCACGCATGCCGCCCGTAGGGAGCCGCGGGGACGCGGAGCCCCGCCGTAAACGGCGGACACAGGACTGGCAGGCGGCACCCACGCGGCGTCCGCGCCGCGTGACGGGGAGGCGGAAGAAGTGGCGGTGGCCGCACGGGTGTATAGGAGGCTGTGGCGGATATAAGGGGGCGGCAGCCACCGGCAGTCCCGGTAGTACCGGCAGTACCGGCAGTGCCGGGGCGCGAGGACGAAAAAACAGCCGCCCACCCGCTACCCTATCTTTAGCTTTAGACAAAGCGTAGGGACGAAGTGTGGGGACGAAGCGTAGAGAGACAAGGTGTGGGGACAAGGTGTGGAGACAAGGTGTGGAGACAAGGTGTGGAGACAAGGTGTGGAGACAAGGTGCAAGTG
>JAAYLN010000182.1 GCA_012521875.1 Lentisphaerota bacterium | reverse complement strand
CTCGCGACAAAGTGGCGTCCACGTCTCCTGTCTTACCGATTACCGTAAGGGACACTTCCTCATTGTCGCAAGCGGAGGGGCGTGATACACTATCGGGAATGGTGTTGTTTCCCGGCGGCTGGTGCCGCGGTAAGGCACATGGCATGAGGAGCCTATTAGCATGAAGATGTCCCTTCGCAGAGTTTGTACTTTTCTGGTCCTTGCAATGACCGCGACGGTTGCCGCGGCGGCTGAGACGGGCGCGGCCGAGGCTGCCGCCTCGCGGTCGCCCGCCGAGACGATCGCCCTGGCGATCGCCGCCTGTCTGACCATGGCCATCAGTGTCCTGGGCGCCGGCGCCGCTGTCGGCCGCATCGGCTCGGCCGCGCTGGGCGCCGCCGCCGAGAAGCCCGACCTGCTGACGCGCAGCATTCTCTTCGTGGCTCTGGCCGAGGGGTTGGCGGTGCTCGGTTTCGCCATCGCCATCATGCTTGTGCAGAAGATCATCTGAGTATGTCCGTCTACTGCATTGCCGACGAGGATACCGTCCGCGGCTTCCGCCTGGCCGGCGTTGCGGGCGAGGCCGTCGCCTCGCCCGCCGAGGCCGCCGAGGCGGTGCGGCGCATGGTCGCGTCCGACGCGCCCGGAATGCTGGTGCTAACCGACGTGGTGGCATCGGAGATCCGTGCGCTGGTCGACCATATCCGCATCGAGCGCGAATCGCCGCTGATTGTGGAGATTCCCGGTCCCGACGGCCCGATGCAGGGACGCAAGACGTTGCGGCAGTTTGTGCAGGAAGCCGTTGGCATCCGTGTCGGCGAGGACGAGGAGACCTGATCGTGGCGGAGACCGTCAAAGAGAAGGACCCGCAGGCAATGCTCCATAAGGAGATTCTTGCCGATGCCCAGCGCCAGTCCGGGCGACTGCTCCGCCGTGCGCAGCAGGAGGCGGAGGCAATCACCGCGCAGGCCGAAGAGGAGGCCGCTGCCCACCGCGAGCGGGCACTGGAGCAGGCGCGGCAAACCGCCGGGCGGCGCAGTGCCGTGCGTCTGGCCCGTATTCCAGTGGTCCGCACCCGCCTGCGTGCCGCGCATATCGAGAAGCTGCTGACATCGGTGCGCACCGCCGCCGCCGAGCAACTGGCTCCGTCAGCGCACAAGCTTTCGCGCGAGGCGCTGCTGACGCTGATTGCCGAGCCCGCCGCCATCATGGACGGCGACATTTTCAATCTACAACTCAGCCGGGCCGACCACCAGACCCTTGGCGATAACTACCTCGACGAGCTGCGCCGGCGTGCCGGCAAGTCCGCGCTGGACATCCGCCTCGCCGGGGAGCCGCTGCCGGACAAGGATGCGGGGCCGGTACTGAGCGACCCCGAGGGGCGCCAGCACTGGGACAACCGCCTGTCGGCGCGCCTGACGCGCCTCTGGCCCGAGCTGCGGCGACAGGTGGCCGCCGCGACAGGACTTAACGCGGTAGCTCCGGAATGGGAGGCGCATTCGTGAAGAGCCCTGCTACAGTTTCAGGTCCCGTGGTCACGCGCGTCAGCGGACCGATCGTGCAGGCGCGCGGCATGGAGGCGGCGCGCATGTACGAGGTGGTGCATGTGGGCGAGGGTGGGCTGGCCGGCGAGGTCGTCAAGCTCGACGCGGGCCGGGCAACCATCCAGGTCTATGAGGACACCACGCTGCTGGCTCCCGGCGCCCCCGTGCAACTCTCGGGCATGCCGCTCTCGGTGCTGCTCGGCCCGGGACTCATCGGCAACATCTACGATGGCATCCAGCGTCCGCTGCCCGGCATTGCCGCCCAGAGCGGCGCGTGGATCCGGCGCGGCGAGAAGGTGCCCGCGCTCGATATGTCGCGGCGCTGGTCCTTCGTACCGAAGCTGGCGGCCGGCGCGGAGGTGACGGGCGGAACCATCATCGGCACCGTGGCCGAGACGCCCGTCGTCGAGCACCGCATCATGATACCGCCGGACATCTCGGGGCGTCTGCTTTCCGTGGTGCCGGCCGGCGAATACACGCTTGAGGATCCGGTGGCGGTGGTCGAGACGCCCGCCGGCGAGCGCACGATAACCATGCTGCAGCGGTGGCCGGTGCGTGTGCCGCGCCCCGTCAGCGAGCGCTTGCGCATCACCGAGCCGCTGGTCACGGGGCAGCGCATCATCGACGCGCTCTTCCCGATCGGCAAGGGCGGCACCGCCGCCATTCCCGGGGGCTTCGGTACGGGCAAGACGATCACGCAGCACCAGCTCGCCAAGTGGTCGGATGCCGACATCATCGTCTATATCGGCTGCGGCGAGCGCGGCAACGAGATGACCGAGGTGCTGCGCGAGTTTCCCGCGATTCTGGATCCGCGATCGGGGCGTCCGCTGATGGACCGCACGATCCTGATCGCCAACACCTCCAACATGCCCGTCGCGGCACGCGAGGTCTCGATCTATACCGGCATCACGCTGGCCGAGTACTACCGCGACCAGGGGCGCAGCGTGGCGGTCTTTGCCGACTCGACCAGCCGCTGGGCCGAGGCGCTGCGCGAGCTCGCCGCGCGTCTCGAGGAGATGCCGGCCGAGGAGGGCTTCCCCGCCACCCTGCCGACGCGCCTGGCGCAGTTCTACGAGCGGGCCGGCAGCGTCGCTACGCTCTCCGGCGAACGCGGCGCCATCAGCATCGTCGGCGCGGTCAGCCCGCCCGGCGGCGACTTCTCCGAGCCCGTCACCCAGCATACACAGCGCTTTATCCGCTGCTTCTGGGCGCTCGATACCGAGCTGGCAAACGCGCGCCACTATCCGTCGATCCATTGGCTGCGCTCATATTCGGGGTATGCCGAGGATGTCGCCGAGTGGTGGGAACGCCATGCGCCCGACTGGAGCACGCTGCGCGCCGAGGCGCTCGAGATTCTCCAGCGCGAGGATCGCCTGCAGCAGATCGTCAAGCTCGTCGGCCCCGACGTGCTGCCCGACTCGCAGCGCCTGATCCTCTTTATCGCGGACATGCTGAAGGATGGCTTCCTCACGCAGAACGCCTTTGACGAAAACGACATGTTCTGCACGCCTGTGCGGCAGACGGCGCTGTTGCGGCTGATCATCGGGCTCTACCGCCGGGCGCTCACGCTGATCCAGAGCGGTGCTCCGCTGTTACGCATCCAGCAACTGCCCGCCGTGCCGGATCTGGTGCGTGCCAAGTCGGTGTACGGCAATGATGCGGTGGAAGGCATCGAGAGATTGAAGCAGGAGCTGGCGCGGCAATTGGAAGCGCTGGCCGCGGAGTTTAAGAAGTAGGATGAGCGCCATGCCGGAACCGACCCATAAAATTCAAGACCGTGGCCTGCAGTATGCGGGCGCATCGCGTATTGACGGGCCGCTGTTTGTCGTCGAGCGCGTGCGGGACGTCGGCTACGATGAGGTCGCCGAGATTGTTGATGACCAGGGCCGTGTGCGTACCGGCCGCGTGCTCGACGTATCCGACCGTCATGTGGTGCTGCAGGTGCTTGAGGGCACCACGGGGCTCTCGAACCGCAATACGCGGACGCGCTTCCTCGGCGAGAGTTTCCGCCTGCCGGTGTCGCTGAACATGCTGGGGCGCGTCTTCGACGGCCTGGGGCGTCCGCTCGACGGCGGCCCCGAGCCGCTCTCGGCCGACCGGCGCGACATCAACGGCCTGCCGATCAACCCCTTCTCGCGCCGTTATCCGCGCGAGTTCATCCAGACCGGCCTCTCGGCCATCGACGGCATGAACGCGCTCGTCCGCGGCCAGAAGCTGCCGATCTTCTCCGGCAACGGCCTGCCCCACGACCGTGTCGCGGCGCAGATCGTGCGCCAGGCGCGGCTGCTGGATAACAAGGAGGAGTTCTCGATCATCTTCGCCGCCATGGGCGTCAAGCACGATGTGGCCCAGTTCTTCATCCGCAACTTCGAGGATTCGGGCGTGCTGTCGCGCGTGGTGCTCTTCCTCTCGCTGGCCGACGCGCCCAGCGTAGAGCGCCTCCTGACCCCGCGCATGGCGCTGACCTACGCCGAGCATCTGGCCTTCGACTGCGGGCGGCACGTGCTTGTGCTGCTCACGGACATGACCAACTACTGCGAGAGCCTGCGCGAGATCGGCACCGCCCGCGGCGAGATTCCCGGCCGCAAGGGCTATCCGGGCTATCTCTATTCCGACCTCGCCAGTCTCTACGAGCGCGCCGGCCGCATCGAGTCGGCCGCCGGCTCGATTACCCAGGTGCCGATCCTGACCATGCCCTCCGACGATATCAGCCATCCGGTGCCCGACCTTACCGGCTACATCACCGAGGGGCAGATCGTCCTCGACCGCGACCTGACGCACCGCGGCATCTATCCGCCGATTGCCGGCCTGCCGAGCCTCTCGCGCCTGATGAAGGACGGCGTAGGCAAGGGCTACACGCGCGACGACCATCCCGCGCTGGCGAGCCAGCTTTTCGCCTGCTATGCGCGCGTCAAGCGCGTGCGCGGCCTCGCGGACGTCGTCGGCGCCGAGGAGCTCGGCGCGCTCGACAAGCTCTATCTCGCCTTCGGCGAGGCCTTCGAGCGGCGCTTCCTCAACCAGGGCGAGCAGGAGAACCGCGATATCGCCACCACCCTCGACCTCGGCTGGGAGATGCTCTCGCTGCTGCCGCGCGACGAGCTCCACCGCGTCCGCGAGGCGCTGATCGAGGAGCACTATGGCAAGACGGTGGCCGGCGCCGCCGCCGCATCCGGAGGCAAGGACTGATGGCGAAGCGGCTCAATGTCGCGCCTACCAAGTCGAACCATCTGCTGCTGAAGCAGCAGTTGGATTTCGCGCGGAACGGCTTTGACCTGCTTGAGCAGAAGCGCCAGATTCTGGTCTACGAGCTGATGAGCCGCGTGGGCCGTGCACAGGATCTCGAGCGCCGGGTTGCCGAGGCGATGGAGCCGGCCTTTGCCGCCCTGCGGCAGGCCACCCTGGACACCGGTTCCGAGGCGCTCGAGGCCGCCGCCCTGGCCGTCCGCCAGCGCCATCAGATACGGGTCACCGACCAGCCCGTCATCGGCATCCGCCTGCCGAAGGTCAGCCTGCACTCCGAGGGCGCCAGCCGCCATTTCGGCCTGGGCGGCACGTCGTCACATACCGACATTGCGGCGCAGCGTTTCGCTGCGGCCCTGTCGCTGCTGGCCGAACTGGCCGAACTTGAGAACGCCGTGCTGCGCCTCGCCCGCGAGCTGCGCAAGACCCAGCGGCGCTGCAACGCCCTATCGCGCATCTTTATGCCTGAATACGAAGCGACAATCGACTACATCGCCGCCAGTCTCGAGGAACGCGAGCGGGAGGCCTTTGTCAACCTGCGCATGATCAAGCAGCGCCAGGAAAGCGAAGCGGAAGCGGCACAGGAGATTGCCCATGTTTAAGAAATCACCCGTGCAACACATTCTCGTCCTGATTGACAGCACGGAGTCATGCGCCCGCGCGGTTGATCTGGCCGCTTCACTGGCGCGTGCGCTGAGCGCCAAGCTGACGGGCATGGCGATTATCGAGACCGACACGCTGCACCAGCTCCTGAGCGCCAATGTGCTCACGGGGGCTGAGGTGGACGATTTCGAGGTCGGCCTCCAGGATAGCGCCGGACGCCAGCTTGATGCGGCGTGCAAGCGCGCCAGGGAGCAGGGCATCACCATGCAGACGGCCCTTCTGACGGGCAATAGCGAGGTGGTTGTACCGCAAGAGGTCGCGGAGCGCGGCATTGATCTGATTGTGCTGGGCGGCTTCGACTCCAACAAGGCGCGCTTCGAGCTGCTCTTCCGCCAGCGCCAGCAGATTATAGACCACGCCCCCTGTCCCGTCCTTATCGCGCGCTGATTCATGCGCGATGCTCTATCCCGCCCGCATGTTGATCATACGACGCAGTCGTATGATCGAGGAGTGTAAAAGGAGAGGGGACGCGGAGAGGGAGGCGCGCTACCCGCCGTTAACGGCGGACACAGGACTGGCGGCTGGCGGGGGGGGGCACGCGGTGGTGACGCCGCACCCCTTTCAACCCTGCCAGACATACGGCGGTGTGGCGGGAAATTCGGGCGGCAGCCACCGGTAGTACCGGCAGGCACGGCAGTACCGGCAGTACCGGGATCGAGGACGAGGACGAGGACGAGAGGATGCTGTACCGTGAGCCTATGCGGGAGCTTGCTGCTGCGGCTGACGGTACGGTCGCAGTAGTATGAACGGAAAGCCGGAACGTTGGAGCCCGCCGCCTGCCTGTCGGCAGACAGGTCCCCGGCGGTATCGTTCGCTATTCATGCGCCGCATCAGTACACCGCGGAGACCGCGGGCTCCATAGCGCATCCGAAGCGAACGGGGAGCTGGAACATCCGCTTACTCCTTCGCTTTTGACAAAGCGTAGGGACAAGGTGTGGGGAGGGGACAAGGTGTAAGCGCGGAGCGCACACTTAAACCCACACTTCAACTCACTCTTAATCGGCACACTTCATCCACCCGCTTAATCCATTCGCTTTCGACAATGATGGGACGAATGGGACACAGGGGACGAATGGGACATAGGTGAGGAGACGGAGTATGCGCGCCGGTTGCTGTACCGTGAGCTTGTGCGGACGCGGCGGGCGGGGTGCTTCGGTACAGGCGCCAGCTCAAAATTTAGAACTTCCGAACTTTAGAACTTCTTTTGCGTTTTTCGCGTTTTTCGCGGTTAAAAAACACCTTCCATCGGTGCGAGGCGGAAACCTTCGAGGGCAAACTCTTCCGTATCGGACTCGAAATCGAGCTCGTTGTAGAGCGAGTGTGCCAATATATCAGGTGGCAGCCGGCACTTGAAGGGCATGCCCTCCGGTGTGGCCGTGGCCGTGGCCACCGGCTGCTGGTTGAGTCTTACCGTCACGTTCACCGGTACATCCGCCCGCAGGGTCGCCTCCGCGCATGGGAGCTTGCGGGCCAGATCGGTGCGGAAGATGCGGCGTATGAGATGCGCCGGCGCCTGCGGTTTCAACCGCATCAGCGTGTAGGTGTCGTCCTTGTCGATCACCTCGGCAATCCCGGCATAGTGTCCGGCAAGGTCGGCAGGCATGTCCGCCGCCGCCAGGCGGACGTAGGACGGGTAGCGGCGGGTGTTCAGGTCGTTTGCGGCCAGTTCGGGGTCGTTCCCATCGATCAGCAGCAGGGGTTCGGGCCAGATGTTGACCAGCAGGGCGTGGACGCGCGGTGCGTCGTGATTGCCGAATGCCTTCTGAATCTTGCGCGCGTAGAGCGGCTTGAAGCCGCCCCAGCCGAAGACCGAGAGGTGGCGTTCGCGCAGCAGGGCGAACATGCGCATGCTCTCGCGGTAGCGCTCGTTCATGGGTATCATGGCCAGCGAGAAGGGCGTCGTCCGTTCATCAAGCCGCCGGAAGACCGGCGAGTCGGCGGCGGGTTCGACGGGGCGGAAGCCCCACTGGGGGATATGGACGTTGAGCGACTCGATGCCGGAGAGTCCCAGCAGCAGGAGCGCCAGCAATCCGCCGGCGGCCTGCCCGGCGCGCCCCCGCGCGGCCAGCATACGGTATAGACGGTCGAACGCCACACCGGTGGCGACGATCAGGAAGAGCAGGACAATAACGCCGAAGCGCGAGACAACGCGGAAACTGGTGAGCATCGGCAGCCAGTAACGGTAGGCGCTGCGGTAGAGCGTGTTGGGCGTGTGGGCGATGGTTGTGCTGATGGTGTCGTCATAGTTGCCGACGGAGAGGCAGGGGCCTAGCGAGAGGAAGAAGCAGAAGAGCGCCGCCGCCAGCAGGCCGAGGAGAAAGCGGTTGTTGTCTCCCCGCGGCACGGGCGAGATGCAGAGCAGGGTGGCCAGCAGCACGCAGAGCAATGCCGTCATATCCCAGATGCGCAACAGCGGTGCCGAGGCGATGCCGATGCGGTTCTGCAGCAGCAGGGTGATCGCCGCGAAGCCCAGTGCCGCGAGCAGGAGCGCGGTCAGCAGCCCCTTGAACCAGCGGCCGGCCGCCGGATGGCGGTAGGCCCGCCGGCCCCATGTCACGAGTGCCAGCAGGGCCAGCGCCAGCACGGGCAGGGTAGGGTAGAGGCTCAGCTCGTCCGGACGGGTGTTCAGGCTCCAGGGGGTGTGGCGGTTGAAGGGCAGCAGGTAGCTGAGCGGCTGGGCTGAGTGCAGGACGACCTCGCTGAGCAGACGCCGCATGCCACCGCTGGAGCGTTGCAGCAGGTAGGGGGTCAGCAACGGATGGATCAGGGCGAGGCCGGCCATCAGCCCGGCGCCGGCCGTCAGCCAGAAGCGGCGCGAGAGGAGCCGGCGCGGAGCGGCCGCCAGGAGGGCGGTCGCGATGAAGGGCGTGGTGAGCACCAGGAAGACGGCCTGGTAGAGCTCGCAGACGGCCTGCAGCCACCAGGCGAAGGCCAGCCCGATGGCGTCGGTTATCCGCTGGCGGCGCAGGAAGCGCAGCAGGAAGAGGTAGAAGAGCGGCATGGCGAAGATGAGCTGCATCTGGAACTCGACCATGTAGCTGATCCGGTGGGGCAGGGTGCAGTAGAGCAGTCCGCCGCAGAAGGCGGCGGCGCGCCCGAGCCCCAGCTCGCGCAGTAGCGCGTACATGCAGGGCGCCGAGAGCGCCCAGAAGACGATCAGGACGACGTGGTAGACGAACTCCGGTGTCCAGGCGGTCCAGCGGAAGAGTGCCGCCGCCAGCAGCGCCGGCGGCCACTGGAGCGCCTCGTAGTAGAGCGTGCCGGCATGGGGATAGAGGACGTTGGCCTCGCTGGAGGTCAGGAAGAGGTCGCCGCGCAGGATGTTGCGCGCCATGAACTCCAGCTTCCAGGCATGGAAGGGCGGATCCCAGTGGGCCAGGAACTCGCCGTTGAAGTGCCGCGCCCACGGCCAGGTCAGCAGCAGGATGGCGCCGATCGCCGCGATAAACACCAAAAGCCCCGGCAGGCCGGCCCGGAGCAGGGAGCGGGCCATTCGGTGCAAACGGGTTGACGTGGCGCTAGACATGGCGTAGACCGTATGGTGTCGCCGCCTATCTTATTCCGTCAGGTGGAAGTCCACCAACAAAAAAGTTGCATTGCCTTCAAAGGCAACCGTGTTGGGGGCGGATGCGGAGAGCCTGCGCGGATCGAGGTGTGCCGACCAGTCGCGCCGCTCGCCGGCGGCGAGCCGGAGCGTTTCGAGGTGGGTGTCGTTGAACTGCACGCTGATCGTCGTCTCCGAAGCGGCCTCCAGCGTGGCCCGCAGGGTGGGCAGACGCCGCCCGAAGTCGCTACGGAACATCCTGACGTGGTTGGTGGCGGCGGGGGCGGGACGCAGTTGCATCAGGCTGAGGCGGTCGTCCTGGTCGATGACTTCCGCTCCGCGCCGGAAGATCCCCTGATAGTTGACGAACGGGCCGTCGGGCGTGACCGTCAGGTGGTGTGGCGGTGCGGCGGCGGCAAAGCGTTTGCTTGCCGGAACCGGGTGCTTCAGGTCGATCAGCAGCAGGCATTCGGGCCAGAGCTTGGCCAGCTCGGCGCAGGTCTCGTCGCCGTGGCCGCGCCGGGTATGCTCCATAACCGTGCGCGAGTAGGGCGGGAAGTAGCCGGCCCAGCCGTAGACCGAGAGGTGACGGTCCTTGAGCAGGCTGAACATCAGCATGCCGTTGATGTGGCGCGAGAACATGGGCAGGGCTGCCAGCACATAGGGTTCCGTGCGTGCGGCCAGGCGTTGCGCGACCGGCTGGCCGGCGATGTTGTCGATCCGCTTGAAGCGCAGGAAGCGCTTGGTGGGCAGGCTTTCGATTGCCGTGGCGGCGATGGCCAGCACGGCGGCTACTGCCGCAAGACATGCGCCGGTGCGTCCGCCGGGACGGCGGCGGAGTGTGCCTTGCAGGTGGTGCAGGCCGAAGGCCGCGGCGCAGACGAGGAAGAACTGCACAAAGACACCGAAGCGGCAGGCGGCACGGAAACCCGAGAGCAGGGGCGTGATGTGGAAGAGTGCCAGATAGAGATCATTGGGGACGCGCACTCGCGGCGGCTGGCGCAGATCCATGGTGGGGCCGAGTGAGAGGAAGAAACAGAAGACGGCCGCGCCGCCGAGCCCCATCATGAAGCGGGCCGTGGAGTCCTCCTCGCACGCACAGCAGGCCAGGAGCGCGGCCGCCGTGCAGAGCGGTGGCATTACGCGCCAGAGAGCGGGCACCACGGGGCTCGATGTTCCCCAGCCGGCCTGCAGCACGAATGTCAGGAGCGCATAGACCGGCAGCAGCACGAACAGGGGCAGCAGCGGCAGGGTCTCCCGCCGGCAGGCTGCCTGTGCCAGACGGCGGCGCAGCCAGGCGGCGAGGGCCGCGAGCGCCAGCGCAAGTACCGCCAGCGTCGGGTAGCCCCAGAGCTCCTCGGTCTTGGCGTCGATGCTCCAGGGCTGGAAGCGTCCGAACGGTACCAGATAGGAGAGCGGCTGGATCGAGTGCCGGATAACCTCCTTCAGCGGGCGCAGCACGGCTCCGGCCGATTTCTGCTGCAGGTAGGGCAGCAGCAGGACCGGTAGCGAGAGGAGCCCCGTCAGCAGCGCCAGGCCGGTCGCGGTCCAGAAGCGCCTGCGGGCGAGGAGAGCCGGGGTGCGGGCGAAGCGCGCCAGCGCAAGGAAGGGGAAGGTGAAGAGGATGAAGACGGCCTGGTTGAGCTCGGTCACGGCCAGCAGCCACCACAGCAGCGCCAGCCCGATGCCATCACGGATGCGGGCGTGGGTGAGGAAGCGCCACAGCAGCAGATAGATCAGCGGTATCGGGAAGGCCATCTGCATCTGGAACTCGTTGGCGTAGCTCATGCGGTAGGGCAGGATGCAGAAGAGCAGGCCGCCGGCGAAGGCCGCTGTGCGGCCTATGCCGAGTTCCAGCAGGAGCCGCCGCATGCAGGGGGCCGAGAGCGCCCAGAAGGCGATCAGAACCACGTGGTAGATCCATTCGGGAGAGGCGCGTGTGAGTGCCGTCAGCGCGGCGGCCGCGAGGGCGGCCGGCCAGGTGAGCGCCTCGTAGTAAAGCGTGCCGGAATAGGGGTAGAAGAGCGTTGTATCGCGGTTACGGAAGAGAAAGTCGCCGCCGAGGATCTTGCGTGCCATGACCTCCAGCTTCCAGGCGTGGAAGGGCGGATCCCAGTGGTCGAGGAAGTGGCCGTCGAAATGGCGGCACCAGGGCCATGTGAGCGCCAGGATGCAGACCACCGCCGCCAGCAGGCAGAGCAAGGGGGGGACAGCCGCCACGGCACGCTGGTAAAACCGGTTGCGACGCTGGTACGGAGGCGCCGCCGGCGCACTGTCGGAATGCTGGGGCACGGTAGGGCGGCGGGGATCAGAGGGACAAGGGTGGCAGTTTCGGCAGCTCGATGCCGATAGAGACCTCGAGCCAGGGGAGCTTGATCATCAGCGAGATGATCAGCACGGCTATGAAGGCGACGCACCAGAACATCAGCCCCCGCTCGCGGTAGAGCTTCTCGGGCTTCTGGGCTGCCGAGTCCTCCTTGTAGGCGATCTCGAGATACTTGCAGAAGAGGGCGATCAGGAACGGCACGGCCAGCAGCAGCTCGATCTTGTGCTTGATTAGGAAGATGCCGACGAAGAAGGTCGAGCACATCGCGTAGCAGGCGGTCGAGACCAGCAGCGAGGCCTCCGTGTAGTACTTGAACGACTTGCGGTAGCTACCTGCCAGCGCAGGGTCGCCGATCATGCGGTATTCCGAGAAGCGCTTGGCCGCCATCAGGAAGGCTCCGCCCATCCAGTATCCCAGCAGGATGCTGCTGGGCGGCATGCGATCCGCCGTTACTACAAACCACCCCAGCAGCATGCGGATCATGTTGTTGATCGACTCTGAAAGGACGTCGAGGAACGGCACGTCCTTGGTGCGCATGGGTTCCACGTTGTATATGATCCCCATGACCAGCAGCCAGACGATCGTCAGGGTGAAGTAGGCGTTGATAAGCAGGGAGAGGATCAGGCTCGCCACGGCCAGCGCGGCATATTCGACCATGACATAGCCGAACTTCACGGCGGAAACAACAACGGGGCGGTGCTTCTTGGTGGGGTGGAAGCGGTCGAAGCGCGCATCGAGCCACTCGTTGATGACGTAGTTGGCCGAGGCGGCCAGGCTCGTGGCCAGCAGCGCGACGGCCAGATCGATCCAGAGACCGGCATCGAGCGCGGGCCGGGGTTTGAGCATCAGGACGGCCACGGCGAAGCCGGGCAGTATGAAGAGGTTTTTGATCCAGTGGTCAAGGCGTGCTATGCGCACATAGTCCATGACCTTGGCTTTGGCTTGTGTCAAGACAGCATCTCCGGTGTCGTGGCGTGCGGCCGCCCTTCGTTTTCCCGAAGGGCGGCTGAGACGTTCAGCAGGCGGCCTGTAGCTCCATCGCAGCCCGTAGGTTCAGGGTACACGGTGGCAAAACATGCGCATCCCGTCAAGCCGGGACTTGCGATTGTTGAAAATGGGCTTCATCCGAAAAGTCTGGCAGGAGCATCTCGTGATCAGCGTAGCACAACATATAAAAGCGGAGCTATGACCGTTTGAAAGTCGCTCGGAAGAATGCAGCGGATAAAATTGCGTGGATAAAATTGCGGTTGAGACGATGGCCGTTTTGGTGTAAATTGCGTATGGCGTTAATGTAACATTGGTTTGCGTTTGCGCGGACAAGGCATGTGGTCAGGACGGGAGCGTGACTCCAGCTTGTGCATGACGGAAAAGGATGACGATGAAGAACGGCAAAAGGAACGGCAGGCAGGTCATCCTGCTGCTTCTCGCGGCGGCGCTAATCGCCGCGGCCGTCATTCTCGCCTCGGGCTACGCGCTGGCGCAGGCGGGGGCGGCAGTCGCCCGTCCCGTCCGCGCGCCGCGCCCGGCTCCCGCCACGCCGCTGGAGATGGCGCTGCGGCTGGAGCG
>JAAYLN010000454.1 GCA_012521875.1 Lentisphaerota bacterium | reverse complement strand
GGAACCGACTATTTCGACCATGATACTTACGAGTATCTGTCCGTTACCGGATCGCGAACCTTCGACGCCTTCAACCGCGAAACGTCCCGCACCGACGCCCTCGGCAACACCGTGACCAACACCTACGACGCCCTCGGGCGTCTTGCCGCCACCACCGGCGCGACCTACCCCGTGGCCTACGGATACGACACCGCCGGACGCATGACCGCCATGCACACCTTCCGTGACGAGAGCGATGCGGGCGACGAGACCCGCTGGTTGTACGATCATGCCACGGGACTGCTCACCAACAAGGTCTATGCGGACGGATCGCGCACCGCCCACACCCACACCCCCGACGGCCTGCCCTTGCGTACGATCTGGGCTCGCGGCGCGTGGCGGGAAACCGGTTACAACCAGCAGCGCCGTCCTGTACGCACCGACTACGCCGGCGATACGCCAAGCGATTTCACCGGCTATGACCAGTTCGGTGCGGTTGCAACGGCGTCCAATGCGGTTTCGTCCGTATGGTACATCAGAGACGCCTTAGGTTCCGTCACCAACGAGACCGTTGCGGTTGATACAAACGTGCTGGCAATCACCCGCTGCTACGACCGCTACAACAGAATCTCGGTCCTGGGCCCGCTGTCCTATGCGTATACAGCGGACGGCAATCTGGCGGTCATCTCCAACGCCGGGATGGTTGTCGAATACGGATACACCGCCGACAGGCTGGATGCCGGATACACCTTGACGCTGGCGAACGGCAATGAGTTAAGCCATTCGGTAGTGCGGGACGCCTGCCGCCGCCAGCTTGTTGCCGCCGTCACCAACGCCTGCAATGGAAACACCATCAATCAATACAATTACACCTTCGATGCCGTCAACCGTCCCACCGCGCGCAATTCCGACAGCTTCGGCTACAACCACCGCTCGGAAGTGACCTCCGCCGTTATCGACCCGCACACGGCCAGCTACGTTTACGACGCTATCGGAAACCAGCGCAGCAACACGATAGACTTTGTAAATACCGAATACACCGCCAACAATCTCAATCAGTACACCTCCATCCTCGGTGCCTCCGCGCCTCTGTGCGACTTGTCCTACGACTTGGACGGAAACATGCTGACCAACGGCGTCTGGTCCTACACATGGGACTCAGCCAATCGTTTGCGCACTGTAGCCTCTAATGGCGTCCTGCTGGTCGAAAACCGCTACGACGCCCTGTCCCGCAGGGTGCAGAAAATTACATCGGATGCCACCCACACCTACTTCTATGACGGCTGGAACCTGCTCGAGGAGCGCATCGCCCACACCGACGGCACAAGCGAGGTGATAAGCTACATATGGGGCAAAGACCTCTCCGGTAAGCTACAAGGCGCGGGCGGTGTAGGCGGTTTGCTCGCCGTCTCGCTCAATGGAGCATTGTACCTTCCGCTCTACGACAATTACGGCAACATCACGGCCTATGCTGACGAGAACGGTACGACTGTCGCACTGTACACCTACGACGCCTTCGGACGTACAATCTCGTCAACCGGTCTGCTTGCGGATATCTTCCGTCACCGCTTTTCGACCAAATACTATGACATCGAGACTGGACTGTATTACTACGGCTACCGTTTCTACGCGCCGGAACTGATGCGGTGGATCAATAGGGATCCGATGGAAGAGAAGCACGACATCGTTTTATATGGGTTTACAATGAACAACCCCATTAGTACGTATGATATGCTTGGCCTCAGAACAGTCTGGATTCAAATGAACCATCATATGCCAAGTCTTAACCATATTCCAGGCGTAACACGTGGTGACGTTAACCGTATCCTGCAAGAATGCGTAGACAAACACGTTGCGCGCAACAAGAAAGGCACACCATGCCATACAGTGAAATTAATCTGGCGGCAGGTGTCTGCAAAACCAGAACAACTGGGATTCTCGGGAGGCAATCTGTTTGGCTACAACCCGACCTTCGTTGATGTGTACTTGGAAGAGTGGACGAGTCCGTTGCTCGGTCATACTGGTGGCTGGCATGTATCTGTCAACCCTGAGGCAGTGCAATCTGTCTCGAAATCCGAGGGTGGCTCATTCGAAATGGGGTTAGCCACTGTAATTGCACACGAAACCTTCTTACACGCAATAGGTGGCAAGATTGGTCATTATCATTGGAGCGGATTCGTTGACGCAAGCAAAGGATTAATCGGAGGCAACCTTTCCGATAGCGCCTGTAAATTGCTTTGCGACCGACTCGACATTGATTAGGAGGCACACCATGAGGCGGCGCAGCATTCGAGTTCTTATTATTTGCATTACCATCTATGTGGCATTGTATTTTGTTTTGTCACGGCTTTCCTTGAGGATAAACGCAAAAATGGGCGTACAGGGGTTTTTCTATGTGCCTGTTAGCGCAACAGATATGCAACTCGCAACACTGCAACGCTTGCATGAGGTTGGCAACATAGTGTTCTATCCGGCATGGCTTGTCGATTACAAGATTTTAGGTGGCCCAGTGGTTTCAGCAATTCCTCTGTTCAATCTTGACAACTCAAACACAAATGGGCTCGCCACTCCTTCAATCAAATGCTGTACGCACCCAATCACAGCCGTTAAAGAACCACAATGAGACGTAATGGACATACCAGCCCGCATGGCGACAAACTGACGACACGGCGCGTGACGCATTATGTGCATGGAATCGTCATAAACTACACCCACACCCCCGAGGGTAAACTCGCCACCCGCACCTGGGCGCGCGGCGTCGCCACCGCCTACGCCTACAATGCCGACGGCCTGCCCACCGCCACCACCTACAGCGACGCCACGCCCGGCACCGCGCTAACCTACGACGCTCTCCTGCGCCCCGCCACCGCGTCCAATGCCGTCGCCGCCTATGCCTACGCCAATAGTGCGCTCGGTACCGCCACCAACGAGACGGTGACGCTTGGTGGCACCGTCGCCACCCTGGCCCGCGGCATGGATCACCGCCACCGGCTGGCGGAGCTGCGCAGTAGCGGTGCCGCTCCCGTCCACTACGGCTACGACACCGAGAACCGCCTTTCCACGGTCTCGACTCCTGCCTTCGAGGCCGAGTACGCCTATACCTTGGACGGATGGGACGCGGGGTATTCGGTGGCCTTGGCGAATGGTGTAGTACTGGATCGCATTGTCGCCCGCGACCCCTGCCGCCGCAGTCTGGTAAAGGCCATCACCAACAGCGTCAACGGAGTGGCAGTGAACCCGCTGGCTTACGCCTACGACAAACTGAGCCGAGTCACTAGCCGCAATAATGACACCTTTGACTACAACGTCCGTTCCGAAGTCACATATGACACGTGTTGATAGTGGAGCGGACGTAAACACAGATGACATGATGCGGTTGTTTCGCAGGATGGATTCGCAGTTGAAATGGGATCTTGTAGCCGATGCGCTTCCATCAGGCACAAGCAAGGGCAAACAGTCAAGCAAACTCTACAAGGGAAAATGTTATCGGCACGTTTATTTTGTAGATGCGGTACTATCCTCGCGTGGTGGCGGCTTGTGGCCGCTCGGATATGGGAATGACTATGAAGCTATCGTTTGGGCTGATCGAACTAAACTAAGGTTTGATGAACTAGACATTTCTGGAGAACTCAATTCCATAATTTCGGCGATGGGGCGCGATATGGCCTTCTACCGAATTGGCGGCTTCATGCTTGCTCACGAAGTGCTACATTCTGTTGGTGCTAGTCATTATGGTGATGATCGCTCCGTAATGACACGGATTCCAAATTTTGGCTGGATCCTGCGTTGGCCTATCGTGAGTCAGCATACTGTGAATTGTGTTAAACGAAAACTGGATGTTTATCCTTGATGAATTCACCATTCAAGAAGATTTCTCCAATTAGATTAGGAATCCTTCTGGCGACCATTGCCACCCTATGCGTCGCTGTGATGCTTGGTCATGTCCTCTATATGCTTCACAGGGGGGCGGATGTTCCTGCCGTTCTTTGGTGCGGCACCACAGTTACCGCTCCTCTTACGTTTACCGCAAACATTTTGCTTCCAATAGGGGCACTATGTCACATTGGGTGCTTAACTATTATCTTAAACAAAACCCATCACATGCCCATTGGTGCCATTATGCACACATTGTTTTTCGCTCTGCTGGGCGTTGTGGTCATTCTTGTGGGATTTAATTACTGCACGACCAAGTTGGAAGGTGTATCCTTTACATCCTTGGTATGGTGGTTATGATGCTCGCTTCTATTGATGCGTCAAACGCCTTTGATGACTTTGGCCGCGCCGTGTCGAGTACTGACACGGTCGGCAACACAGTCTTCACCGCCTACAACAATAACGGCAAATAATCAGGAATTGTTTTGTGGAAACAACCGCGACAAAGCGTAGGGACAAAGTGAGGAGACGAAGCGTGGAGACAAAGTGTGAAGACAAGGTGTAAGCGCGAAGCGCCCACTTAATCCCACTCTTAAACGGTACGCTTAAACCACCCGCTTACTCTTTCGCTTTCGACAAAGCTTGCGACAAACTTGCGACAAAGTTGATGACAGCCCTGAAAGGGCGCAACAGTAGCCGAACAGCATGGTGTGGAAGCGTCTAAGTCCGCGTATCATCGTCTGCTGGCCATACACCTCGCCGGGTTTTCGGTTGAGTGCTCCGCCGAGCCTGGAGATGATTACGTTGGCCTTGCCTATGTCTAGAGCCCCTTTTTTGCCCCCGCATGGTGTCGGGGGCAACCAGGGGCTGGAGTTCCTCGAGCAGGCTGCATTCCAGCGGGTCGAAGACCAGTTCGCAAGGC
>JAAYLN010000181.1 GCA_012521875.1 Lentisphaerota bacterium | reverse complement strand
GCGCTTCCGAGTTCGTGTACACAACGACGCTCGCGTGCGACAATGGCACATTGGTTGACAGCGTCGTTGACAACTCCGACTTCCATGAAATGTACCGTACACGAAAACCATTCGGACACATCTACCTGCGTGGCGGGGCCTTCGCGGAACGGTGCGTCGTGACGAACAACACCAATACCGGCCATAACAATACGGGGGGCAGCCTCGGCAAGAGCGGCTCGACCGGTGTTTTCATCAGCAACGGCACCTTGCGCAACAGTCTGGTGGCCAACAACCGCATGCTGAAGCCGAATTCACAGGATCCGAACATCATCGGCGGCGGTGCCTATCTTAACGCGGGGCGGATCGAGAACTGCACCATCGTCACGAACACGATTGTCGAGAACACCAATTTGACGTATTACGCCTACTACGCCCTCTACAACCATCAAGGCGCCGTGGTGAACACCATCGTCGCCGATCACTGGGCGTTGGAAAATGCGGCCAATCCCGGCACCGCCTACCCTTGCGGCTACGCCACGGGCGTCTTCACGAATAGTTGCCTGCCGGGGGCGGCGGAACTTCCGGGGGCGAAGAACATCGAGTCGGTCGGGGCGACGACCTACGCCTTCGATAGCGATGCCCGGCTCCTCTTCCCCTTCCCGCTGAGCCCCTGCCAGAACAGGGGACTCAACGAACCATGGATGACGGATGCCGTGGATCTCCACGGCAACAGGCGTATCTTCGGCCCGCGCGTTGACATCGGCTGTCTCGAATGCCAGCGCAGCGCCGGCACCGTGTTCACCGTCCGGTGAGGAAGTTCAATGAGACTCTTGCACCCGCGTGGCATGGGCGTTCCGCCCATAAACCACGGGCAGGATGCCCGTGCCGCACTTGCGCGCAAGGGTTTTTACAAGAGTCTATAACATAGCATAAGGAAGACCTGATGAAGCGACTGATGATGGCTGCGGTTATGGCTTGCTCGGCGGGAGCGATGGCGCATGGCGCGTCGGTGCCCCCGTTTACGTATGAGGATCCGAAGTATCTGCGCGACTGGTGGGCTCCGGCGCCGGACTGGGTACCGAAGGGCGGAATCCGGGACTACAACCAGAACACGCGCGTCCCCGAGGTGACCTGGGCGGAATACAAGGGCTCGTGGGGTCCCGCGCTGCGCATCAGCCTTATCTCCGACCGCTGGCTCGACCGCCTGCTGGGTGAGAATCTGATCCGGTATGGCGCCAAGAGCGTGCCGTTCGCCGCCGACCGCGAGAAGAATGCAATATGGCGCACGGTCAGGGTGGATGACGTCAAACTGCCGCCGGGCGTGGCTGCGACCTTCACCAACCTCTCGTTCCGCGTGCGCAGGGACGTGGCCGGTGCGGGCGCGAACATCAAGGTCTGGACGCAGGGTGCCGGCACCTACGAAACCGCGGCCTGCAAGGATGTGCGTACCGAGGGGGATGTGACGACCTACTCCTTCCCCGTCGCGAACGGGCGTGATTTCACGCAGATGGAGATCACCCTCGATCCCATCACCG
>JAAYLN010000180.1 GCA_012521875.1 Lentisphaerota bacterium | reverse complement strand
GCCGGCCACGTTGACGTTCTCGAAGACGGCCTCGTGCCACTCCGCCGAGGATGTCTGCGGTGCGGAGACGAAGGCGTCCCACGAGGTGCCGCCGTCGCGCGAGACCGCCAGCGTCCAGGTCACTCCGGATCCGCTGTCTTTGCTGAAGAGACCGTGGAAGAGGCTGACCTCCCCCACACCGTTGGTCTTGTCGAAGAGCATGGTCAGCGTGCCGCCGTTGCTGCGGACACGCGCGGCGGCGTCGCCATTGCGCTGGTCGCCGGAGCCGTCTCCGACCAGTGCTTCATCGAAGAGCCACCGGCCCTCAGTGGCTTCCACCTCGCCTGCGGCGTAGGTTGTCTTGGTGCCCTGCTCGAAATCCTCGTTGAAGACCAGATGCGAGCGGTCGCGCAGGATCCTGCCGGCAAGGCCGATCCCGATGGGTTCCAGCAGGCCGCCGCCGGCGATTATCAGGTCT
Organism: Lentisphaerota bacterium; assembly: GCA_012521875.1. Classification (GTDB taxonomy): domain Bacteria; phylum Verrucomicrobiota; class Kiritimatiellia; order RFP12; family JAAYLN01; genus JAAYLN01. The sequence continues at coordinate 20,832 of JAAYLN010000180.1, read as the reverse complement.
CCCGCGACATTCGCCGGTGCTGTCGCCGCCGCCAGCCGCACCCACACGCTGCACGGGGCGATGGTGCCCGTATTGAGATTGGTAAGGCTCGTGGCATAGACCGTGCCGTCCCAAGAGAGCTCGAAGCAGGTCGGTGCTGTCAGCGTCACCGCCGCCGTCAGGTTGCTGCCGCTCAGCGTGAAGGTCTGCGCCGCCGAGGGCGTGCCGGCCAGCGTGGAGAAGCCCGCCAGGGAGTTGGTCGAGACGTGGATCGCGGGCGGGTTCTCGAGTGGGGGATGGGCTATGATGGTTACGTCATCGACACCCAGTCCCTGCGCCTTGGTGGTCGTCGTGCCCGTCGTTACGCAGTAGTTCCAGGCGAAGTAGATCGTTTCGCCCGCCGCCAGCGCCTGGTTGACCAGCGCATTGGTGACCGGTTTGGCCTCTGTGAACTGGTCGGCGGGCGTGTCGCCGCCCTCCCAGCCGAGGTATGCGGCGGGCACCTCGCTCCAGGTGGTGTCGTCGGTCGAGAAGAAGAGGCGCAGCGAGAAGCCGTCGGGGTTGGTTCCGTGCCGGAACTTGCGTCCGGTATAGGAGACGGTGAAGTGGCCGATGGCATTGGTGCCGGTGTGCTGGTAGCGCCAGTAGAGGTTGCAGTTCCTGTATCCGTCGCCGGTGGCCAGCCATCCTGCAGCGCGGTTCGTGGTGTTGCTGCCGAAGTTGTAGATGCCGCCGGTGCTGGAATCCATCATGGTGCCCGTGAAGGCGCTTGTGGTGGCGTTGGTGGCGTCGGCCCAGGTGACCGGCCGGCGGGCCGTCGAGGCCGAAAGCGAGCTGCTGGCGTCGATGCGCCAGGGGGCGGGGAGTGTGGCTTCTGCGGCGGTGCCCAGTGTGTTGAAGTCTTCCGCCGCGATCGTGACGGGTGCGGCGCGGCTGGTCAGCGGCAGGCACGCCAGAAGGGCGGCGCACCCGTAAACGATGAGTCTGGTCCGTTGAGTTTTCATAAGCCCCTGCTACATCATCCGCGCACCATGAAGAGACAAGGTGGCCGTGGCCGGTTACGGCATTCATCCGCCACCCGCCAGTGTGCGTATGATTGCATTTTCACCGACCCTTGCCGTCTTGTCAACGTCAATGTGCTTTTTTAGCCAAATGTTAATTGTTCCTTAACGCGACCATAACACCGGCGGCAATCACGAGCTTTCTCATGTCCGAAACTCCCGTTATCACTCCAGTTCAAGAGACGAAACAGGCATACCCCTGATGACATGAATTATCAGAACCGGAATGGGGCGTTAACGATTCTTCAGCCGACACGCCCCAATTTTGGCACCCCTGCTGTCTTGCGGTGTGTCTGGCTAGTCTTGACCCGTGGTTTGAATGGATTGTCATGAGGCACGCAGGCGGATAGATGCTTGTGACCTGTGGTGCCAGAAGTGTTTTGGATGGAATGTGCATGGCTAAGGTCGTGCCGGAAGGGCTAAGCATGAAAACAGTCATGAGATGGTTTGTGTTCGCAGGTCTGGTGTACGCCGGCCTCTGCGCGGCAGGGGCGACGACGGACGTCGAGTATGTCGAGTACACCGAACTGGCCTATGGCGCCTACTTCGACACGGGCGTTGTACCCAATGACCACCAGCTTGAGGTCCATTTTCGCGAAAATGCGACAGCTAGCGGCGCCTACATCTTTGGCGTCTCCCAGAGTGGCAACGATTACCGGTTCAGGTCTAGTGGAGAATTATGGTACTGGGCTGTGAACGGCACCGAGCGCAGCGCGCCCTACTGGTCATTTGGCGATCATGTGCTGATCTTCAACGATACCGTTGATCACAACGTGACGCTTGATGGCCTGGTTTTCGGGAGCGCCTCCGGCACCGCGTCAACCGGCAGACTCTACCTCGGTCGGGACTACAACACGCGGAACTTCGCGGGGCGCATCTATGCCTTCAAGCTGACCACGTCCGCCGGTGTTCCCGTGTTCGACTGGCGGCCTGCCACGCTGAATGGCCAGGCCGGCTTCCACGACCGCGTGAGCGATACCTTCATCTCACCCGCGGCGGGCACGGTGACCGCCGGTCCCGCGCTGCACGGCGGACTCACCGTCACCGGCGCGCCGCCTGTGCCGGTCGCCGGGCTGGATCCCGTCTATGGCATCACGAACAACATCGCCTCGAATGCCACCTTTACCGTGAGCGCGCCGACGGTATGCCAGATTGCGCCGGAACTCCGCTACACCTGCGCCGGCTGGAAGCTCTACAACCACTTAAACGGCACCCTTACTCTACCCGCTTACTCCATATTCTTGTGCATCTGCGCTCATTCGCGGCTCCTCTTTCGCGTTTTTCGCGTTTTTCGCGGTTAAAACAACAACATCCATTCGCGTAAATTCGCGTCCATTGGCGGATAACCTTGGCGGCCTTGGCGTCTTGGCGGTTCAACACCAGCAGGGCGGTTTGCTACAGGCGCCAGCTCAAACTTTAGAACTTTAGAACTCCCGAACTTTAGAACTTCCCCGCGGCTTCGCGCCTTCGCGAGAGCTTTCCCTGTTCCCAGTTTCTATCCGCCTGCGGCTAGAAGCTGCCGTGCGCGGGCGATATCGTCGCGCACCCGGGCCACCAGCGCCTCGGCATTGGGGAAGCGGATCTCGTCGCGCAGGCGGGCGAGGAAGGCGACCTCGAGCGTGGCCCCGTAGAGATCGCCCTCGAAGTCGAGCAGATGGATCTCCAGCACCGGGGAGTCGGGGCGGGCATCGGCGAAGGTCGGACGCCAGCCGAGCCCCGCGACGCCGTTGACGGGGCGGTTGCCGATCCAGACGCGCACCACATAGACGCCGATCTTCGGCATCACCTCGGCCGAGGGGTGGAGGTTGGCCGTGGCCATGCCGATAGTACGGCCGAGGGCGCGTCCGCGCACGACGGTCTCGCTGATGGAGTAGGGGCGTCCGAGCATCTCGTTGGCATCGGCGATGTCGCCCGACTGGATGGCCTGGCGGATGCGGGTGCTGGAGATGGGCAGTCCCTTGTAGGAGACGGCTGGCACGACAACCACTTCAAAGCCGTGCTGCCGGCCGAGTTGGGCGAGCAACGCGGGTGTGCCGGTTCCGCCGGCGCCGAAGCGCCAGTTGTCGCCGCAGCGGATTTCGGCGATGGCGCGCTTCCCGCCACAGAGCAGCTCGACAAAGGCCCCGGGCGGGAGGGAGGCGAGTTCGCGTGTAAAGGGCAGCATCAGGCAGCCGTCCATGCCGCTCTCCGCCAGGCGCAGGAGGCGGCTTTGCATGGGGGTCAGGAGTGGCGGGCGGCGGGCCGGATCGAGGATGGAGAGGGGGTGCTGGTCGAAGGTCAGCGCCCAGGCCGTTCCGCCCAGCCCGCGCGCGCGGCTGACGGCATCATCGAGCACGCTTCGGTGGCCGCGGTGGACGCCGTCGAAGAAGCCGGCGGCCAGCACCAGCGGCCCGGGGATGGTGTGGAAGCGTTCCGGTTTGATGAGGGTTTGCATGGGCTATGGCAGTAGGCAGCCGCCGCCGGAGGCGGCGGGGGCGGCATGCGTGCCGCCCGTACAGGCAGTCTGTTGTTTGGAACAGGGCAGAGTATCCTCTTCGTCGCAAGGTGGTGGACACGGAGGTCTGCCGGAACGGGAAGGGCTCGTCAGAGCCGGGCGAAGGGAGCGGGCCGGCATCAGTCCACCACCGTCAGGACAAACATCCGCGCGCCGCCGGTGCGGACGGGGAAGCCGCCCAGGATAACCGGCTGGTCGCGGCGGACGGTTGCTACGGTGCGCAGTATGCGCTTGTTGCCGTGGCTGATCTGTACCGTCAGCCGGTCGGCGATGCCTTCGCAGATTATCTGGTAGACGCCGACGCGCAGCAGTTCGCCATTGGCGGGCAGCGGAAGGGTGGCCTCGCCGTCGAGCTGGTAGCTCTTGAAGGCCAGGGTGCGGCGCAGTACGGGCAGCACATCCTGCAGGCCCGGGGCGACACCATCGGCGGCTTCCGGGGTGGCGCGGATCATGCGGATGCGCAGGGTGTCGGCTGCCAACTGTCCGCTAGCGGTTAGCAAAAGGATCAGCGCAAGCGCCAGGAGCCGCACAGGGCTCTGTAAACGCATAAGGCTCATGGCTGGCCCTCCGGTGGCGGGGTGGTTTCGGAGATTTCGAGATTAGTTACCCATAGGATTGCGGCACGGCTGGTTTCGTCCTGCAGGATCATCACGGTACCATGTTCCGGGGCGATTTCATAGGAATGGATGGCGGCGTGGGCCTGCACGGGGGCAGGCTGCAGGAAAAAGAACCAGACGGCGGCGGCCAGTAGCGAGGTGACGCCCAGGCTGCCGATGGCCCAGAGCCAGGGTGCGCGCGGGCTTGCACGCCCGGCCGGCGGGTGCTGGGGATAGATGTGGCGGCGGGCCTCGAAGGCCTCCCAGAACTGCCTGGCATCGGTTTGCGGCACAGCGGAGCCACGACGGGCCAGTTGTTCCCTGATCTCCGGCCAGCCTTTCCGGTTTCTCTTCATGATCCGCTCTCCTCTTCCTCTTCGTCCGTTACCGTTGTCTCGCTCATGGCCTTGCGCAGCTTGCGCTTGCCGTTGAAGATCCGCGACATCACGGTGCCGATCGGTATCCCCGTGACTGTGGCGATCTCCTTGTAGCTCAGGCCATCGGCATAGCGCAGGAGCAGGACGGTCCGGTGTTCGTGCGGCAGTTGCCGCAGGGCGTCATCAAGCTCGTCGCCCGTCTCCTGCCGCTCGATCGTCTCCGCAGGGTGTACGGCTGCGGTGTCCTCGATCTGTTCCAGCGGCCCGCGGCCATCCTCGTCCGGCTCCGGATATACCTCGCGACGGCGCTTGCGCTGCCGCAGGGTGTCTATGGCGCAGTTGTACGCTATCCGGTAGAGCCAGGACTTGAGCGAGGCGCGTCCGTTGTACTGGTTCACCGCCTGCCAGGCCCGCAGGAAGGTCTCCATCGTCACGTCTTCGGCATCGTCCGGGCCAACCAGCCGCGCCGCCACGGCATAGACCGTCGGCCGCAGCGTCTCGAAGGCTGCGGCAAAGGCCTCGGCGTCGCCGTTCCGGGCACGGGTTAGCCAGTCACCGGACAATGGCTCCATGAGATAGACGCTTCATACGGCCCGCTTATTCATTTCGGGCCGCGGAATTTTCTGCCGCCCTTGGCCTGGTGCGGTGGCGGACGGCGTGGCGCATAGCCGCCGGGCGGGCCGCGGCGGGGCGAGAAACTCTTGTGGGGGCGGCGGTAGGCGGGACGTGACGGGCCGTCGTCCCTTCTTGGTTCGGCATCGCGGATCCTGACCGGGCTGCCGTCCAGCAGCGCATCCCGCAGGCCTTCGCGGATCTGCTCCGCGGTTTCGGCCGTGACATCGAAGAAGGTGTTGCGCGCGTTCATGCGGATGCTGCCGATCTGGCGCGACTGGATGGCGCCATGCTCGCAGACTAGGCGCACGATGGCACCCTCGTTGATGCCGTCCTCGCGCCCTACGTTCATCTCGAAGGTATGCATGGGCCCCGTATCGCGCGGTGCGCCGCGTTCGCGGGACGGGCCGCTGCGGCGGCTGGCGGAAGCGGCGGGCACGCGGGCGTTCAAATCCTGGTGCGAGACGTGGGTGCCCTTGACGTTGGCCAGCTCGGCTGCCAGCAGGCGCCCGATGAGATCCTCGCGTGACAGGTCGGCCAGACGCTCGTTGACGGCGGGGAAGTAGGGCTCCAGCGCCTCCTCGTCGACGTTCTGGGAGGCCAGGCGGTCGGCCATGGTGAGCAACCGCTGGCGGCACACCTGGATGCCGTCGGGCACGAGCTGGTCGATGAAGCGGATCTTGAGCCGCCGCTCCATCAGGCCGATGCGGTAGCGCTCGGCGGGCGTGACGAAGACGATCGAGTAGCCCGACTTGCCCGCGCGCGCCGTGCGGCCGCTGCGGTGCGTGTATACGTCGATGTCGTCCGGCAGATCGTAGTGGATGATATGGGTTATGTCGTCCACATCTATGCCGCGGGCCGCCACGTCCGTGGCGATCAGCAGACGGATCTGGCGGCGGCGGAAACGGTTCATCACGCTGTCGCGCTGCATCTGGGAGAGATCCCCGTGCAGCGGCTCGACGGCGTAGCCGTCGCGCGCCAGCATGTCGGCCAGTTCCTGCGTATCGCGGCGCGTGCGCCGGAAGACGAGGCCAAAGAGGTCGGGCGTCATGTCGATCAGGCGGCGCAGGCTGGCGTAGCGGCTCGACGCATGCACGGTATAGCAGTGGTGCGTGATGTTCGGCGCGGTCTGGTTGCGGGTGCCGATGGTGACCTCGACGGGGTCTTGCAGGTAGCGCCGCGCGATGCCGGCGACCTCCTTGCCCATCGTGGCCGAGAACATCCAGGTCTTGTGCCCCTCGGGCAGCGTCTTGATGATGATCTCGATATCATCCTGGAAGCCCATGTCGAGCATCTCGTCGGCCTCGTCCAGCACGGCGACCCGGACTGCGCCGAGGTCGATGGCACCGCGCTGTATGATGTCGATCAGGCGGCCCGGCGTCGCGACGACGATCTGCGCGCCGCGGCGCAGCTCGTTGACCTGGGAGGAGATGCTTGCACCGCCGTAGACGGCGACGATGCGGACACCCTTCAGGTTTTTGGCGAACTGGCGCAGATCGTCGACGATCTGCAGGCAGAGTTCACGCGTGGGGCAGAGGATGACGGCCTGCGGCATCTTCTGTCCGGCGTCCAGATTGTTGAGCAGGGGCAGTCCGAAGGCGCCGGTCTTGCCGGTTCCGGTCTGGGCCAGGCCCACAAAGTCGGTTTCACCCTCCAGCAGCGCGGGGATCGTCTGCTCCTGGATGGGCATGGGGGCGACGAAGCCCATCTCGGCAATGGCCTGGAGCAGTTCGTCACGGAGTCCTAATTCAGAAAAGGTCATCTGCGGCTTTCAATGCTTGTTAATTTTCAATCATAGCATGATAGCCCTCTGCTGCCCATGAAAATATTTTAAACTTTTCCGCCGGGGTGCGATTCAACTTGGTTGAATCGCACAGAATCCAGAATTCAGAATTCAGAATCCAGAATCCAGAATCCAGAATATTGCAAGGCAACAATTTGAGTGTTTTGCCGTCCATTCAGGATGTGTGTCTCAATTGCTTGGACACGAAAAGGGATGCGCTTCATCGTTCCATACTCTGCCTCAGCCTGGCCAGCGCCCGCACCTCGTGCTCCTTGCGCTGCCGGAGTTCATCCTCGGGCAGGTGCGTCTCGGCTGCCGAGAATGATAGCCGGAGATCGGGAAACTCCCGCTCGAAGAGGAACCTGGCCCGCGGGATATGGAAGTCGGAGGTGACAACGATCAGCTCGCTTATCGCGTGGCGCTCGATGATCGGCCGGGCGAGCTGCGCGTCCTGGATGGTGTTGGCGCTCTCGGCGCACTCCAGGATATCCTCCCCGGGGACTCCATGCGCCATCAGGTACTGCCGCGTGTAGTAGCCATGGGGCTTGTCCGTGGTGTTGAAGTGGTCGCCCCATCCCCCTGTGGGCAGCATCCTGGCGCCGGGGTTCCTGGCATACTCGGCCAGCGCCTGCTGACACCGCTCAATACCGATGGACGAGAGATTCCCCTCGGCATCATTGGGCGACCCCAGAACAACTATGGCCAGTTTCCTCATCTTCACCTCGCAGCAGAACGGAGTTATCGAGCGTGCTTCAATATAACGGCACAGCTTAAATGTACGCACTTACCCGCCCGCCTGTCGAGCCTTTTGGAAAACCGGCTTTCCGATCTTTCCCCGACGCGCGACCTTATGATAGGATTAAGGTTTGAATCAACGGAAAGAATTGTCCCGGCCGTGAACCTCTACTTCTACAACACCATGTCCCGCCAGCGGGAACTTTTCGAGCCGCTCAGCACGGATGCCGTCCGTCTCTACACCTGCGGCCCGACCGTCTACAACTATGCCCATATCGGCAACTTCCGCGCCTACGTCTTCGAGGACATCCTGCGGCGCGTGCTGCAATATGCCGGCCACAAGGTCATCCAGGTCATGAACCTGACCGACGTGGACGACAAGACGATCCGCGGCGCGCAGGAGGCCGGTCTCCCGCTGTGCGAATACACACGCCCCTACATCGAGGCCTTCTTCGACGACATCCGCCAGCTCAACGTCGAGAAGGCCGAGCACTATCCCGCCGCGACCGACCACATCCCCGAGATGATCACGCTCATCGGGCGGCTCTTCGAGCGCGGTCTGGCCTATGCCTCCGACGACGGCTCGATCTACTTCAATGTGGCCGCCTTTCCGGGCTACGGACGTCCGGCGCACATCGACCTCTCGGGATTGCGCGCGGGGGCACGCGTGGCGCAGGACGAGTACGACAAGGAGCGCATTGGCGACTTCGCCCTCTGGAAGGCCTGGGATGCCGACGACGGCGACGTGGTCTGGGACTCGCCCTGGGGGCGCGGCCGCCCCGGCTGGCACCTCGAATGCTCCGCCATGTCCATGAAGTACCTGGGCGAGTCGTTCGACATCCACACCGGCGGCATCGACAACCTCTTCCCGCACCACGCCAACGAGACCGCGCAGTCCGAGGGGGCGACCGGCAAGCCCTTCGTCAAGACCTGGCTCCACTGCGCCCACCTGCGCATCAACGGCGAGAAGATGTCCAAGTCGCTCGGCAACTTCTACACGCTTCGCGACCTGATCGGGAAGGGCTGGAGCGGCCGCGAAATCCGCTACGTGCTGATCAACGGCCACTACCGCCAGACGCTCAACTTCACCTTCGACGCCCTCGCGGCGGCGCGAACCACACTGGCGCGCCTCGACGAGTTTTCCGACCGCCTGGCGGTCGCCGCCGGCAGCAACGCCGCCGGCGGGCTTCCCGAATGGGCCGTCAAGGCCCGGACGGCCTTCGACGAGGCCGTCGGCGACGACCTCAACATCCCCGAGGCGCTGGCGGCGCTCTTCGGTCTCGTGCGCGAGGGCAACGCCGCCCTCGACGCCGGCAGCCTCCCGCCCGCCGGTGCGGCCGCCGTGGCCGCCCTGCTGGCGCGCTGGGACACCGTGCTCGGCGTGCTCAGCTTCGGACGCCCCGATCCCGATGCCATGCCCGCGGAAGTCCGGGAGCTGCTGGAGGCGCGCGCCGCCGCGCGCAAGGCGCGCGAGTGGGGCGAGTCGGACCGGCTGCGCGACGCCATCGCCGTGCTGGGCTGGGAAGTGCGCGATACGCCCGGAGGGCAGCAGTGCAAGCGTGCCTGACAGGCCACTTCATCACCCTCGAGGGCCCCGAGGGCAGCGGCAAGTCGACGCATATCCGCCGGCTGGCCGACCGCCTGAAGGCCGCGGACCACGACGTGGTGGTCACGCGCGAGCCGGGCGGCACGCCGCTCGGCGAGGCGATCCGCGGCCTGCTGCAGCACGACACCGCCGGGGAGTCGCCCGTGCCGCGTGCCGAGGTGCTGCTCTTCTGCGCCAGCCGCGCCCAACTGGTGCAGACGGTGATCCGTCCCGCCCTGGAGCGCGGCGCCTGGGTGCTCTCGGACCGGTTTGCCGACTCCACCTTCGCCTACCAGGGGTTCGGCCGCGGCCTCGAACTCGCCGAGTTGCAGACGGCCAACGCCTTCGCCACCGGCGGCCTGGTTCCCGACCTGACCCTGCTGCTCGACCTGGATGAGGACAACGCCCGCCGGCGCATAACGATGCGCTACGGTACCGAGGCCGCCGCCGACCGCTTCGAGCGCGAGCCACCAGATTTCCACGCCCGCCTGCGCGAGGGCTTCCTGGCGCTTGCGGCCGCCGAACCGCAGCGTTTCCGCGTGATACCTTCAGGGCGGGCGCTTGAGGATGTCGCGGACGATGTATGGCAGGCCGTGTGCGACCGTTTCAGCGACGTGCCGGGAGCAACGTGAGCCATGCGGATCGATGAAGCCAGAGAACTGTTCCGTCAGGCGATCGCCGCCAGGCGGCTGGCGCATGCCTACCTGCTGGTAGGCTCGCCGCGCGGCGTGGCCGGCGAGCTGGCCATTGATCTGATGCAGCGGCTGGCCTGCCTCGACCCGGACAAGGCACCCTGCAAGACCTGCGACCGCTGCCGCCAGGTAGCCGCCCGCACCTGGTGCGACAACCTCTGGGTATTTCCGATCAAGAAGTCGCGTGTGATCTCGATCGATCAGATGCGCGAGACGGCCGGCAGCAAGGTGTCCCCGCCCTACCTCCTGCCGTGGCTCAGCGACACGGCCTTTGCCGGCGGCTGGAAGGTCGTTGTGCTGGCGGGTGCCGACCGGCTGACGAACGAGGCCGCCAACGCCTTCCTCAAGATGCTGGAGGAGCCGCCGCCCAAGACGCTGATCCTGCTGCTCACCGACGCACCGCAGGCCCTGCTGCCCACCATCCGCTCGCGCTGCCAGCGCATCGACCTCGACGAGCCGCCGGCCGAGCTGGACGAGCCCTGGCGCAGCGGACTGCTCGCCATCCTGGCGGCGGAGGGCGGCACCGGCCCCGTGGGCGCCATGGCCGCCGGCGACCGCATCCACAAGATCCTGCTCGACATGAAGGAACACGCCGCCAAGCTGGTCGAAGCGGAGATCGACACCGAACAGGGCGGCAGCACCGCCGACGATCAGGACGATGACGACGACGATCCGGATCCGGATGCGGGGGAGCCGGCGGATGGCAGGCGCGAGGGCAAGGCCGAGGACGACAAGACGGTGCTGGAGGCGCGCGTGAGCGCGCGCTACCGCGAGCTGCGCAGCCTGCTGCTGGTCTCGCTCCAGCGCTGGTACCGCGACCTGCTGGCGCTGCGTGCCGGCGCGCCGACAGCGACAATCCACTACCAGTCGCACCTCGGGCTGCTGCAGCAGCGCGCGCAACGCCTGACCCTGGCGCAGGCGCTGGCGAATGTCGAGGGCGTCGAGATGCTGGCACGGCAGATGGAGCGCAGTCTCTCGGAGCGCAACCTGCTCTCCTACTGGATGGACCGCCTGGCGGGAGGAACCGCCTGAGCCATGGCCCGCCTCATCACCTGCTCGCGGCCCGGCCGGCGTTTCTTCGAGGCCATACTGCCTTCCAGCCTGGAGACGGAGGTGGAGGTGGGTATGTTCTGCGTCGCCGGCATCCAGGGACGCGCCGAGCTCTGCCGCGTCCATGCCATCGGGGAGGAGACCGCCTCTGAAAGCGCCGCAGCCGAGGATGTTGCCGAGGACGCCGAAGAGGACGCCGAAGACCAGACCAGACCCGCCAGGATCTTCCGCATCGCGACGGCGGAGGATCTGGAACGCGAAGAGCGCAACCGCGCGCTAGCCGAGGATGCGATGCGCCTGTTTGACGAGGAAGTGGCCGGGGCACCGCAAGGTGTCCAGGTGGTGACGGCATGGTTCTCTCTCGACCGCTCGCGCCTGATCCTGCTCTACCGCGCCAACCGGCGCTTCCCCGCGCGGAAAGCGGGCGCGGTACTGGCCAAGCGCTACCGCACCTCCGTCAGGGTGTTCCAGATAGGCGTGCGCGACGCCGCCGCCGTCCTCGGGGGGCTGGGCACCTGCGGCCGGCAGTTCTGCTGCGCCACCTGGCTGCAAGGTTTCCAGCCGGTCAGCCTGCGCATGGCCAAGGCCCAGGACATCTCCCTGACCCCGGCCTCCGTCGATGGCACCTGCGGCCGCCTCAAGTGCTGCCTGCGCTACGAGTACGACCAGCCCCAGAACACTGACGGTACCGAAGACACCGACCTGCCCGAAGATACGGAAACTGACGGTACAGCCACTGGTACCGAGCCGCAGGATACGGATGCTGACGGTACAGATACGTGTACCGAGCCGCAAGACACGGATGCTGACGGTACAGACGCAAGCCCCCCGCCGCAGGCCGCCGCGGAAGCCATCGGGGAGGCTCCCGGCAGCGATACGGACGCAAGCGTTGCGCCAGCAAGCGTCGCGTCCGTGAGCGTCGCGTCCGCGAGCGGCCAGCCCCGGCCGCCGCACCCGCCCCACCCGCCGCAGCCCGGCGGCACCGCAGCCGAAAAGGAGTCCGCCCCATGAGGATCCGCGTTTATAATGGCCCCAACCTGGCCCTGCTCGGCAAGCGCGAGCCGGGCATCTACGGCACCGAGACGCTGGCCGGCATCGAGGCGCGGCTGGCCGCACGCGCGGCGTCGCTGGGCGTCGCGGTCGAGTGCTTCCAGAGCGATATCGAGGGCGAACTGGTGCGCGCCATCGGTTCCGCGACCGGCACCGCCGATGGCCTGATCCTCAATGCGGCGGCCTATACGCACACGAGCGTCGCCATCCGCGACGCCATCGCCGCCACCGGCCTGCCGTGCATCGAGGTGCATTTATCGAACATCTACCGCCGCGAGACCTTCCGCCACCAGAGCCTGACCGCGCCCGTCTGCCTGGGCGTGATCAGCGGGCTCGGTGCCCAGGGCTACGAGCTGGCCCTGGAGGCGCTGGTGCGGCATCTCAGGACAGCACGTTCACAATAGGGAGATAAGAGCATCATGGAATCCGGAATCCGCATGTGGATCGTCGGTACGGTGGGTATCGACACGATCACCACCCGCAACGGCCGCTTCGAGAAGCAGCTCGGCGGCTCGGTCACCTATGCCGGTGCCGCCTCGTCGTTCTTCACGAAGGTCGGCTCGGTGGGTGTGGTGGGCAACGACTTTCCCGACGCCTTCATGGAGCGCTACCTGAAGCTGGGCATGGACGTGGCAGGCATCCAGTTCGAGCAGGGGCCCACCTTCTCCTGGGAGGGGGTCTATGAGGCCGACATGGTAAACCGCCGCACGATCCGTACCGATCTCGGCGTGCTCGAGAACTTTGCGCCGCAACTGCCCGAGAGCTACCGCGACGCCCCCTTCGTGCTGCTGGGCAACATCAACCCCGACCTGCAGCTCCACCTGCTCGACCAGGCGCGCGGCGCGCGCTTCGTGGCGGTTGACAGCATGGACCTCTGGATCAACTGCGCGCGCGACAAGCTGGTCGAGGTGATCGGGCGCAGCCACCTGGTCACGCTCAACGACAGCGAGGCGCGCCAGCTCACGGGCTGCTTCAACCTGCGCCATTGCGCCGCGGCGCTCTTCGACATGGGTGTGGAGTACGTGCTGATCAAGAAGGGCGAGCATGGGGCCCTGCTCTTCTCGCGCGATGGCCTGGCGATCATCCCCGCCTACCCCGTCCAGGAGGTGCGCGACCCGACCGGTGCCGGCGACACCTACGCCGGGGCCTTCATGGGCTATCTGGCCGAGCACGACGCCGTGGACACCCCGACCCTGCGGCAGGCGCTGCTGCATGCCAGCGCGGTGGCGGCCTACGGCGTCGAGGACATGAGCACCACGCGCCTCGAGGGCCTGACCCGCGCCGACATCGACTCCCGCGCCAGGGAACTGCGCGCCATGACGGCGCTGTAGCCCGCCCGGCTTCCACACAGGAAGGGGCGTTATTGATAGCCAGCCTCGACAGCTATCGATGGCTATCGATGGCAGTCGGGGTGGAGATGGTTAAGCGACAGGGTGTATGCCCCCGACGATACCGTTCGCCATTCATGCGCCGCATCAATACACCGCGGAGACCGCGGGCTCCAAGGCGCATCTGAAGCGGACGGGAAGCCGGAACATTCGCTTGCTCTTTCGCTTTCGACAAAGCGTAGGGACAAAGTGTGGAGACGAAGCGTAGCCGACAAAGCGTAGGGACAAGGTGTAGAAGACGAAGTGTAAGCGCTCCATCAACCACCAACCATCAACCACCAACCAAACTACCTTTCGGTCAACTTAAATTCAAACGGTATGCGCACGCGCGCGGGGACGGTGGTATTGCCGCGGCGGGCGGGGCTGAAGCGTGCCGCCAGCAGCGCGTTGCGGGCGGCGCGGTCGAGAGCCGGGTAGCCGCTGCTGCGGGTGATCTCGACCCGTGCCACGCGGCCATCTGCCGTGACATGCGCCATGGCCACCACAATTCCCGACTCGCCGCGCTCGCGCGACTCGCGCGGATAGACGGGGCGGATCGTCTGGCGCTGGCGCGGCGCCACATCGAAATCGCCATCAATGGCCTCGCTACCGATGCGGGCCTGCGGCAGGAGATCCCCGATGGTCTCCGGCTCCACGGAAGGCACGGCGGCAAGCCGGGCGGGCGCCACCGCCGCAGGTGGTGGCGGCGTCACACTCCTGGCCGGCGCCACGCGTTCCCGGGCGGCCGGCAGCGGCAGCCGCGACCACTCGGGCGCGGGCGGTGCTGCCGGGGGCGCGGCCACCGGCGATGGCAACTGCACGGCCGAGGGCATCTCCACATGCGGCCGTGCCGTGACCTCCGGCGCCTGTTGCGGGACGGCCTTAAGGTGTACCGACACACGCGTGGCGCGCGGCGGCACAAGCGAGGGCGGCGTGGGGTCGCGGATCACGCCCGCCAGCAGCAGCCCCGCCAGATGCAGCGCCAACGCCAGCGCCAGACTCTGCGGCAGATCGCCGCGCTGTGTCAGCGCGCCGGTCAAGGCCCGGCGCCCTCCGGTGAAACCTGGAAGGTGACGGTCTCGATGCCGGCGTTCTGCAACTGCCCCAGCAGCTCGATCCCCGTACCGAGGGGCACGGCACGGTCGGCGCTGATCAGCACCGGGCAGCCCGTCTCGCGGTGGCGCGCGACGGCCTCGAGCAGGAGCGTCTCGCGGTCGCGCTCCTCGCCATCAAGCTGCATCAGCCCCGTCCTGGTCAGCGTGATCACCAGCGGTGCATCCTTGAGGCCCGTCCCTCCGGCGCGGGGCAGATCCACCCGGATGCCGTGGTGGGTGGACATGGTGAATATGGCGTAGACGAAATAGACCAGCAGCAGGAAGACGACGTCCATCAGCGGGATCATCTCCAGCCGTGCGCCGCGGTTCTCGTATCCCGTCTCAAGATGCATGGGCACCGGGCTCCATGGCCGCCGCGCGCCGGGCCTCGCCCTGCCGGTAGGCCATCTCGCACTGGTAGATGGTCTGCTCCAGCGTGCGCGCGTGGCGGCGCAGTATCGAGACGAAGAGGTTGAATGGGATCAGCGAGCCGATGGACACGATCAGGCCGGCGGCGGTCGTCAGGAGCGCCTCGGCGATGCCGCCCGTGACCGCAGCGGCGTCGCGGGCGCCCGACGTGGCGCTCAGCAGGTGGAAGGAGCGGATGATGCCCGTCACCGTGCCGAGGATGCCCAGCATCGGGCTCAGCGTGATGATCGTATCCAGCAGCGCGAAGCCGCGGCGCAGGGTGTCGAGCAACCGCGTGGCCTCCGCCTGCAGGCTCTCGGTCAGGCCGAAGTCGCGCAGCCGCAACCCCTCCGCCAGCACCGCGGCGATCGGCCCGGCACCGGCGGCCTGACCCAGCTCCACCGCCTCGTCCGGCCGCCCCTGCAGCAGGCGCGAGAGCATGGCCTCGACCACCCCGGCACCGGCGCGGCTACGCCTCTTGAAGCGCGCGAGGACGATGGCGCGCTCGATCGAAACCGTCAGCGCCAGCAGCGAGCAGGCCAGCAGCGGCCACATGACGGCACCGCCGCGCTGGAAGACGTCGCGGAAAAAATTCCAGGCGCCATCCAGCACGGCGAGCGGTGTTGTGGAGGGAGAGATCATATACCAAACCTAAACGCCGCCGGCGCGCCGGGGGTTCATCAGAAGGTGTATGACAGCGCGCCCTTCCAGGTGCGTCCGGGAGCCGGATAGTAGCCGGTGTCCGTGAAGCCGGCGTAGGCTACGTTGGCATACTCCTCGTCGAGGACGTTGTCCACACCGACAAGCAGCGAGAGACCCGCCACACGCGCCGGCTGGTAGCGCAGGCCCAGATCCAGCGTTGTGAAGCTGGCAAGGCGTTCGAGGCTGTTGGCGTTGTCGCCGCCGACGGGCTGGTTGCCGCTGACGTGCAGCGTGGCCAGCAGGGTAAGGGCGGTGGTGAGGCGCGCCTGGGCCGCGAGGTTGAAGTGGTGGCGCGGCACGAGCGGCACGCGGCAGCCATCGTTGGCACCGCTGCTGAACTCCGCGTGGGTGAAGCTGTAGCGCGCCTTGATGGCGCCGAGGTCGGCGCGCTGCCAGCCGAGCGCCGCCGAGGCGCCCTGGTGGCACGTCTCGTCGAGGTTGGCGTTCTCGTGGATGACAGGGTTGTAGGCGATCTCATCCTCCATGTCGAGGCGGTAGAGGCTGGCTTCGGCCGTCCAGTCGGGAGCAAGGCGCCAGGCGCCGCCTACCTCGAAGCTGGTTCCGGTTTCCGGATCGAGATCCTGGTAGAAGGTATCGCTGCCGTAGCCGTAGTAGCTGACCTGCTCGTCTAGGAAGGGGAGACGGTAGAGCGTGGAGAACGTGGTGTAGAGCTTGAGCGTATCGACTGGGCGGTAGAGCAGGCTCGCGGAGAGCGCGCTGACGGTGTGCGTCTCGCTGTCGTCCACCAGCATGCCGCCGGCACCGGCCTTGACATCGGCGGCGTAGCGGGCCTGCTCGATGCGGCCGCCGAGCGTCAGCGTGAGGCTTTCCGTGAGGTCGGTCTCGTGGTTCAGGTAGGCGCCGTAGCTGTACTTTTCGACGATGGCATCCAGCAGAAGCAGGCTGCGCTCCGGCTCGGAGTAGCGGTCGACGGCGAGCCGGTCGAGGTAGAAGTCGAAACCGGTCAGCAGGCGGGTCGGGCACTCCAGCAGCGTCGAGTCGAGCTGGTGACGCAGCGCGAGGGTGAGGCTGTCGAGCGTGGATTCGGGGAAATTGTACATGGAGAAGAAGTCGCTCTCGGCCCGGCGGTGGTTGTAGATCAGGTCGGCCAGCAGCCGCTGATCCGCCGTGACATCCCATTGCAGTGCCAGGCTGGCATTGCCGCTATCGCTGCCGGCCTTGTCGTCGGGGGTCGAGGCCTGCCGCGGGTCGGCATCCATCTGCTCGCGGGTGAGCGAGCCGGGGAGCTCGTTCTCGAGGTGGTCGTAGGTGCCGAAGAAGATGAGGCGCAGCGTCTCGGTGGCGGCGGCCTCGATACCCGCGCGCAGGTTTACCGAGTCGTAGCCGCCATTGCGGCGGTATCCATCGCTGGTCAGCCAGTCGGCCCCGGCCGAATAGCGTAGCCGGTCTACCGACCCGCGTGTGGCAAGATTGGCGCCGTAGGTGCCATGCGAGGCCGCCGAGGCTCCCGCCTCGGTACGGGCGGGGAGCGCGGCATCGTGGGTGATGATGTTGATCACGCCGCCGAGCGCATGGTCGCCGTAGAGCACGCTCTGCGGCCCCTCGATCACCTCGATGCGCGAGACGGCGCCGACGGGAATCTGGAGCCAGTTTATGCCGCCCATGTCGGGCGAGTTGAGCCGCTGGCCGTCGCGCAGCACCAGCGTGCGGCCGTGGGCGTTCTCGCCGAAGCCCCGCAGGGCGATCTCGGCCTGGGCGGGGTTGCCACTCAGCGAGCGTACCGGCACACCGGCGAGGCTCTGCAGGGCATCGACGACATGCTGCACGCCCTGGTCGCGCAACTGCTCCCCACTGATGACGGAGATCTGGGCGGGCACCTGCTCCGGCGCGCGTTCGGTGCGGGTGGCCGTGACGACGACCGGCGGCGCCTCATAGAGATTGGTGGCAGGCGCGGTTTGCGACAGGGCGTGGGAGACCATCGCCAGCGAGATGGCGAACGGCAGTGTGCGGCGCAGGTTCATGGGACGAAAATAGAGCAACGGCGGCGGGAAGTCAACCCCGCCGATGGCCCGCCGATGGTGGGGGTTTTAGATTGGTGACTGTTGATTTTAGATTGGTGGCAAGGATGTTCGTCCTCGTCATTGATCCGGCGGCTATCTGCGGGCAGGACTTTTCGATGGAATCGAATCGGCAGATTCGAAGGAATCGACTCGCTCGAACCATTTTCGGCACATTACGATCGAAATCCATGATACCGGCGCCTCTTCCCATCCCGCCCGCTTCTACCGCATCGTCGGCCCATAGCAGCGTCCATGTTTGACGGCACCGCAGATGTGTGCTACATTGTCTTACACCTCTGAAGGGGAGGATGCACACATGACCACAATAACCGTCCGGCTTCCAAAGCAGTTGCGCCACGACTTGGAGAAACTGAGTCAGCAGGAGCACAGGAGCGTCAGCGACATTGTACGCGATTCGCTGCGCCGGCATGTGGCCGTCCAGCAGTTCCGCGCACTGCGGCGGAAGGTTCTGCCGTTTGCCGAGGCCCAGGGACTAGTCACCGACGAGGACGTTTTCAAAGCGTTGTCATGAGGATCGTTCTAGATGCAAACGTCCTGATCGCGGCAGTTGCGGGGCGCGGCCTGTGCGAGGCGCTGTTTGAGCTCTGTCTGGAGAAGCACCATCTGTTCATATCGCAAAAGTTGCTGGATGAGGTGTACCGCAACCTGGCGAGAAAGATCAGGCTGCCCGAGGCTGTGGCACTCGATTTTTGCACCCTCTTGCGCAACAACGCCGAGATGATGACGCCGGCAGCCGTTGATCCAGCCATGTGCCGCGATCCGGATGACCTATACCTGCTGGGCTTGTGCGTGTCCGCCAATGCGGAATTCCTTGTGACCGGCGACAGGGATTTGATCGAATCAGGATGGCGCGGCAGCACAAAAATTGTGACACCACGCCAGTTCTGGGAGCAATGCAGTCAAAGATGAGCGCGCTGCGCACTTGTTAAGCCAGGGGGCAGCAGCTAAAATATCACCAACTATGGAAATCTCTCTGCCAGAGACCTGTTCAGCCGCGGCGGTGGCCGGGCTGTGGCGTTCGGCGCTGCCGGCGGTCGCGCGGCTGGGCAGGGGCGACACGCTGGAGCTGGATGCCGGGGCGGTCGGGTCATGCGGCGGCGCGGGCGAGGCGCTGATCGTGGAGCTGTACCGCCGGTCGGCGCGCCAGGGCTTCGACATCGCGTGCCGCGACGGACGCGGGGTGGTGGCGCGCACGCTGGAGCTTTTCGCGGTCGGGAACTTTGCCGAAGACCCGGCCATGACCCACCCGCCGCGCAAGACGGCAACCGCCGTGCAGGTCGGCGAGGCCGTGGTCGGCATCTGGCAGACCATCTGCGAGCAGATGGCCTTTCTGGGCGAGGCGACGGTCGCGACCGCCACCCTGCTCTTCCGGCCGCGGCGGCTGCGGCTGCGCGACACCCTGCTGCACTTCGAGCGCGCCGGGATCGACGCGCTGCCGATAACCCTGCTGATCGGCTTCCTGTTTGGTCTGATCGTGGCCTTCATGGCGGCTGCCACCATGCGCCAGTTCGGCGTCGAGGTCTATGTGGCGGATCTGATTTCCATCGGCCTCTTCCGCGAACTGGGGGCGCTGATCACCGCGATCATCCTGGCGGGGCGCTCGGGCTCGGCCTTTGCGGCCGAGATCGGCACCATGAAGGTCAACGAGGAGGTGGACGCGCTGGAGACCCTCGGGCTGCCGCCGGTGACCTTCCTGGCGCTGCCGCGCGTGTTCGCCGCCACACTGGCGATGCCGCTGCTCACGATCTTCGCCATAGGCGCCGGGCTGCTCGGCGGCGCGGTGGTGATGGCCGCGCTCGGCCTGCCGTCCACCGTCTACTGGAACCGCATCATCAAGGCCACCACGCTCAACAACGTCCTGCTGGGGCTCTTCAAGGCGGCGGTCTTCGGCCTGCTGGTGGGACTGGTAGGCTGCGCCCAGGGGCTGCAGACCGGACGCACGGCCGACGCCGTGGGACGCGCCGCCACCGCCGCGGTTGTCGGCAGTCTGGTCCTTATTACAATTTTTGACGGCCTCTTCGCCGTCCTCTTCCACGTGCTGGGAATCTGACGCGCATGAGGGAAGTGGTCATAACGGTCAGGGATGTGGACGCCGGGTACACCACCCCGGTGATCCGCGGGATTTCATTCGACGTGTACGCCGGCGAAATCTTCGTCATCCTGGGCGGTTCCGGCTGCGGCAAGAGCACGCTGCTCAAGCACATGATCGGCCTCAATCCGCCGCTGGCCGGCGAGATACGCCTGATGGGCGACCGTCTCTTCGGTGTCCCGCAAGAGGAGCGCCTGCGCGCGCTGCGGCATTTCGGCGTGACCTACCAGAGCGGGGCGCTCTTCGGCTCGATGACGCTGCTGGAGAATGTCTGCGTGCCGCTCGACTCCTTCACCGACCTGCCGCGCGAGGCACGCTACCTGGTGGCGGAGATGAAGCTGGAACTGGTCGGCCTGAAGGAGTACGCCGACTACTTCCCCTCGGACATCAGCGGCGGCATGCGCAAACGCGCGGCGATCGCGCGCGCCATGGCACTGGATCCGCGCATCCTCTTTCTCGATGAGCCCTCGGCCGGACTCGATCCCGTGACCTCGGCCGAGCTCGACCGGCTTATCCTGCACCTGCGCGACACGCAGGGCGTGACGGTCGTGATGGTGACGCACGAGCTGGCCAGCATCTTTGCCATTGCCGACCGCTGCGTCATGCTGGACAAGCAGGAGCAGCGGCTGATCGCCACCGGAAGCCCCGCCGAACTGCGCGACCACTCGGAGCTGCCGGCCGTGCGTGCATTTTTCAACCGTGAGGCTAAGAACCCGTCATGAATGAGAACAAGGCCAATTTTGCCAAAATCGGCTTCTTCGTCCTGGCCGGCACCGCCCTGATCGCGCTGGCGATCGGGATTGCCGGCGCGCGCACCTTCAACAAGCAGGTGGTGGAGGCCGAGACCTACTTCGCCGAATCCGTGGCCGGACTGGATCTGGGCTCGGCCGTCAAATACCGCGGCGTGCCGGTAGGCGAGGTCAAGCGCATCGGGTTTGTCTACTGCGAGTACGGCAAACAGAGGGACGACCTGCTGACCAAGGCCAACGCACGCGAGATTCTGGTGGTGATGGAGCTGGATCCGGAACGCTTCGGACTGCTCCGCGCCCCCGAGGCCG
This sequence comes from Lentisphaerota bacterium, assembly GCA_012521875.1. GTDB lineage: Bacteria > Verrucomicrobiota > Kiritimatiellia > RFP12 > JAAYLN01 > JAAYLN01. The sequence goes on along the minus strand of JAAYLN010000180.1, from coordinate 58 downwards.
ACCAGGTGCTGCGCAGGCTGGTACAGCAGGGGCTGCGCGTCAAGATCACATCCTCGGG
>JAAYLN010000021.1 GCA_012521875.1 Lentisphaerota bacterium | reverse complement strand
GCCTTCAGGCTCGCGAAGCCCTTTTTCCTTTGGAAAAAGGGGTCATGGGAACGGGGCTGAAGCCCCTGAACCACTTCCGCCTGAAGGCGGTACTCCGACCGGGGCAGCTAGCCGGAATATTGACTTGGAACATGGCGCTCTTGGCGTCTTGGCAGTTTTTTTATCGCCTTTGTGCGGCTCGTCGGTCACGCGCGTAGCGACGTGACGGGGACGGCTCGCCCTGCCTTCCGTTTGCTGTACCGTGAGCTTGTGCCGGGGTGGCGGGCGGGGCGGTTCGGTACAGACGCCGCCAAACTTTAGAACTCCTGAACTTTAGAACTTCTCCCACGCTCCATCACTCCATCGCTGCGGCTAGCCGGGACGGCGTCGCCCCACCTGTGCTGGCGCGCTTCTGCTGAAACTTCCCAGGCACTCGACCCCCGTCAACCCCCATCGACGACCATCGAGACTTGTAAACTACAGCATCGACACTGCCTACTGCCACTGCCTACTGCCACTGCCTTGTGCCACTTACCCGTCTCCTGTCTCCTGTCCCCTGTCTCCTGTCTCCTCTTCCCGCGCCTCCGTGCCTCTGTGAGAGAAAACCAGCAGCTTGCGACAAAGGCGACAAAGTTACCGACAAAGCTCTCGACAAAGTTGGGGTGCCGGCTAGTTCCTGCCGATTACTCCGACTTGAAAACCTCGATCTCCACCGCCACATCAAGCGGGATGCCGTTGGGGAAGCGCTTGCGTGCCAGGCGTTCGAGCTTGCGCGGACGCCCCATCGACTCCTCCAGCAACTTGCGCAGCTCCTCGACCGGGCGGCCCTCGAACATCGGCGCCATGTGGGTGATATTGGCGTCGAGCTTGGGGATCGTGATCTTGTATGAGAGGGAGATGCCGTCGAGATAGCGCTTGAACTCGAGGTCGCAGCGGAGCTCCATGCGGCGCACGTGCGCGGTGATGCCGGCCGAGCCGATGTTCTCCTTCACCTTGAAGCGTACCGTGCCCGTGGCCTCGCCGGCGATGCGCCGGAAGGTGACGGGGCGCTTCAGCTCCTTGTCCGTGAGCCGCGAGGAGAGCTTGACCGTGTCGAACTTGATCCGGTGGTTCGTTTCGTAGTGCCCGAGGATGTACTTGCGCCGCTTGGAGCGCGAGGTGAAGGAGCCGTCGTAGTCCAGCGATTCATTCGCCAGATCCGAGGGGAGCCGGACGCGCAACTCCGGCGCCTTGAGGCCGGGCTTGATGCGCACCACCAGCGGCACCTCGGCGGGCTCGGTTTCGTCATCGAGGGTGAAGCGCACATTGCCGGAGAAGGCATAGCTTTGCGGAATCAGACCGGGCGGGATCAGGCCGGCCTTCCAGCCGAGCAGATCGTGCGCCAGCTTGCGCAGCCGCGGCTCGCTCACATCAAGCACCGCGCCCATGGCGGGATCCGCGACCTCCGCGCGGCCGTGGTAGAAGATTGTGACGTCGTCCGAAAGGCGGGGCAGGGCCAGCAGCACCAGGGGACGGAGCAGCCACCCGATAGCGCCCGATATCCATAGCAGCACCAGGAGCGCAACCACCGCCAGACGGCGCAGCCCCGGATGCCGACGTTTCTTTGCCTTTTCAGCCATTGCCGATAGCATACCGACACGGCTAGAAATTGGCAAGCGGGGCGTAGTAATCGGTTGGTGACAGGGGGGCGCGATGGGCGCATGGAGAGCGGGCAGAATGTGGATCGCCCTCGATAGAGATTGAACCGCCAAGACGCCAAGAGCGCCAAGAGGAATCACAAATGAAAGACACGTATGGCTGGGTGTTTTAACCACAAAAGACGAAAAGACGTGAAACTGGGAGTAAGCGGGTGGAGTAAGCGTTCCGTTTAAGTGTGAGAGTAAGTGCGAGAGTAAGCGCGCAGCGCCCACTTAAACCCACACTTAAACCCACTCTTAAACGGCACACTTAAACCACCCGCTTAATCTTTCACCTTCGACAAAGTTACCGACAAAGCGACAAAGTGGCGGGTGTGTTCCGTCCTCGCTCCATGCTCCCTCCGCGCGCCTCCCTGTCGCTAGCCGAATTCAGATACGGATTGCCGGAATCGGGCAAACCGGTGCATAATGTGGCGCATGAATCTACTCGATCCCACGCGGCTGGCCGACTGGCAGATCGCCGCCGCCCTCGAACCCGGCCTGAAGCCGATCGGACAGGTCGCCCGCGAGTTTGGCCTTGCTGACAACGAAGTAATCCCGATGGGGCCTTTGGTTGCCAAGATCGACCCGGTACCGCTCTTCGCACGCCTGAAGCAGCCGCGCGGACGCTACATTGATGTCACCGCCATCAATCCCACGCCTTTCGGGGAAGGCAAGACAACAACGACCCTCGGGCTCGTCCAGGGCCTGGGTGCCATGGGGCTCTCCGCATCCGGCGCGATCCGCCAGCCCAGCAGCGGTCCCACCTTCAACCTCAAGGGTTCCGCAGCCGGCGGCGGTCTGGCACAGTGCCTGCCGCTGGAGCCCTTCTCGCTGGGTCTGACCGGCGACATCGACTGCGTGACGAACGCCAACAACCTGGCCATGGTCGCCCTCACCGCGCGCATGCAGCATGAGCGCAACTATGACGATGCGCGCCTGGCCAAGACCCGCATGCGGCGCCTGGATATCGATCCTGCCCGCGTCCAGATGCGCTGGGCCATGGACTTCTGCGCGCAGGCGCTACGGCAGATCGTCATCGGCCGCGGCGGTGCCATGGACGGTGTCGAGATGGAGTCGGGCTTCTACATCTCGGTTGCCAGCGAGGTCATGGCCATTCTGTCCGTCGCGCGCGATCTGGACGACTTGCGTACACGCATGGGGCGTATCGTCGTGGCCTACGACCGCTCCGGCCGCCCGGTGACCACGGCCGATCTGGAGGTCGCCGACGCGATGACGGCCTTGATGGTGCGGGCGCTGCAGCCCAACCTGCTGCAGTCGGCCGAGGGGCAGCCGATGCTGGTGCATGCAGGTCCCTTCGCCAACATCGCGGTGGGACAGAGCTCGGTGATTGCCGACCTCGTGGGTACTCGTCTGGCCGACTACCATGTGACGGAGAGCGGCTTCGGTGCCGACATCGGCTACGAGAAGTTCTGGAACATCAAGTGCCGCTATTCCGGTTTGCGGCCCGATGCCATTGTGCTGGTGGCGACGATGCGTGCGCTCAAGCTGCACGGTGGCGGTCCCGCCGTCAAGCCGGGACAGCCGCTTGATCCCGCCTATACAGGCGAGCGGGTGGGGCTGGTCGAGGCGGGATGCGAGAACCTGCGCGCGCACATCGGGATCATCCGGCGCAGCGGGGTGCGTCCGGTCGTCTGCCTGAACGCCTTCAGCAGTGACACGGCTGATGAGCAGGCGGCAGTGCGCCGGGCGGCGGAGAGTGCGGGTGCCCGCTTTGCGATCTCGGATCACTGGCGCAGAGGCGGCGCGGGAGCGCGCGAACTGGCCGAGGCTGTAGTGGAGGCCTGTGACGAACGCAATGAATTCCAGTTCCTTTCGCCGCTGGAGGAGCCGCTGGGGCGGCGTATCGAGACGCTCGCCCGCGAAATCTACGGGGCCGATGGTGTCGGTTATACCGATGAGGCGCGCGCCCGGTTGTCGGAACTGGATGCCAATCCCGCCGCGGCCGCGCTGCCGATCTGCATGGCCAAGACGCAATACAGCCTATCGCACGATCCGGCGCGGCTAGGGCGTCCGCGCGGCTGGACGCTGCCGATCCGCGACCTGCTCTGTTACTACGGGGCGGGATGGATTGTGCCGGTGGCCGGCGACATCAAGCTCATGCCCGGCACAACCTCCGACCCCAATTTCCGCCGTATCGCGGTGGATACCGTCACCGGCAAGGTGACCGGGATCGGCTGATTCTTGCGCGCAGGCATGTTTTTGCAAGAGCCTCGAAAGATTAAGCGGGTGGATGAAGTGTGCCGATTAAGAGTGAGTTTAAGAGAGGGTTCAGAGTGGGTGCTGAGCACTTACTCTCACACTTACTCTCACACTTAAACGGTACGCTTACTCTACCCGCTTACTCCCATTTTCGCGTCTCTTCTTGTCTTTCGTGGTTCCTCTTGGCATCTTGGCGGCTGAATCGAGGACGAGGACGAGGACGAGGACGATCTATCCGCATTCCGTCCGCTCTTCATGCACACTCCTGTCGCTAGCCGATTACGGGGCGTTAGTCAGCGCCCTAGGGTCACGATGCGCTCGTTCAGATAGCGGCGGCGGAGGTCATCAACCTCGTGCGCCAGGCCCTTCCAGCGCGGTAGTGCCTCGGAGTAGACCCTGGCCACATCCTCCGCGCTCATGTCGGCCTTGACGAGCTTGGCGTAGGCGTCGAGTTCCTGCTCCAGCGGCGCGAGGCAGGTGGCGTAGAAGTCCGGATCGCCGATTTCGGGATCCTTCCAGCACTGGAAAAGGTTTTCCCTGACGTTGGGGTCGCGCGGCACCTGCTTGTACGATCGGTAGGTTTTGAAAATGATCTCCTTGCGGATCTCGTTCAACTGCTGCGGTGTCAGTGTGAAGCGCAGGTTGCCCCAGGCCGAGGCGGAGTGGATGCCCTGGCTGCCGCCCCAGGTGAAGCCGCCGGACGGCGTCCAGGCGATGCAGTCGAAGCGCCAGTCGGTACCGTCGGCGGGCAGCTTGTTGTAGAAGCTGTCCCAGGCAATGAACATGTGCAGGACGTAGTCCTTCTCCGTGAATTCAACCTCGGAGAGGAACGAGGTGCGGGGCTGCTCCTTGTTGAGACGCGTGGCGTTGCGGTTGTTGTAGGTGGTGTGGAACAGCCATGTCACGCCGGCGACGGGACTGGAGCCGATGCAGGTGTAGGGCTGGTTCACGCCGGGCGCGAAGTACATTTCCGAGCTGATGCCACGCGCGAAGCCCTGCTCGATGGCGCGGGCGTTGTCATCCTCGGCGCGCAGGAAGATATGCAGGCCGTAGCGGTCGCAGAGCGTGGTCAGCTCCAGCGTGCTGACCGGCTTGGCGTCCTTGTCGATCTGCACGTTGCGCTCGCCGGTGGAAACGTCGGTCTCGAGGAAATCCATCGAGCCCTTGTACGGGATGTCGCAGTACTGCTTCTCCAGTTTCGGGTAAACCGCGCGCCACGCGGTGATGTTCTTGACCGGCGTGTCGAAATAGGCGACCTTGATGCTGCGTTCCGGCTTGTCGGCAAAATAGCGCTCGTAGTCGGCGGAATATTTTTCCGCCAGATCGGTCAGGTTCCAGACGGAAAGGCAGTGGCGGGCGGCGCTCAGGATGACCGCGGCCTCCTCCTTGCGCGTCAGCTTGGCCTCCTTGAGAATTCCGTCCGTGGACTTGCCGGAGAGGATGGCCTCGTAGAACTTGAAGCGTGTCCGGTCAACCGGCTTGAGGTTCTCGTCCCCGGCGTATTCCGCGGCGCGCGCGGCGGCCTCGGCCTTGCGTCCCACCGCGCCGAGCGAGATCACGTGAATGAAGCGGATGTCCAGATCCTCCATGACCGGCGAGCCGGCAAAGACCTCGCACATGCTGAGCGTCAGCGGGTAGTCGCCAAGCCGGTAGGGCTGCTTGATGGTGTTCATCGGCCCGAAGCCCTTCATCTTCCGCTCGGCGGGAATCCCCGCGATCGCCTTGCGCGCCGCGACATTCTCGGGCTTCATGTCGCCGAAGCAGTAGGCTGCCGCCACGTCGTAGCGGCGGCCGGCATCGTTGGTTGTTGCCAGCACATAGGCGCGCGCCTGTTCGGAACGATTATCCGTGCCGCGGTGCTTCTCGTAGAACATGAGCTCCTCGTAGGGGTTGCCGGCGGCCTTCCAGAGCGCGGCGGCGTCTTCCGGCTTGCCGAAATCCATCGCTATCGAGGCGCCCTTGCGGGCCGCCGTCACGGGCGCCAGCGGCATGGCCTCGCGCACGACGGCCTGCGCATCCTCGTAGCGGTCCTGGTAGCGGCGGATGTCGGCCAGCATCAGGCGCGCCTTGGCCTGCTCGCTCTGGTTTAGATCGGGCAGTTCCATGCCGCGGCGCGCGGTGGCCTCCGCCTCCTCGAAACGGTCGTAGTCGCAATAGTACCGCACCAGATAGTGGATTGCGGTGTCGAGCTTCTGCGCGCTGCTGAAGTCCGGGTCGGCTAGAATTGCGTTCGCGGCGGGGGGAAGCGCCTCGTGGATCGTCTCGTAGTCGTAGAGGCCGATCCGCGTCCAGGGCGGCGTCTGGGTGTAGAGGATGATCTGCCGCAGCAGGGCGTAGCGCGTGGCGGCATCGTCGCGGAACTCCGGCTCCTGCAGCATCTTGTTCATCTCGGCGATCCGCTCGTCGTAGCGGACGCGGCGCTTGTCCAGATCGGATGTTTTGGCCTTGAACTGCTTCATCCGTTTCTGCGCCGCCTCGCGGGCCTGTCTGGCCTCGGCCTTGAGCTGCGCCTTGGTTTTCTGCGTGGCGGCGGGGGCGGGTGTCGCTTCAGTGGCGGGCGCCGCTTCAGTGGCTGGCACCGCTTCAGGAGCGGCCCATGACGGTGCGGCCAGCAGCACGCCGGTGATTAGGGAATAGGTTAGAACAGAGTGTTTCATGGTGTGGTTCCCCTTAGTTGCTGAAGCTCTGGAGCGTGAGGATGTGACGGATCATCTCGAGGCGCGCGGTCGTGAGGTCGAAGTCGTCCGTGTTCATGTCCGCGAGCAACTGGAGCGCCTTTTTCGCGGCATAGCGTGCCTGGAGCGCGGGCGACTTCACCAGCGGATGCGCGAGATGCTGGAGGTGGGTGGCGTAGCGGATATCGTCCATGCCCTCGCGGAAGGCCTCCCAGGCCAGCGTGTCGAGGACGCCGTCGCCGTGGCCGTACACGAAGTTCATGGCCCTGTAGGTGCTGCCGCGCAAGTCATTGTAGCCGTTGAGGTGGTGCGCGTAGTTGTAGTGGCAACTGAAGCCGGCACGGTAGGGTGCCAGGCCGTACTGGCGGCGGATGTAGGCGGGGTTCTCCACGCCGACATGCTGGCAGGCGTACCAGCCGAAATAGCCGTCGCCGCCGAGCGCGTTGAACTTGGCGGTGATGGTCGAGTTGTTGGAGTCGGGATGCACCGGCGGCCAGTAGAGGTCGGCCAGATAGGCGGCGGCGGAGTAGCCGTGGCGGCTGTTGATGGCGAACTTGAAGCCCTCGTTCTTGTAGGTGTCGATCATCGGGCGGATGCCGTTCAGGATGGCGAGGCCGTATTCGTCGCCCCACGTGGCGAAGTAGTTTTCCGGTGCCCCGAACTTGCGCAGGTGCTCCTCCCGCTTGCGGCGCGCATCGTATTTCATGTCCGCGGGTCTGGCGAGCTGCATGGAGATGGTCTTGAAAGTCGAGGTGTCGAGACCGGCGGCCTCGCAGATGTCCGGGCGCTGGAACCTTCCGCGGAAGTTGGGCGTCACCTCGTTGTGGCGGGCGAAATTCTTCAGCAGCGAGATGAGCTGCTTCTCCGCCAGCTCCTGGTCGTTGCCGTTGATCTGGCGGATCAGCTCGAAGCCGATATATTCGCAGAAGAAGACCAGGAAGTCCTTGTCCCTGTCGAAGTAAGTCTTAGGTTTTGGCAGCACGAAGGGCAGCACGCGCAGCTCGACCGGGATGCGGCCGATGACCGACTTGTCCCTGGTGAGCGTGATGGCGCCGGTGTAGAGGCCGGGAGCCTGATTCGTAGTGGCGTGCGCCGTCAGGAAGAACTGCTTGAAGACGCCCTCGTCGAGCGTCGCGCCCTGGAAGGTGGCGGCGTCCGTGAAATTGGGCTTCATGGCGCAGAACGACTCGTCGAGGCGGTAGCCCGATGCGTTCTCGATGCGGTTGTCAACATTCCGCGGCGGGGTGAGCCAGCGGTACGATACGCTGCCGTCCGCTTCCGTCAGGCGCGCGTAGTTGGCCACCTTCCCGGTGTCCACCCTGATCAGGTCCTCGTCGTTGAGCAGCAGCTCGGGACAGAGCTTGAGGCCGGTGTCCTGGAAGTAGCTGTACCAGCCGTTGCCGTTCTGATACCAGACCTTGACGACCTTGAGGTCGAGCTCGGCCTTCGGAAACACCTTGCCGTCGGCCGTCCTGAGGTCGCCGACCTCGAACTGCACCTTGCCGAACGACTGCAGCGGATAGATCACGAACGAGCCGGGCTCGTACTCATCCTGCGCCATGGCGATACGCAGCGGCTTGCCCGCCTCGCCGTCGAAGGGGTAGGCGTCCGGCAGATACTGCGTCTCGCTCGTGGGCGGTACCGTATAGTGGACGAAGGCCGACGCATTGGTGGCGTCGCAGGCGACGCGGTAGGCATTGGCCTTCTGCTTCTCCGTGGCCTGCGCCAGGCGCCGGGCATGGTCGGCCAGCGGGGACTTGCCGCCGCATAAGGCCTGGTAGCCGCTGAGCCAGCCGCTCATCTGCTCCGGCGTGGGAACTTCAATCTGGGCATGTAGCGATAGCGCCAGCGTGGCGCAGATCGCCGCGAACAGGGTTCTGGATTTCAATGCCTGTAACCTTTCTTGTGTAGCGTTGCCAACATTTCTCGCCGATCATCCTGATGCCGCCCAGCCGGGCGCTCCGCCTGCAGGGCTTCGCTTACATGGAGTGGTGACTTATTGCAATTCCCTGCTGATTGTTTATCAGGAACTCATGAAATCAGGATTTTGTTTGTGGAAACCGCGCATTCTTGCACCTTTCTTGAGTTCTTGAGTTCCTGATTAATCCGCGTCGGGAACAAATCACCAGTCCCTCCAGCCGTGACGCCTTTGGACGACCTGTGAATAACTATAGTCTGTTAATGGAATAACGGGAAGGATAAGTTGCGGGGTATCGGCTAGCGCCGTGCTCGCAGCAGCCGCTCCAGCATGCCGCCTTTTGCGACATAAGGGGTGAAGAGCGCATCGGCGTGCTCGATGACAAAGCGGTTGCGTGCCTCGGCCGCAGCCAGATTTCCGGAGCGGTCGCGCATCTCCAGAAGCAGCATCCGGTTCTCCTCGAGCGCGGTACGGATATCCGGCGCATACGCGGTGTTCTCGATGTCCCAGGGCGGGCAGGGAATCACCCGCCGGTGATGGATGTCGGGGTCATAACGCATTTGCCTGCCTCTTCCGGTATCTGGAAGCGCTGCGAGATTTCGCTGGCTGCCATCCTGCATATAAGATAGGCCGTGGGTTGGCCAGCGTCAAGCCGGGCTCGCCCACGCCACATAATCGGTTAGTGACAGGGGAGCAACAATACACTTTGTCTCTCCACCTTGTCTCCGCACTTTGTCCCTTTACGCTTCGTCCACACACTTTGTCTCCCCACTTTGTCGAAAATTTAGCGGCTGAAGTGATTCCGACAAAGCGTAGGGACAAAGTGTTTAGACGAGGTGTAGCCGACAAAGCGTAGGGATAAAGTGTCGTGACAAAGTGATCGAGCCATTCGGGGAGCACCCCCTGTCACTAGCCGATTGCCCGCCACGCCGCCTGCGGCACGCAGGCTTTACGCTCGTTTTCCGCGCCCTGATCGGCTAATCTCTTGAACAACCCATATCCTTTACCATGCCGCAAGCCTCCGCCAATTCCGATGCTTCCGCGTCGCCGCGCCTGCCATGGCAGGCGCAGGCCGTCTGGGTTGTACCCACGCCTGACGGTGGCGGCGGCGTGGAGGTCTTCCCGCCGCAGCGGCCCGCCAAGACGCGTTTTCTGCTGACGAACGACGCACTGCACCTCGGCGAGTTGCTCGAGAGCAGCACCGGGGCCGCCACCTGGGCGGTCATAGATCTGGACGACCTGCACCGGCTGCTGCATCCCGAGTCGGCCGCGGAGCGTCTGGAGGAGCGCTTCGGTGCGGAGACGGCCGAGCTGCCGCCGGTCAGGCGGCTCTGGACGCTCTGGGAGCAGTGCGAGCGCGACCTGCGCGCGCTGCCCTGCTGGGCGCTCGATATGGTTGCCCAGGCCATGCGCGAGCTGGAAGACCACGCCATGGCCGCGCTCTTCGGCTGCTTCGCCGGAATGGCGGGCGAGCGCCGTGACGCACTTCACGAATGGGCGGAATCCTTCCCGCCCACCGTCCGGCGCGCCGAGCGGCCGGATCTTCCCGACCTCACGGACTGCACCGCCGTCGCCCCCGATGAGGCGGTCGCCCTTCTGGCCGAGGGGGGCGCGCTTGCGCGCTGCGTGCCCGGCTACGAGCCGCGGCCGGGGCAGTTGATGATGGTGCGCGCCGTGGTCGATGCCATCAACAGCGGCGTGCATCTGGTGGTCGAGGCAGGCACCGGGGTTGGCAAGAGCCTTGGCTACCTGCTTCCGGCCGCCCTCTGGGCGCGTCTCAACGATGTGCCGGTCGTCGTCAGCACCAACACGCGCAATCTCCAGACGCAGCTCATCGAGAAGGATCTGCCGGCCGTCCAGCGCATGCTGGATGCCATGCCGCGGCATGGTGTGGCCGCCGCCGAGCCGCCCCGCAAGCTGCGCACCGCGCTCATCAAGGGACGCTCGAACTACCTCTGCCTGCGCCGCCTCTCGCAACTGATCGAGCAGACGCAGTTTGATCTGATGCGTCAGGAGCTGCGCGCCTTCGCGGCCATCATTTGCTGGGCGGCACGCACGCCCGACGGCGATCTCGATACGCTGCTGGGCGGCACGGGCGTTGATCAGGCCATGGTCTTCCGGCTCTGCTCGCAGGGCGATGAGTGCGCCGGCCACGCCTGCGGCTTCTACCGCCGCTGCTTCGTCCAGAAGGCGCGCGAGCGCGCACTGCGCGCCGATCTGGTGGTAGCCAACCATGCCCTCGTCTTCACCGAGATGGGCGCCACCACGCCGGTCGCGCTGCCGCGGCATGCACAGGTTATCTTCGACGAGGCGCACAATCTGGAGGAGGCCGCCACCCGCTTCTTTTCGATCGAGGCCTCGCCTTCGCGCCTCGCCACCTTCACCCGCCGCCTGGCCCAGAGGCAGGGCAAGCGCCGCCGCGGACTGCTCGAGCGCCTGCGCCGCCGTCTAGCGAGCGGCGCCATCCGGATGATTAGTTCGTTTTTGGTCTCCTTTGAGGAGGCGATCCTAGATGCCGGCCAGGCGGTCGACAGGCTGCGCCAGGAGGGTCATGCGCTCTTCCGCGCGCTCTACCTGCTGCTGCCCGCCAATGGCGAGGCCAAACGCTTCGCCTTCGAGGCGCCCGATCCGTCTGAACCGCTGGCACCGCCGCCCGCGCCTCCCGCGGTCTGGAAAACCATCCGTGAGGCGCAGACCGCCTTCCGTGAGGCCGGCGGTGAGCTGGCAGCCCTCTTCCAGAAGATGCTCAAGCTGATCGAGGAGAGCCAGGACGGCGAGCTCAATCTGATGGTCGAGGAGACCTCCGACCTTACCAACGCCCTGCAGACCCTGACGCAGATGCTGGATGAAATTGATTTCGTGCTCGCGGGCTGCAGCGACGAGCACGTCTTCTGGGTGGAGCGCGCCTACGGTGCCGAACCGCTGGCCGAGGCCTGGGCCGCGCCGCTCAAGGTGGGCCCGCAACTGGCCAAGCACCTCTACGAGACGCGGCGCAGCGTCATACTCTGCTCCGCCACCCTGAGCGTCGGCGGGCGGTTCGACTACATCGGCGAGCGCCTCGGGCTCAATCTGGTGGAGGCCGGGCGCATCCGCACCTGCATTGCCCCCAGCCCCTTCGACTACGTCCGCCAGTGCCGCCTGCTCGTGCCGGCCTACCTGCCCGAGCCGAACAATCCCGACCGTTCCTACGTCACGGAACTGGCCACGCTGCTCTGCCAGCTCGGCACGGCGCTGAACGGCCGCACGCTGGTGCTCTTCACGAGCTACGAGATGCTGCGCCAGTGCGCCCGCCTGGCGGGCCCGGTGCTCGAGGCCGCCGGCATCCGCCTGCTGGTGCAGGGCGAGAGCGGCTCGCGCGACCTGATCCTGCGCACCTTCCGCAAGGGGGAGGGGCATGTGCTGCTCGGCACCCACTCCTTCTGGGAGGGGGTCGACGTCGTCGGCGACGCCCTTTCGTGCGTGATCGTCGCGCGCCTGCCGTTCTCCTCTCCCGGCGAGCCCGTGCTGAGCGCCCGCTGCGAGCAGCTCGAGCGCGAGGGCACGAGCGGCTTCCGCGCCCTGTCGCTGCCTTCGGCCGTCCTGCGCCTGCGCCAGGGGTTCGGACGCCTGATCCGCCACCGCGGCGACCGCGGGCTGGTCATCATCGCGGACACGCGCATCCTCTCGAAGTCATACGGCGGCATCTTCCGCCGCAGCCTGCCCAGCCCGCTGCAGGGCTGCCCCGACAGCTCCGCCTTCCTGGCGCAGATCACCGAGGCGGCCACCCATCTGCTGCCAACTGACAGCCAGTAAGTAATCGGCTAGCGACAGGGGAGGCGCGGGGAGAGCATGAAGATCGGGCGGTGGCGATCCCCACTTTGTCGCGAGCTTTGTCGGTTACTTTGTCGAAAGCAAAAGATTAAGCTGGTGGATGAAGTGTGCCGTTTAAGAGTGGGATTAAGTGTGGGTTTAAGTGGGTGCTGCGCGCTTACTCTCGCACTTACTCTCACACTTAAACGGAACGCTTACTCCACCCGCTTACTCACTGTTTCACGTCTTTTCGTCTTTTGCGGTTAAACACCCCGCTCTGCGTGTCTAATTTTGTGATTCCTCTTGGCGTCTTGGCGGTTCAATCTCCATCGAGGACGGAGCCGCATTCAGCCCGCGCTCCATGCACACCCCTTTAATCAACCGATTACGCCAGTGATACTATTGACAGGTGGATAGGTAAATCCGTAAACTTCAATCGTCTGGGATGGGTTTTGGTAAGAAGTACTTCCAATAGTGCAGTCGGGAACACGAGATGATTGCGATTGTCAGACCCATTCTTTGTGCGATTACGGCCATCGTTGTTGTCTTCGTATCGCCGTTTGTCGCGATCTATCCGGTGACAAAGCCGCTGGTTCAAGGTGGGGTTGTCTGATGCCGCGCCATTGGGTTTTGGCCAGTATCTGGGCCGGAACATGGCTGTTTGGCTGGCAGGCCTTGCCCTGGGGGTGCCGGGTGTCAATCTCTTGGTCATGGCCTACCAGGCGGCAAGGCTGGCCAGGGGAAAGCAAGCAAGCTACGACGAATCCGCGGGCTATCGCGTACGCGCCGAACCGGTCGTATGGGCGCGAACCACCATTTTTGTGGTGGCCTTTTTGATTTTGATAGCGTTTACAGCGGCGTGGGTGCCATTTCAACTTGGTTGAATCGTACAGATCCAGAATCCAGAATCCGGTATCCAGAATATTGCAAGGCAACAATTTGAGTGTTTTGCCGTCCGTTCAGGATGTGTGTCCCAATTGCATGGACACGAAAAGGGCAGCAAAAGAAGGCGCTTTTTCATTCTGAATTCTGAATTCTGGATTCTGGATTCTGGGTGCGCATCCACTATTGTGGAGCGCACCCCAGCGGCGTTGTATTTCGGATGATACCGGGTGCTTGAATGAATAGACTGTTGCGCATGGCTTGTGTCGCTATCCTTCTGGGTACCCAGGGGTGTGCCACGTCTTCTCTGTGGAAAAGAACCAACGCGAATGAGCGCATCTGGATTGATGCCAGCAAGACGACAGAGGAAGCCCTTAAGGAGCGGGGAGTCGAGTACCAGGTTTACGAGGGAAAAAACGTCAAGGGATACCTGATCAAGAAGACCAGCCAGGACAAGATGAAGGATTATTCCCTCAGAATGCTGGGCACTCCTGTAACGCTGACGGTTGATGCAGCCTCTGCGGTTGTTGTGGTGGGTGTTTACATATTCTTCCACGATCCTATCAGGACAATCTTGTCGTTGCGCGATTTAAGATAAGAACGGAGAGAGGAATGAGGAAGATTCTGGTTTTCATTAATGCTGCAACTGCTGTCGCCGTTATCATATGCCTGACGGTCTTGCTGGCATTGCCTTTAGCACCCGTTGATGACGATGTCGGCATAATTGGTGGAACAGACGGGCCAACGGCAATCTGGCTGACCAATCCCATGATCGCCTATGTTATTTACGTGCTCCTCTGCATACTTCTGTTGGCGAACGCCTACACGCTCTACAAAAAATAAGGAGGCAGGCCACAATAACCTGCTTTGGGTCGGCTATGATGAGTACAACGAGGCACTGCGCCAGTTCTTGACGGAGAGGCGGGGAAATCGTAAACGCAAGCTGTGCTGCTGAAACGGCATCGTGTTATGATCAAGAAGATGATTGATAATGTTCCGTGCTATTAGGCTATGGCGGGCTAAGTCGCTACTCAAGAAATGTACACAGATTACGGCTATGTATCGAGACTACGCCCGTGCAGCGCAACTCGCTGGTAAGGCTGTTGTTCTTGCAAAGGGCACGAAGACGCAAATAATGGCTGCCGTCCTTCAGGCTGAATATACTCAGATCCAAGGCAACAGCAAGGAGGCCGTTGCATATTGGCGGCACGCGATCAAGCTCGGGGCGGGCGCTCTACCGTATACCCACAGGAAGTTAGCGAGAGCTCTGCTCAAGGAGGAGGACTTCGCCGGAGCTATCGAGCACGCTAAACGCAGTTTGGATGTTGATGGGCCGGCAGGTGTTACCTTCCTTATACTTGCAGATGCTCACTATGCACGTGGTGACAGAACTGAAGCGCGTTCTTGGTTTGAGAGGGCACTAGGTGTGGACGTTACTGACTCGCATGCGTATGATCGTTTTGTTGAGCTTGGCGGGGATGTCGCCAAACTCGAGGATCACGCTACCACGTCCGCGAGTTCCACGATTCTCTGCACGGGGGAAGGACTGGCAAGCCTAATGTCTTTGACTGCGCAAATAGGCTCCGAACTCATCGCTGAGCTTTCCATCAGTGTGCCGGTCTCCGATCTCGAGACGGCTGCCGATTTTGCCAACCAAAGCACGTCCTCGAATGGAATACGACAGCCGGCGACATCTGAGGAACTGGCGTTTGTCCGTGATGTAGACCGCATTTTTCGAGCAACGCTAGACGAGCAACCCGGGTACAAGTTGCCGTCTCTCGAGGCTGCCCGCAGCAGGGAGGTCTTTTTAGTCGAAGGATACCTAAATACCATTGGCTGGATTAACCCTCCAGATGAGACACCCTTTTTTATCGGCGAACAGAATGGATGCCGTTTTCTTGGCGAAACCAACTCCAAGTTAATGGAAGTTGTTGATCGGCTAAGGAACAGCTCGGATCTGCGCCGTGTACAGGTTGAGGTTGTCGCGCATGCCCTCATTCGCCTTTACAATGTTTGCGGTACGGATTGAACTAGCACATGATTAGGACTGGCAAATGCCCACCGCATATGTCGTCGTTTTTGTCACAAAGGAAAACACATGATGCGTAGATCCTCCCAAATCAGTATAGTTATGGAAGATTCGTTCTATGAGGGACTGGGAGTTCCCAAGCTTCCGTTACCTGTAGGACTCAAGACACTTGAGGACTCGGCCAGCACAGGGGATATTACGTATTCGACACTGGCAAGAGCGCTTGTTCAGTATCTTGCTGAGAATTACCGTGAAGTCCCCAAGTATGCGCTCATTGCATCGCGACTCGCTTATGTAGCAGGAACGCAGGAAAAGGAGCTTTGGCAATTAGAATTGAACAAGGACCAATCACGCCTCCGACGTTTGGCGAGAAAATCTTGGAAATACTCTTTGTAATACTCTTTTATGTCGTTTTAGTCGCCTTCCTCGCGGCTCCTATAGTCTTGTGCGTCCACAATGCTCGCGCGAGGAGGCTTGGCCGCCACCGATTGGCAATGGCATGCTGGATTGTTGCGCTTCTGCTTGTTGTCCTTTACACGGCATTCCTCATATATGTTGGGCGCGTGTTACTCCCGAGAGCAATCCAGATTCTTAAATGACGCCAGAATTGATGGTGGCGCATGATGCATTAACGGAAGGCCGTAAGAAGGTGGAGCCCGCCGTCCTCGGCGGTCGCGTTCTCCGTCCAGTGCCAACGCTGCTGTGATCGCGGGCTACAATATAGTGAGACTCTTGCAAAACCTCTTGCCTTCACATGTGGCACGGGCATCTTGCCCGTGATTCATGGGCGGAACGCCCATGCCACGAGGGGTATTGCAAGAGTCTCTAACGACATAAGGTAGTGTTCCGTCGTCTCGGTGGTGCCTGTGGTGGCTTGGCTCACGGTACATGAGGGGCTGGCGGTACAGTCACGGCGCGCGGCTTGCGGGGCGCCCGCCCTCCATGGGGTGGTTCGGTACAGGTGGCAGATTGCAAGCGTACAACTGCAAGGTCATGGCACGCGCCAGTGATGCGGTAGGGTGCCTTCGCCCTTTGTCCAGCTCCGCCGGGCGCACTCTTAAACGGCAGGCTTCAACCTCCCGCTTAATCCTTTGCTTTCGACAAAGGCGCGATGAAGAATGGGACGAATGGGACGAAGGGGACGAAGGTGCAGATAAAGTGCAAGCGCGCAGCACACTCACTTAATCCCACTCTTAATCTCACTCTTAAACGGCACACTTCATCTACCCGCTTAATCCATTTTCGTGTGAATTCGCGTGCATTCGCGGTTCCGTTTCCCCGCGCCTCTGTGCCTCCGTGAGAGGCCACCAGTTGCGTTCGACAAAGGCGACAAAGTTACCGACAAAGGTAGCGACAAAGTTGATGCCAGCCCTGAAGGGGCGCGATATACCAGCCCAGGGCAACGCCCTGGGTAACGAGGCAAAACAGACGAGCCCTGAAGGGGCGGGATATAGTCTCGGAATAAGGCGTCTGTTTGCCAGATGCAAGCCGTTGCCGATTGTCGTCGCCTGTCGTTGTGTGTCAGGGATGCTCCTGAAAAGGCGCCCCACCTGTGCTGGCGCGCTTCTGCGGGGGCTTCCCAGGATCTCGACGACAAGCGACGACAATCGACGACAGCGGGCTTGCCGGGGAGGAGTAAAAATGGAAGAGCGAAGCACAACCAATCACCAATCACCAATCAACCTAAAATCAAGATCCCTTGGCGGCCTTGGCGTCTTGGCGGTTAATCACGCACGTGCGGCTCGCCGGTCACGCCGCGTAGCGGCGTGACGGGGACGGCTCGCCCTACCTTCCGGTTGCTGTACCGTGAGCTTGTGCCGAGACGGCGGGCAGGGTGGTTCGGTACAGGCGGCAGTCTTAACTTTAGAACTCCCGAACTTTAGAACTTCTCCGTGCCTCCGTGCCTCTGTGCCTCCGTGAGAGAAAACCAGCAGCTTTCGACGAAGGCGACAAAGTTACCGACAAAGCTATCTCGCGACAAAGTTGATGCCAGCCCTGAAGGGGCTGTCAAAAACAGAACTGTGTCAATAACGAGGACGAGGACGAGGACGAAGGGTGGCAACCGCCACATTGGCCTGTTTTGTGCTGTAGCAGTATATCCGCAGGTTGAACATGAGTGATCAGCATACAACTGAAGCTGCCGATATTGCAGTCGCCGCCTTCCAGCTTCCCTCGGGCGATGGCTGGCTGCAGGCCACGCTGGCAACACCGGCTGCCGGTGGCGTGGCGCGCTGTGCCCTCCTGCTGTGTCCGCCGCTGGTCGAGGAGCGCAAGGCGGCGCAGCGTGCCATGGTGGAAAGCTCGCGCTGGCTGGCGGCGCAGGTGCCCTGTGTGGTACTGCGTATCGACTACCGCGGCTGTGGCGACTCTTCCGGTGACTTCGCAGACTATACCGTGGGCGACTGGCTGGCGGACATCGCGACCGCAGCCGCCTGGCTGGGGGAGCGCTTCCCCGATCTGCCGCAGGTGTTCTTCGGCATACGCGCCGGTGCCCTGCTGGCGCTGCAACCGTCGGCCACTCCAGCCACCGCCTATCTGCTCTGGGAGCCGGTGACGGGCGCCGACTTCATACGCCAGTTGCTCCAGCGGCGCATGGTCAACGATATGGTGGCCTATGGGCGGGCGCAGGTCTCGCGCAAGGATATCGAGGCGACGTTGCGCGGCGGCGGTTCGGTTGACCTCGACGGCTATACGTTCACCGGCAGCCACTATGCGCAGTTGGAGGCCAGCACCTTCCCGCAGGTTGCCCTGCCTATGCTGGCGCTGGCCACGGGTACCGACACGCGCACGGTCGAGGCGCTGCAGAAGCAGAGCCCGTCAACCACCATCCGCACCATCCGTCTGGCCCCCTTCTGGAACAGTGTCGGCCATGTGGCGACAACGGATCTCGCAGTGGCCTCTGCCGGATGGCTGCAGGCGGGCTTTCCCGAGTTGCGCAACATTTCCTCCGCGCCGCGTATCCCCGCGCCTGTCGATTTCACCGAAGCCCCCGTTGCGTTGCCGTGCGGCAGGGAGCAGATCCGTGGTGTGCTGCACCGTCCTGCCACGGCATCGCCTAAGGAGGCCTTTCTCTTCCTGGGCGGCTGGTCCGGCGACCGTCAGGGCCCGCACCGTCTCTTTCTGGATATGGCGCGCCGGTTGGCCTGTCAGGGTGCCCTCTGCCTGCGCCTAGACTACCGCGGCCGCGGCGAGAGCGATGGCGAGATCGCCACGGCGGGCATCGGTACAATGATTGACGATGCCGATGCCGCAGTCGTCTGGCTCAAGGAGCAACTGCCGCCCGGCACACCGCTGACGCTCATCGCCATCTGTTCCGGCTGCAAGGTGGCCATCGGCACGGCGACACGGCATCCCGCTATCGGACGGCTGGTGCTCTGGTCGGCCGAGGTGATGGGCAGTCTGCGCGCGCCCGGCACCAACCTGCGCAAGACGCTGGGGGCCCTGCGGGCCTATGCCAAAAAGCTCCTGTTGCGGCAGACCTGGAAGAAACTCTTCACGGGGCGGGTGCAGACCGGCATGGTCGGCAAGGCGCTGGTGCGCCACGAGACGCGTTCCGCCGACGAAGCGCGCGCCGAGGATCGTCTGCTGGAGGCCTTCGGCCGCTACAAGGGAAGTATCCGCTTTATCTACGGCGGTTCGGATCCCGATGCGGCGACCGCCGCAGCCGCCTACCGGCGCTATTGCCGGCGTCACCGGATCGGCTTCGTGCTGGACGTTATTCCCCACGCCGGGCACAGCTACTACGGCGCAGGCTGGCGCAACGAGCTGATGGAGCGCACCCTGGCGTGGCTGGCCAGCAGCGACGAGAGTGCCGCGCCGGTCGAGCGGATGTCGAAGTAGCTCGCGACGGTGGCGCGTGCCGCTGCTGCCATCTGCCCGCGTTGTGCCGCATCCGGCAGCAACTCATCCAGCACGGCGGCGAGGGCCGGTACGTCGTCGGGCGGTACCAGGCGTCCGGTACGCCGATCCTCAACGATCTCCTCAGCCGCGCCGGCCGTGGTGGTGACGACCGGCACGCCGAGGGCCATGGCCTCGATAAGCACGTTGGCGATGCCGTCGCGGTCGCCATCCGGCAGCCGCCGGCTCGGCAGCACCAGCAGAGAGGCAGCGGACATGATCTGCCGCACGGCGTCCGGTGCCAGACGACCGTGGAAACTGACGCGCGACTGCACGCCGAGGCGTACGGCCAGCGCCTCCAGCGCGGCGCGCCGACTGCCATCGCCGACGAGGTGCAGCATGGGCGGTTGCGGGGTGCGCAGGCGCGCCAGCGCCGCGATCAGGGTGTCGAACCCCTTCTTGGGCTCGAGCCGCCCGACGGCCACCAGCGGCGCCCCGTCTGCGGGCTGGGCACCACGGAAGGGATATTCCTCCAGCGGCAGGCCGTGATGGATTATGACGGTTTTGGCGGCATCCATGTCAAATGCGGCAACCGCCCGCGCGGCAGCTTCGGAGCAGGCGACGATGCATGCGGCGTCCTTCAGGCGTGCGCGCAGCAGGCGGCGCGGCTGGGTGAAGATGTCCCAGGCATGCACGGCGCAGACCCACGGCGTGCCGGTGGCGGCGGATGCCACGGCGGCCAGGTCGGCGGTGAGCCAGGCAAACTCGGCGAGGATCAGATCGGCCTGCGCCGCTGCGTCGGCGAGGCATCGGGCAAGACGGTATGTGCGCAGGAGTGCCAGCGCCTGGGCGGGACGGTGCCGAAGCTGCCAGGCACGGTACAGCAGTGCGGTGGCAAGGCGGCGACGTCCCGTACCGCGACGGCTGGCGGGGGTGTGACGCGCGAAGCGCTGGTTGAGTCCGAAGACTTCCACTTGCCAGCCGTGGCGGCGCAGGGCCTCGAGGTCGCGCCGGATGAAGGTCTCGTCCGGTTCCGGGGCGTTACCGGCGATGACAACCAGACGTCGGGGAGACTCACTCATGACTACTTAGGTTCCTGCAAAACCCCTCGTGGCATGGGCGTCCCGCCCATGAAACACGGGCAGGAGGCCCGTGCCACGTGCGCCTGCAAGAGGTGTTGCAAGAACCACTGCTAATTGGTGGCGAGGATGCGCCGGGATTCATCGAGGAAGATGCCCTCCAGGTTCATCCGCAGTTTCTCGGCATTCGTTGCGTGCTCCAGCCCCACGCGCTCGGTGACGACATGCTGGCGGATGAGCTGGTAGATGGCCTGGTCGAAGGTCTGGAGACCATCCTCGTTGCCGGTTTCGATGGCGTCGTGAAGATGCTCGAGCTGGTTCTGCACGATCAGCTTGCGGACCATGGGAGTGTTGAACATGATCTCGACGGCGGGCACAAGTCCCCCGTGTACCGTCGGGAGCAGGCGCTGGCAGATGACCGAGTGCAGATTGGCCGCCACCGCGAGCCGGATGCGCTCCTGGTCTCCGGCCTGGAACTCGTTGAGCAGGCGGGGGATCGCCTGCGCGGCCGTGCCCGAATGGAGCGTGGTAAGGACGAGGTGGCCGGTCTCCGCCGCCATGATGCCGATGCGCAGCGATTCGGGATCGCGCACCTCGCCGATCAGTATGACGTCGGGATCCTGGCGCAGAATCTGCCGCAGGCCGGTGGCGAACGAGCGGGTGTCGAGCCCCACCTCGCGCTGGGTGATGGTGCTGCGGTCGTCGGTGAACTCGTACTCGATCGGATCCTCGATGGTGATGATGCGTCGTTCGAAGTTGTTGTTGATCAGGCCGACCAGCGCGGCCAGCGTGGTGGACTTGCCCGAGCTGGTCGTGCCCGAGATGATGACCACGCCCGCGGGAGCCTCGGCACAGCGCTTCAGGATGGGCGGCAGGTTTAACGACTCCAGCGTGGGGATCTCGCTCTTGACATAGCGCAGGGCGATGGCTGGAACGCCCTTGCCGAGGAAGACATTGACGCGGAAGCGTCCGGCATCCTCCTCGAAATGCGAGAAGTCGCACTCGTGGTACTCCGCGAACCGCTCGCGGGCGTGCGGCGGGATCAGCTCGTCGCCGATCAGGCGCAGATCATCCGCCGAGAGGGGCTCGAACCCGGCCGGCACGAGCTGGCTGCTGATGCGCAGGATAGGGCGCTGGCCGGGCGTGATGTGGACATCGGAGGCGCCGAGCTCGACGGCGCGGATCAGTAGTTCACGGATGCTCGACATGCGGTAGGCTCCCCCTGTTCAACGTTGACGGTAGTAGAGGATCAGGCCGATTATCAGGAAGACGACGTGCGGTGCCAGCACTCCGATGGGCACGGGGACGAAACCCTTCTTGGCCATGACGCCCAGGAACAGCGTGAGGGCATAGTAGAGGATGAAGAGACCCACAGCCATGAACACGCCGATAAAGACGCTCTGCCGTCCGGTGGCCACGCCCAGCGGAATTGCGAAGAGGGTGATGATCAGACAGGTCCAGGGGGCTACCAGGCGGTTTAAGATCGCGTAGCGCCAACCCACCTTGGTTTTCGGCTCGAGCTGCGGACGTGCCTTGACGTAGCGGATCATATCGCGCAGCGAGAGGTTGTCGCGATCATCGTCGTTTTGCAGCATTTCCAGCAGGAAGTCGCGCGGACGTTCATCGAGTTCGGGCATGGAGAGATGGTCATAGGGGAGTTCGACCGGAACCGCGTGCTGCAGGCCGCCGCGCTCCTGATACTCGGTCATCTCAGGGGAGAAGAACCACCAGACACCGTCGAGGTACTCGGCGCGCTCGGCCTCCAGCACGCGCTGCGGTTCACCCTGTTCATCGGTCCAGGTGATCTTGATTTCACCTGTTGAGTTGTTACGCAGGTTGAGCCGGGAGATGCGCCACTCGCGCTGCTCGGCATAGTTACGGTACGGGACATCCAGATAGACCCAACCATGCTGTACCGGTTTGAAGCGGTTCTCCTTGATGACGTTTGCGAGACGGCTGGCCTCGGGGGCGTAGAACTCGCTGTTGAGGAAAATCAGGATTGAGCAACCGGCTGCGGCCAGAAGCATGGGGGCGGTGATTGTACCGAAGCCGATGCCGGTGGCGCGCATGGCCGTGATCTCGCTGTGGCGGGCGAGCTGCCACATGGCGTAGAGGCCGCCCATCAGCAGCGAGGCCGGCAGCAGCCACTGCAGGAAGGGCGACAGGTAGCCGAACAGGTAGGCGAGCACCATGCTTACCGGCGGACGTGCCTGCAGGAGCTTGTCGAACTCGCCGAAGAGCTCGATCACCAGATAGATCAGGGTCAGTCCCAGAAAGCTGTAGCAGACTGGTATGAGGAATTCACGTAGAACGTATCGGCTAAGGATGCGCATGTGGCACGCTATTCCGGTTGCCTGGCCAGGTCGCTGGTCACGTAGTCGTGTACGCCCGCCTCCAGAGTCATGAAGACGTGGTTGCACCCGCAGGCGCGTAGCCGGGTGAGGTCGGCCTCGGTATGGTACTGGTAGTGCTCGCGCAGGGTAGGGGGCATGTCGATGAACTCGATGTTGGGCTCGAGCCCCATGGCTGCGAAGACGGCCCGCCCGAGGTCGAGCCATGTGCGCGCCTGTCCCGTGCCGCAGTTGAAGATGCCGCTGGCCTCCTGGTGGTCATGGAAAAAGAGGGTGACCGCCACGGCGTCGCGGACATAGACGAAGTCGCGGGTCTGCTCGCCGTCGCGGTAGTCGGGGCGGTGCGAGCGGAAGAGCTGCAGGCTACCCGTGCGCCGGATCTGCCCGTGGGCCTTGTGTACCACCGAGCGCATCTCGCCCTTGTGGTGCTCGTTGGGGCCGAAGACGTTGAAGTACTTGAGGCCGGCAATGCGGTCGAGCCAGCCCTCGCGCAGCGCGATCAGGTCGAAGTCCTGCTTCGACTGTCCGTAGGCATTGAGCGGGCGCAGCAGGGGGATGATTTCCGGCGCATCGGAATAGCCGTGCTCGCCGCCGCCGTAGGTGGCCGCGCTGGAGGCGTAGATGAAGCGCCGGCCGCCGGCCAGCGCCCACTCGCAGAGCTCGCGCGTGTAGGCGGTGTTGTTGTCGGCCAGATACTCCAGATTGCGCTCGGTGGTCGAGCTGCAGGCCCCGAGATGGAAGATGGTCTCCACGGAGCCGTATTCACACGCGCGCAGTGCGGCACGCAGGTCGCGCTTGTCGAGATAGCCGGCGTACCGCAGCCCCTCGAGGTTGCGGCGCTTCATCGGGTGGTTCAGGTTGTCGACGACAAGTATGTCCGTTTCGCCGCGCGCGTTGAGCGCGGCCACCAGATTGCTGCCGATAAGCCCCGCGCCGCCTGTCACAATGTACTTGATCATCGCCTCGCTCATGTTTACGGAAAGTTGCTTCAGTCGCCAGTATAGCACCGACGCACGCGATTGCCAAAAGAACAAATGATATCGTAGGGGTGCGTGCCCTTAAGCTGCGCCCACGAGTCGACGGTGATCTCCTGTGGCCCCTCTCCGCCGAGGCAGATGACCTCGTCGCCAAGTTCCGCATCCGGTACCTGTTCGAGGGAGACGGTAGTGTAGTCCATGGAGAGGCGCCCGATGATGGGGCAGGCACGTCCGCGTATCAGGACGTAGCCGCGGTTGGAGAGCGCCAGCGGCAGTCCGTCGGCATAGCCGGCCGAGATCGTGCCGATGCGCATCCTGCGCGGTAGACGGTAGGTGGCACCGTAGCCGATCGTGCTGCCCTCTTCCAACTCCCGTAGCGCGACCAGACGCGTCTTGAGCGTCAGCACGGAACGGAGATGCAGACGCCGGCCGCCCTCGGAGTCGCACACGCCGTAGAGGTTGATGCCCGTGCGCACCCAGTTGAGCGGTTTCCGGACGGCCTGCGGGAAGTTGTTGATGGCGTCGCTGTTGGCCATATGGCAACAGGGGAAGACGTGACCGCGCGACTCCAGTTGCTGGAGCAGACGCCGAAAATCCTTCACCTGTCGCCGGGTCATGGCATTGCCCTCACGGTCGGCCATGGGGAAGTGGGTGTAGATGCCCTCGAGTTCGAGATTGGGAAGCGCATGGATAGACCGGATGACATCCAGGGCTGTGGTGATCGGGATCCCCAGACGCCCCATGCCGGTATCGATCTTGATGTGGCAGCGTGCAGTTTTGCCCTGCCGGCCGGCCTCATGCGAGATTTCCTGGGCGATGGGTAGGTCCGTAATGGGCATCACGATGCCGTGCCGCACCAGATCGGGAATCTCGCGGGGCAGAACGGCACCCAGAATCTGCACCGGCAGGCCGAGTGGTGCCAGTTGGAAGGCTTCGCCGGGGTCGGCCACGCCGAAGCGCGTGATTCCGGCACCGATCAGAACGCGGGCGATCGGCAGGCATCCGAGCCCGTAGGCATCCGCCTTGAGGATGCCTATCACCTGGGCCGGGGCGACAGTCTCGGCGATGTGGCGGTAGTTGTCACGCAGCCTTGCGAGGTCTATATCGACCCAGACCCGTGGATGGGTAGAGGGGTTCATGAAAGCATGATTGTAGCTTTAGCACCTGTTGGGCTCAAGGTGAAACCCCTGCCGAATTCCGGGTGCGCATCCACTTGTTGTGGAGCGCCTCCGGCGGTATCAGCACACCCGGCGGTATCAGCGGACGCGGCTTTCGTCGGCTTCGAGCCAGGGGTCGGCATTGGGGCCGACGCGTTGCTTGAGGGGGTCGGTGAGCTGGTTGATGCGTGCCAGGATACCGCTGTCCAGCTTGACCGCGGCGGCGCGGGCATTTCTTTCGATTTGTCCGGGCTGCTTGCCGCCGAAGATGGTAGTGGTGACGCCGGGCTGCGCCAGCAGCCAGCCGATGGCCAGTTCGGGCATGCTCAGTCCGCATTCGTCCGACAATGCGGCAAATCCCTGCAGTACCCGCGTGACCTCGGCGGCGGTGGTGATCCGTTCCGGATCGGTGCTGTCGGTGCCGAAAATGCGCCGGTTGCGCCGCTCCCTGGGGATTTCGTCCACATTTAGCCAGCGTCCGCCCAGAACACCCATGAGGGGGCTGTAGGCTATCAGGCCGATCTGGTTGCTGATGCAGTCGGGCAGCAGCTCGAACTCGATGGCGCGGAAGAGGGCGTTGTAGCACATCTGGTTGGAGGCCAGCCTACCCGCCCGCAGCCACGCGCGCATATCGCGGGGGCCGAAGTTGGAGACGCCGATCTCGCGGATCTTGCCCTGCTGCCGCAGGCGTTCCAGTGCGCCGCAGGTATCCTCGAAGGGGACTTCGGGGTTGGGCCAGTGGACCTGATAGAGGTCGATGGTGTCGGTGCCGAGGCGCCGCAGGCTGGCCTCGCAGGAGGCGACGACGCGCTCCGGGGGCAGGTTCCCGGCGCTCACCTTGGTGCCGATGATGGCCCTGGAGCGGTCCTTGCCGAGTGCCCGCCCCAGGGCGATCTCGGTTTCGCCGTCCTGATAGGATTCGGCACAGTCGAAACTGTTGATGCCATGATCCAGTGCGGCGCGCACCACATCCTCCGGCTGGTTGCCGGGTGTCCAGCAGGAGGGATCGCCGAGTTCCCAGGTGCCGAGGGTGAGAACGGGGAGGTTCAGGGAAGAGTTGCCGAGTTGCCGGATTTCCATGTCGTTCGGGTCTTGGGGTTGGAGAACGGGGTTAATTTTATATGAAAGGCGGGTGGGTGTCGAGCGCGGGGAATTGGTGTCGCTCGTCGCTCGTCCTCGTCCTCGACAACCAGGACTGTTCTATTTGACAGGATTTCCTGCTTCGCAGGCGCATATCTCCCGCTTCGCGGGCGCATATGAGCAGGATGTACATGATTTTATGGATGGGGAGGGGAGCTACGGGTTTGCGCGGATGTCGCGGGAGGGGGGGGGATGGGG
>JAAYLN010000179.1 GCA_012521875.1 Lentisphaerota bacterium | reverse complement strand
CGCCCGGCGGCGCCCGGCGGCGCTCCGAAGCGCCCGGCAGCGCCACCGCGCGGACGCCCGAAGCGCCCCGCGGCGGGCGGAAAATCACGCGACCGGCGGCGCGGAGGCGGGAAATCCGATTGACGCGCCGTGCCATACAGACTATTGTCAGGGCGCATCACCTCCGTGGCCCGCATGGCACTGCAAGCCTGCGCGGTTGCGCAGGAACGAGTTTTGTGAGAGAGTGAGTCATGGCCATTAGCAAGAAAAAGAGCAAGCAGGTAATCACCAAGGGTTGCGTGATCGAGATGGATTCGGTCGTGCTGGGCGGCATTCCGCACATGTACGGCGCAGTCCGCGACGAGCTGGCCCGCCAGCAGGTCCCCCTCGACGAGGGCACGTTCGCGCGTTTCCTGCTTGGCACCTACCTCGAGAACGGACTCAACCGCGCCATGCATGCCGCAGGGCGGCGCGCCACCACGGAAATGGTGCAGAACGTCCGTTCCGCCTATCTGGCACAACTGGCCGCAGCCTCTGTTCCCGAGAACCATCCGGTAGTCGCCCTGGCCAAGAGCCTCACCGGAATCCCCGTGCGCGTGGGACTGCTGACGCTGCTAGGACATGAGGAGGCCATGCGGGTCTTCGAGCCGCTGCTGGACTTGCCCCATGTCAAGCTGATCTGCGAGACGCAGGCCGTGGTGGGATCGTTTCCCAGGGATGCCTGGCGCCGCACGTCCGCCACGATGGATATGGCCGACCGCCTCTGCGTGGCCATCGTGGCCGCCGCCGCCTCGAACAAGGCCGCCCTCGCCGCCAGCATGCCGACCATCGTCGTCCCCGATGCGATGACCGACTACCAGGACTTCACCGGTGCCCAGTACGTCTTTGAAAAGCTGGGCGACGATGGCGTCCTGCCCGCCGTGAAACAGGTGCTGCGCATCTGATCAGCAGCGGCCGGATGGCGCCATGCAGCCACCGGCCCTCTACCCATGTCACGCGACAACCCATCCAACGCGGACGGCACCGCCGGCCCGTCCGCCTCCCCTTCTTCGGAACCGGCTATCGACCGCCTGCGCGCGATTCTGGCGCGCCTGCGCGGCCCCGGCGGCTGCCCGTGGGATCGGGAGCAGACGCTCGCGACCCTCAAGCCATGCCTGATCGAGGAGTGCTACGAACTCCTGGAGGTGATGGACGGGGAGGCGTGCGATGCGCATGCCGAGGAGCTCGGCGACGTTCTGCTGCAGGTGCTCTTCCAGGCACAAATCCGCGAGGAGCGCGGCGACTTCAGCTTCAACGAGGTGGCCGCACGGCTGGCGGATAAGCTCATCCGCCGCCACCCGCACGTCTTCGGCGAGACGCATGTGAACGGCACTGCGGAGGTGCTGCGCAACTGGGAAGCGATCAAGAAGAGCGAACGCAAGAGCAACGATGCGGAGGGCGCACCGCGCTCGGCCCTGGCCGGTGTGCCTGCGGCACTGCCCGCCCTGCTGCGGGCGCAGCGCGTACAGTCAAAGGCGGCACGCGTCGGCTTCGACTGGCCCGACAGCGACGGGCCGCGCCGGAAAATCAACGAGGAGCTTGCCGAGCTCGAGGCCGCCGTCGCGGCCGGGGATCAGCAGGCGGTCGCCGATGAGATGGGCGACCTGCTCTTCTCGGTCGTCAATCTCTGCCGTTTACTGGAGGTGGATGCCGAGTCGGCGCTGCGCGACTGCACCAACCGCTTCGCGGCGCGCTTCCGGGCCATCGAGCGCCGTGTGCAGGCGGAGGGACGCAACCTGCGCGACTGCACTCTGGAGGAGCTTGACCGCCATTGGGAGGCGGTCAAGCGCGGCGGAACTTCGGATTAGATGCCGGGAGCCGCCGCCTCTGCGGGGCGGCGGCAGTAGCAGTAGGCAGTGGCAGTAGGCAGTTGGAATGGGTCAGAGACGCCACTTTGTCCCCGCACTTCGTCTCCACGCTTTGTCGGCTACGCTTCGTCTCCACACTTTGTCCCTACGCTTTGTCGGCTACGCTTCGTCTCCACACTTTGTCCCTACGCTTTGTCGAAAGCGGAAGAGCAAGCGGCAGAAGTGTTCCAGACCAGGCTTTCTCGTCTTCGTCCTCGTCCTCGTCCTCGTCCTCGAGCCCCGGTACTGCCGGGATTGCCGGCGTTTGTCTGGTGCCCTGCGCGTGCGGCTAGCCGGGACGGCTTCGCCCTACCTGTGCTGGCGCGCTTCTGCAGGAGCTGCCCCCAGAGTGGCGCGGACATTCCTGTCTGCGCACCCGGCTGCGGGCAGACAGGAATGTCTGCCCCACACTGCCACACTCCATCACTGCGGCTAGCCGGGAAGGCTGCACCCTACCTGTGCTGGCGCGCTTCCGCGGAAGTTTCCACGGCACTCGACGACAGCCGACGACAATCAACGACAATCGACGACGGCTTGCACCGGCATACATACGTCCTATTCCATGACTATGTCACGCCCCTTCAGGGCTAGTCGTTTTTTGCCCCATTCCCCAGGGCGTTGCCCTGGGCTGATATGTTACGCCCCTTCAGGGCTTTCCTAAACTTTGTCGCGAGCTTTGTCGGTAACCTTGTCGCCTTCGTCGAAAGCAACAGGGAAAGCTCGCGCGAAGGCGCGAAGACGCGAAGAGTTTTAACCGCAGATGTCCTGCTTCGCAGGCGCATATGTCGCGGATTGGGATGGGGTGTCTCAGGCCAGGAACTGGTGATTTATTTCCCGCGCGTATTAAATTAATTAGGAACTCAAGAACTCGAGAAGTGTGCAGGATTGCGCGGTTCCCACAAACAATTTCCTGATTTCATGAGTTCCTGATAAAAAAGCAGCAGGGAATTGCAACAAGTCAACACTCCCTGCACGCGGGCGGCGGGGACGCCGCGTTTACCACCGCGCCTTTTACACTCTCCGATCATACGACTGAGTCGTATGATCAACCTGCCACTGCTGCCTACTGCAAACTGTTCCTGCTCAGAGCCCGGCCATCTCGCTGCGGATCATCTCGATGGCGGCCGGATCCTGCTCGCGGGCGAGCGCCTTGTCGTAGTAGTCCTTCGCTTCGGCATAGGCCTTGTTGGCGCTCTCGGTATCGGGCGGCTGCATTCCCTTCAGGATGTCGCCGATACGCTTGGCGTTGCGTCCGAGAATCACCTCGCGGCTATGCACAATGCCGGTGGAGGGATCGCTGGTCTCCTCCTCCTTGGAGGTCGCCACCGTGGCCATGAACTCGCGGAAGTGCTTCACGGCATCCCGCGGACGCTCTTCCTTGAGCGCCTTGTGGGCCTTGACCTTGCTGAGGGCCATGGTGTGCCAGGCGGCATCGCGGCCGGCAATGCCGGACTCGAGAATATCAATGGCCGTGGCATAGTCCTCCAGCACGAAGCTGGCATCCAGCACCATCGTGCGGATGTAGTTGCGCGTCTCGTCGTCCTCGGCCAGCGGCGCAATGCGGCTGCCGAGCTGCTTCATGGACTTGACAATCGCCACCTCGTCGATCACATCGTAGAAGTAGCGCATGTAGAGGCTGCAGATGTGGCGGATGGGAAGTCCGGCCTGCTGCAGATGGTCGAGGCGCACGGGCAGCGCGGCCTTGTCGACCGTCATGGCGTTGTCGACCCACTGCCGTCCGGCCACCGCAAAGCTCTGCGGCTTGTCGCGCGCCGCCTCGATGATCTGCCCGCAGATGGCATCGGAGACATCGGGCTTGCCGCTGGTCAGCGGCAGTACCTGCCGCAGCAGACGCTGCAGATCGGAATCCGGCAGCTTGGCGGCCGCCGCCGGCAGGGCACCCTTGAGCGTCTCCCATTCGCCCTGCACCGCCATCAGGCGGATGCGCGTACTGAGTTGCAAGTGCTGCGTGCCGGGATCGCTGGTCACGACCTTGCCCATCTGCTGCAAGACCTTCCCGACCGCCTGCGGGCGCTTCTGATCAAAGAGGGCGTCGATCGCCCGCGTCAGCAACGCTATGGCATTACCGCCCGGGGCGTCATGGATAAGCTGGGCGACGATCTCCAGCATCTTGTCGTCGTTATGCAGCGACACATGCGCCAGCAGGTTCCATTCGCGCATGCTGCGGCGCACCTCGGCAGGCAGTTCCGGAATGGCCAGCACCGTCTCCGTCCAGGTGACGACTTCCGCCAGATCCCCCTGCTCCATCAGGTAGCCGTAGACTAGCCCCAGGCCGCTGACGGCCAGCGAGGCATCGTTGCGGTAGGCATCCAGCATGCGCGCGCGCGCATCCTCGACCTGCCCCGTGAAGAGCAGGAAGCGGATCAGGCCATTGAAGAGCGGCTGGCGGTTGTCGGCAAGGGCGGGATCGTCCATGGCCGCCTGCAGCGTGGCGAGCGCCTCGTTGGTCGCGCCATTCATGAGGGCCTCGTCGGCCTGCCGCAGGATCCGCGAAACCGGATCCTCGACGGGCTGGAGTTCGGCGGCGGCCTCTTCGGCGCGGCCGGCGGGGGCGGGCTCGGCCTCCGACGGCGCGGGCTTGCGCTTGCCGCATCCCGCAAGCAGCAACAGGGAAAGCAGGCCCAGACAGAAGGGCTTGACAATGTATAGTGCGTTCTTGGTAGTCATGTATGCTCCTCTCAGGTCACAAAACCGGGAACTCCCGGAAGCAACGGTAAGGTAGACTTTACGAGGGTCAATCTTAACGTATGTCACGGCTTGCGACAACGTAATTTTTCAGAGCGGCAGCACCAGCTCATGTGGCGATTGCGTCAGCACCTCGCAACCGTCACGGGTGATCAGCACCACATCCTCAATACGGATGCCGACCTTGCCCGAAAGATAGATGCCCGGCTCGACCGTGACCACCATGCCGGGGCGGATCACATCCGTGCTGCGCGGCGAGAAGGACGGGTCCTCGTGTACCTCGAGACCAAGGCCATGCCCGAGTCCATGCCCGAAGGCCTTGCCGTAGCCCGCCTTCCCGATGTGGCTGCGTGCAATCGCATCCACCTCCTGCCCCGTCATCCCGGGACGGATGGCCGCAATGGCGCTACGGTTCGCCTCATGCACAATGCGGTACAGCTTGCGGAAGAGCGCGCGGGGACGCTGCGGCGCGATGCAGCGCGTCATATCCGAGCAGTAGTGATCCAGCTTGACGCCGAAATCGAGCAGCAGCGGCTGTCCCGGCTCGAGCACGTCATCGCCCGGCACATGGTGGCACTCCGCCGCGTTGGCACCAACGCAGGCGATGGTACCGAAGGCCTCGCCTTGCCCGAAGCGGTCGGCCTCGCGGCGCAGCAGGTTGCGGATATCCCACTCGCTCAAGCCCGTGCGTAGCTGCGGCAGGAGTGCCGCCAGCAGCGCATCGTTGGCGGCAATGGCACGGCGCAACGCCCGCTGCTCGCGGGCCGACTTGACCGCCCGCTGCGCCAGGATCAGCGAATCGATATCCTCCCACTCCTCCACCCCGGGCAACTGCTCCTGGCGTGCCTGCAGGGCCGAGGCCGGCTCGCGCCCCTCGTAGCCGCAGCGCCGCCACTGCCGCGCCCGCTTGAGCCAGGGAGTCCGGGATGCTGCCGCGCCGGGCTTATACAGCTCGCAAGGCATGAAGGGCAGAGCCGCGCGCGCCATGAAGAGATAGCGGAAGTCGACGGCAAAGACCGGCCCCTCGCGCACATCAACCCATAGCGTACCCGCGCTGCTCGCCACACCCGTGTAGTAGAAGCGTGCCACCGGATGCGTGATGACGGCCCCGTCGAGGTGCCGCCGGCGCAGCTCGGTTATCAGGCGCCGTAGACGCGACTCATGTTCCGCCGGCGGCATGCCGCGCGCCGGCCCGGCCGTCGCGGTACGCGCGGCCTGATTGTCTTCTGATGTTCTTTTCATGATTCATCATGCGAGGCTCTTGCATTATCAACATAGACATTCTCCGGTTTTCCGGCAACAGAAACTATATTGAATCGGGCTAGTGACAGGGGACAGAGGGTACTCCCGAATGGAGCGATCGCTTTGTCCCTACACCTTGTCCCTACGCTTTGTCGGCTACACTTCGTCTAAACACTTTGTTCCTACGCTTTGTCGGAATCACTTTAGCCGCTAAATTTTTGACAAAGTGTGGAGACAAAGTGTGGAGACAAAGTGTATTTTGCTTCCCTGTCACTTACCGATTACCTGCGCCTTGCTCTTGGCTATTCCCGATTCTCCTGTTAAGATATGTCACGTCCTGCGGAAGAAGCCCGGACGTCATGTGCCGGTTGCCGCCGGCGACACACGCCATGTCGACAACGCCTTTTGCCTACAGATTTATCAACCGTGTCCGCCTTGAGGCACGCATCAGGGAGGAGATGGTCGCCCATATCTCAGGCGGCCATCCCCACCAGTTTGTCGCCTACGACTGGGGGCCGGACACCTTTGTCTTCGAGCGCGACATCTGGCGCCTGAGGCCCCAGCGGGCATCGGTGCTCATCGTCCCCAAAACCAGGCTTGTCAAGGGCATGTCCGGCTCCGGCTATGTCATGACCGTGACCTCGGGCAACCACAGCGTGGCGGCCATACCGCTTCTGAACGGCAAGTTCTGGAATCTGGGCCAGGTACCCAAGCGCCGCCAGAGCGAGGTCATGACATCATGGGTCGTCTGCGGCAACCTTGTCGACAGCGGCGTCGAGCTCTCGCAGCGTGTCGTCGACATCAGGGTGCTGCATGCGGCCGACGAGTGGTTGCACAGCCTGGGCTGGCCGCTGCACACCGTTGTGATCGCCGACCGTGTGGATACGGCGATGGAGTTCTACCGCAGTCTGGGACAGGAGTGGCGCATCAAGCCTTTGGCGTGGACGCGCGACGAGATGGAGCTTGCCCTGCGGGCCAGCCGCGCGCGTATCCAGAGTGCCCTGGTCTATTACCACAGCGTCAAGGGCGTCCACCTGCTCTCCTTCAGCGAGTTCAGCCGCCTCACCGATCTCGCCGCGCACGACTTCACGGCTTTCATGGTTGCGCTGGATGAACTGGTCAAGCCCCCAGAGAACGACCGCCCGTGCGCCATGCGCGATCCCCGCTTCCGCAACCATCACGAGATCGAGCTCTTCGGCGTGCATGGCGACAAGGGCATCGGGCAGATCGTACCCATGATCGAGCAGCTCCACCGCGACCTTGCCTCCGGTGCCTGCACGCGCGACGACTGCCTGCCGCGCCTCGCGCGTATCACCAATGCCTTCCGCCACGCACTCGAGAACCCCGGGCTGGCCGACGAGCAGAGCGACATCTTCATCGGCAGCGTCTACAAGCACCTGACCGGCGAGATCTACCGCGGCACCCAGGATCAGATCGCACCGGCCTTCGACGACCGCAAGACCGCACTGCCGGGCGCGACCTACATCGGCGGCAAGGCGGAGACGCACCCCGGCGCCGACAACCGCACGCTGGCGATCCTCAACTACGTGCAGAACCAGTTGAGCCACGGCGAGCGCATCGAATACATCAACATCTATGAGCTGCGTACCGACGACCACCTGCCGCTCGGCAAGGGGCCCACGCGCGAAATCGACTTCAAGACCAACCGGCGTCCGGTCGGCATGCGCCTGATCGAGAAGAGTCTGGCACAGCACGGCACCGACTACGCCAACTACACGCTGGTGCGCGTGCAGGCCTTCCAGAGTCTGGGCGTGGCCTACGGCGATCACCACCTGCTATCGCGCCACGACGGGCAGTCGGGCGAGGTACACTACTTCGTGCGCCAGCGCTACGCCGGCCACGCCTTCGGCAGCATAAGCCCCAACCGGTTCCAGCGCACCGACTGCGAGCACGGCGTTATCGACTTCCCGGAGGCCGTGCTGGCACTGGCGGCCCTGCTGGGCAACGCCGCCGCGCAGTCGCTGGCGGTCAAGCGCTACGCTCCCAGCGAAAGGAGAGTACGCTTCGGCGACGGCAGGGAGATCATCGAGTTCGGCTTCAACGTCAAGCACCGCAGCGAGATGCCCGTCGGGGTGCGCCTCTGCTCCGTCCGCGGCACTCTCGGCTGGCCGGATCTCGACCAGACGCAGGAAAACCTCGACAACTGCTTCGACGCCTACATGCTGGCCTTCGCCACCGTGCTGAAGGCCTTCTGGAGCGAACACTCCGTGGCCGTCACGCTCCGCGAGGCACGCGACTACTTCATAGACGGTTTCGTGGAGTCCACCCGCGCGCTCTACTGGAACTACACCAGCCGCCGCGAGGCCTTCGACGCCTTCGACCCGGACGTGCGCCGCACGTTCCGTTTCCAGAAGAAATGGCGCTTCGCACTCTGGGCGCTCGAGAAGCAGCAGACGCAGATGCCGGAGCTGATCGAGCGGTTCGACCGTTTCCTGCAGGAATTGCCGGAGACGCCGCCGGCATCCACTTCCGATAACCATGATAATGCCTAAATCTTCCGATCTGCTGCAGTTCGGCGGCTCCGTGCGGCAGGGTATCCTCTGGCGCCATGCCGATGTCACCGATAGCGCCCGCGCCCTGGCCCAGGCGCACCTCTGCGGCCCTACTGCCGCCCTCGTGCTGGGCGAGGCGCTGGCCGGCGTGGCACTTCTGAGCCACGAGCTGACGCAGCCGGAGGAGGCTATCGCCCTCCACCTGCGGGTCAAGGGCCCCATCCGGGGTGTCACGGTCGAGGCGACACGCGACGGTGCCCTGCGCGGCTACCCCCGGATCAAGATCCTCAACGATCTGGATGGCAACGAGGAGATACTCTCCGCCCCCGCCCTTGGCCAGTCGGGCGAGGCGCAGATACTGCGCTCCGTTCCCGGCCGCCTCATCTCCCGCGCCGGCGTTGATGCCGCGCCCCCCGCCATCGAGAAGATCGTCAACCGCTATCT
>JAAYLN010000178.1 GCA_012521875.1 Lentisphaerota bacterium | reverse complement strand
GTCATGTACCATGTTGTAGCAAAATGCGCGGCGGAAGTTCCGAACTAAATGCGGGGGCACGTGCAGGGCTAGCCGGAACGGCTTCGCCCTGCGCTTGTGCGCTTTTGCAGAAACTACCCCGGCACCCGACCCCCGTCGCCCCCCATCAACCCCATCGAGGCTTGTTAACGACAGCATCGCCACTGCCTACTGCCACTGCCTACTGCCACTGCCTACTGCCACTGCCTACTGCCACTGCCTACTGTCTTCAATTCCCGTCTTGCGATTTGGGCGGGGGGTAGCTATACTATGCATTTTTCACGCGTTAACTTTTGGATGGTCTGACCGATGCGCACAAAGATTGTTGCCGGTAACTGGAAGATGAACAAGACACCCGCCGAGGCGCGGGTACTGATCGCGGGCATCCGCTCGATCCTCGACGGAACAAACTGCCCGGTTGAGGTTGTCGTATGCCCCCCGCTGGTTGACCTTACGGTGGCCGCCGAGGCGCTCAAGGGCAGTTTCATCGGCCTGGGCGCGCAAAACATGCATGCCGCCGCCTCGGGTGCCTACACGGGCGAGGTTTCGGCCCAGATGCTGGTTGAGACCGGCGTGAAGTACGTCATTCTGGGACACAGCGAGCGCCGCGCCCTCTTCGGCGAGACCGATGCGCAGGTGAATGCCAAGACTAAGGCGGCCCTGGCCGCCGGCCTGGTGCCGATCGTCTGCGTCGGCGAGACGCTGGAAGAGCGCGAGAGCAACCGTACCGACGCCGTTGTGACGGCGCAGGTCATGGGCAGTCTGGCGGATCTGGGAGCCGATCTGGCGCGCTGCGTCGTGGCCTACGAGCCCGTCTGGGCCATCGGCACCGGCCGTACCGCCACCCCCGGCCAGGCCCAGGAGGTACACGCCCTGATCCGCCGCATGCTGGCGAAGATGTCCACCGGGCAGGTTGCCAACACCGTCCGCATCCAGTACGGCGGCAGCATGAAGCCGGACAACGCGGCCGAGCTCATGGCCCAGCCGGACATTGATGGCGGGCTGATCGGCGGAGCCTCGCTCAAGGCCGAATCCTTTGCGGACATTGTCAAGGCCGCCTGCTAGTCACTCGCAAACGGGGATACACCATGAATGTGCTAATCATCCTGCTTACGGTTGTCGAAGTGCTGGTCAGCCTGCTGCTGATCGCCGTCATTCTGCTCCAGCGCGGCAAGGGCGAGGGAGCGGGGGTCAGTTTCGGCG
Organism: Lentisphaerota bacterium; assembly: GCA_012521875.1. Classification (GTDB taxonomy): domain Bacteria; phylum Verrucomicrobiota; class Kiritimatiellia; order RFP12; family JAAYLN01; genus JAAYLN01. The sequence goes on along the minus strand of JAAYLN010000178.1, from coordinate 3,549 downwards.
GTGCCGCCGAGGCGGTCTTCGGTGCCCAGATGGGCAATGTCCTGACCAAGTCCACGATAGTTCTGGCGTTCGTCTTTCTGGTCAACACGCTTTTCCTCTCGATCCTCGTGGCGCGCCGGGGCGGCTCCGGCACAGGCTCGCTGATGGATGGCGAGGTAGCGCCGCGTCCCGTGGCCACGGCACCGGCCGCACCCCTCGGGATGCCCGATGCCGAGTCTGGCGAGGATGCCGCCAGCGTGCTGGATGATGTACCCGTCGCGGCCGAGCCGGCTGGAGATGCCGCCAGCGTGCTGGATGATATACCGGTCGCGGCTGCTCCGGCGGCTGAGGCGGCACCTGCCGAAGCACCGGCTGCCGCCGAGTAGACCCGGCGGAGACGCAGGGAATTTTAGATTTGGGATTTGGGATTTGTGATTGGGAAGCGGACGCTTTCTCGTCCTCGTCCTCGTCCTCGGCAGCTCCGCTGAATAATTGAACCGCCAAGACGCCAAGGACGCCAAGGAATTTCCTATTTAACCGCGAAAAACGCGAAAAGCGCGAAATAAGTTCTAGAGTTCGGGAGTTCCAAGGTTCTAAAGTTTCGCTGGCGCCTGTACCGAACCGCCCCGCCCGCCGCGCCGGTACAGGCTCGCGGTACGGCAACCGGAAGGTAGGGCGAGCCGTCCCGTTTGTCGCGATGGAGCGAAGGAGCAAATACACCTTGTCTCAACACTTTGTCTTCGCACTTTGTCCCTTTACGCTTCGTCCCCGCACTTTGTCTCCACACTTTGTCGCAAATTTAGCGGCTGAAGTGATTCCGACAAAGCGTAGGGACGAAGTGTTTAGACGAGGTGTAGCCGACAAAGCGTAGGGATAAAGTGTAGGGACAAAGTGCAAGCGCGAAGCACCCACTCCAAACCCTCTCTAAAGTCACTCTTAATCGGAACGCTAAATCCTAATCACAGGCGTCAGCCAAAACCAAAATATCTTTCGCGACTTTCGCGTTTTTCGCGGTTAAAAAACAACACCATCCATTCGCGTCAATTCGCGCCCATTCGCGGTTCCACTTGGCGGTCCTCCTGGCGTCTTGGCGGTTCAAATCGCCGTTCAAATCCCGTGCTCGGTGCGCATGATGATCTCGCGCCGCATACCGGGCGAGAGGCGTGTGAAGTAGTCGGTATAGCCACCGATGCGCACCACCAGATCGCGGTACTGCTCGGGATTCTTCTCCGCGGCCAGAAGGGTCTCGCGGTTGACCACGTTGACCTGCGTCTCGAAACCGCCGCGCGCCATGAAGGTCTCGATCAGCTCGCGCAGGCGCCCGTGCGCCCCGGGGGCGCGGAAGAGGTCGCCAGGGAACTTCATGTTGTAGGCCAGTCCGCCGATCAGCGCGGAGTGATCCCATGAGGTCGTCGAGAGGATGGCGCACGTCGGCCCGCCCTTCTCGCGTCCCTGCGCCGGACCGCCGCCATCGGCAAAGGGCACACCGCGGCGGCGACCGTCGGGTGTGGCACCGCATTCGGAACCCAGCCGCTCGTGCATGACCCAGCAGAAAGTGCCCGGCACAAATGGGGAATCGTCCGGCGGCAGGCGGTGCCTGGCGCACTCGCTGGTGAAGAACCCGGCCACGCGGGCGACCAGGGCATCCACACGTTCCACCTGGTTGCCGTATTTCGGGTGCTTGTTGAGAAAGCGCTGGCGGGTCTCCTCGTGGCCGGCGAAATCGTCGTCGAGTATGCGCTTCAGTTCGGCCATGGTAAGCTGGCGGGTCTCGAAGACCTCGGCGCGGATCACCTCCAGCGAGTCGGCCAGGTTGGCAAGACCCACAAAGGAGCACTCCACCCAGTTGGTCAGGGCACCGCCGTCATCAATGTCGCGCATGCGCTCGACACAATCGCGCGTGAAGAGGCTCTGCAGCGGCTTGCGTCCGAAGCGTCGGCGATCCTCGCGCAGACGGCTCTGGTGCGCCACGACCCCGGCGATAGCGGTACCGAGACGCTTGAAGTAGGCCGTCAGGAAGGCCTCGAAATCGGCGGCAGCCTCCGCGGCCCCGGCCTGCGCGGCGATCTCGTCGAGCAGCATGCGGCAGAGGCTGAAATAGGGCGAGGCCACCCAGACGTTGCTGCGTCCGACCGGCGTGATCTCGACGCATGTGGAATTGATGTAGTTGCAGGCATCCGCGGGCGGCAGGCCCAGGCGTTCCAGACCGCGGCGGATGACGGCATCGTTGAAGAAGGCGGGATTGGCGCAGCCGGAGGCCATCAGCTCGCTGGCCAGATCGGAGAGTTCGCGGGGCGTCCTCTTGTGCCAGCAGACGCCGACGGTGGGATAGATCAGGCGCGTGCGGCGCAGCGCCTCCAGACAGAGATACGAGAGCTCGTGGGTTATGTCGGCACCCTCGGCGTCGGTACCACCGACCATCACGCCGACGGCCAGGCCGTCGGGCACGAAGTCGTTGATCAGCAGGTAGAGGCTCTCGATCAGCAGCAGCGCACGCTCGCGCGTCAGCCGGCCGGCCGCGATGTCGGCATCGTAGTACTTCCGCAGGATACGGTCGAGGCGACCGGGGCAGATCAGGCGCGCATGGTCGCCGACTCCACGCCCATGTTCACGAACCAGAGCAGTTGCAGCGCCTGATGGAATGTTTCCGGTGGTTTGCGCCCGATATGACGGCAGATCCCGGCCAACTCGTCCAGTTCCCTGCGGCGCCAAGGGCTTGCCTCTTCCCCGGCCTCCTCGACGACTGCCGCGACATTCGCGATCATAGCCGAGAGCCCGCCTAGCGCCGAGATGAACGAACCGAGGGTGGCAAACTCCTCATCCGCGGCCTCTTTCTGCCTCTTGCGCAGATCGGCATCGAGCCCTTCGATGCCCAGCATGAAAATGCCGCTGAGGTCGAGCGCGCAGTGCCCGGTCTGGCCGCCCGGCATGGGATAGTCCTTCAGGTATTCCCTCGCGTCCTCCACATCCGCCCCACCCTGCCAGGTGAAGACTGGGCGTCCGGCCAGAAGTTCGAGATCGTCGATCTCGAACTCCATGCGCATGAGCCGCTCGCGGGTGCGCGCTCCCACGCGGAACTGCCAAAACTCCTCGCCCTCCGTGCTGCGCAGCGCATCGGCATCCGCCAGAATCCGCTGATCCGAATCCGCAAATTCCTTGAGCGATGCCTTGCGGTCGAGGCAACGCCCGCGGAGCGTCGCGATGCGGCCGGCATCCGGCGGAGCGGCATCAAGCGCCGCTGTCTTGGCTCTCTTCTGGTCGGCTGTCATGCTGCGTTTACCTTTGCCCTCCATTATACGCATTCAAGCGGCTTTCAGCAATCAATCCCCACGCTCCCCACGCTCCATCACAGCGGTCGTCACGGCGCAAGGGAACCGCGAATGGGCGAATGGAGGATGTTTTTAACCGCGAATAACGCGAAAAGCGCGAAAGGGGAACCGCGAATGGACGCAAATGCACGCGAATGGACGCGAAAATGGATTAAGCGGGTGGAGTAAGCGTGCCGTTTAAGAGTGAGTTTAAGTGTGGGATTAAGAGGGCGCTCCGCGCTTGCACCTTGTCCCCACACCT
>JAAYLN010000177.1 GCA_012521875.1 Lentisphaerota bacterium | reverse complement strand
TTTTAGATTTGTGATTTTTAGATTTGTGATTGGTGGAACTTCGCGCGGAGTCATGCGCGATGCGGAGGATGCGACTGGTTTTTTAGCTACGGATGACGCGGATTGGCGCGGAGTCATGCGCGATGCGATGGCTGCGACTGTGTTTTTTTTGACAGGATGACAGGATTTCAGGATTTCGTGGATGGGGGTGCGGGGGAGGGGGTTTTTAGGAAGCTTCCGCAGAAGCGCGCCAGCACAGGTGGGGCGACGCCGCCCCATCCTGCACGCGTCGTGGCCGCCGTGTCTTTCACATCTCCTTTTACACTCTTCGATCATACGACTGAGTCGTATGATCAACCAGTCCTACTGCCTACTGCCTACTGCCTACTGCCACTGCCTACTGCTACTCCCCGCCCCCCCTCTCCTGTCTCCTGTCTCCTGTCTCAGGCCTCTTCGGCGTATGGTTCCAGCAGCTTCTCTATCTGCTCGCGGCGTGCCTGGAGGTGTGCCGCGTCGCTGGCCTCGATGACCAGCCGCAGGTAGGGCTCGGTGTTCGAGAGGCGGATGTTGACCCACCAGTCGGCATACTCGATGCGGTAGCCGTCGAAATCAAGCAGGGCAAGCGGCTCCCTTTCGGCGGTAAGCTGACGTCGGACGTGCTCCATGGCCTCGGCCTTGCGGGCGAGCCGGTAGTTCAGCTCGCCGCTGTTGGCGTAGCACTCCAGCGGAGCCAGCCATTCGCTGAAGCGCAGGCCGCGGCGGTGCGCGGCCGCCAGCTCGCCGAGCGCGACCATGGCGGCCAGCTCGCCCGAGTCGCACCAGAAGAAGTCGCGGAAGTAGTAGTGGCCGGCCAGCTCGCCGCCGCAGATGGCGTTAAGCTCGCGCATCTTCTCCTTGGCGAAGGCGTGGCCCACCTTCCACATGGCCGGCTGTGCCCCGAGGCGCACCAGCTCCTCGGTCACGGCACGCGAGGTGCGGATGTCCTGAAGCACAGTGGCGCCGGGCTCGCGGCGCAGGAAGTACGCGGCAATGGGGGCGATCATCAGATCGGGGCGCACGAAGCGTCCCTGCTCGTCGATGAACATGACGCGGTCGACATCGCCATCGAAGATCACGCCGGCATCCATACGCTCGCGGCGCACGTATTCGGCCAGCGGGCCGTGGCCTTCGGGAATCATCGGATTGGGCGAATGGCTGGGGAATGCACCGTCGGGCTTGTCGGCCAGGTAGCGCGGACCCTCGCCCAGCAGCGGGCGCGCCACCAGCGCGGCCATGCCGTCGGAACAGTCCACCGCCAGGCGTAGGCCGCCCAGATCGGGACGCCAGGGACTTAGGAATTCGATGAACTCCTCGAGGCGCTCGATGGACTGCCGGCGGCCGGGGGTGGCGGCGGGCGGGGGGAGCCTGCCGGAATTGACAAATTCCTCGAGCCGGTCGAGGCCCGTGGCGTAGCCCACGGGGCGCGCCCCCCGGCGCGACACCTTGAAGCCGTTGTCGCCGGCGGGGTTGTGCGAGGCCGTCACCTGCACGGAGAGGTCGTAGCCGTGGCGCGCGGTGAGGTAGTAGACCATCGGCGTCGTGGCGTGGCCCGCGTCGTCGACATCGCAGCCGGCCTCGGCGAGACCGCGGCCGAGCGCCTCCGCCAGTGCCGGCGAGGAGGCGCGCGCATCGCGCCCGATCAGCACGCGCTGTGCGGGAACGATCTGCGGCAGGCAGCGCCCGATGCGGTGGGCGATGTCGAGGGTGAGCGTCTCGCCGAAGCGTCCGCGGATGTCGTAGGCCTTGAAGATGCCCATGGCGTGCCTAGTCCAGGAAGAGGAGATAGCCGCCGAGGCGTCCGGTGCCTCCGTGTGCGCGCAGCAGCGGGGAGGAGCCCTCCACCTCGGAGAGTGCGTTGGTGCCGGAGCCGAGGGCCTGCATCAGCGATGCCGCCACCTGCTCGCGGCGGTTCTGCTGGTTCTGGGCCACGAGCCAGGCACCGATCGCCCCGCCGGCCAGCAGGGCGCAGAGCATGGATAACAGGAAGGTGCTGATGCCAATGCTCAGGCGTCCCGCGGCATGTTCCGAGAGCTTCTGAGTGGCGTGGAACTTCTCGCGTTCCGCGGACCAGCGCTCGCGCTCGAGGGCCAGACGCTCGCGCTCGATCTGGATCTTCTCGCGCTCGAGGGCCAGCTCGCCCAGCGAGGCGGGTCGCGTCTCGCTGTCGGAGGTGTCGGTGGCGCGCGGTTGTGGGGTGTTGTCGGTCATGGGGGCTCCTTCCGGCGCGCGGCCGGGGTGGCGGTCAGTAGGTCAGCAGGCTACCGCCGATGTACTCGCGCAGGATCGAGTCGCCGGGCACCTGCTGCGGCGTCATGGCGACAAAGTTGTGGAGGATGCCGCTGAGGCGGCGCGCCTCGGCATACTCGGGTTCGGTGGGCTTGATCTCATTAAGCAGCGTTGTCGCGAAGGGCTTGATCACGGCGAGCTCGTAGTCGAGCGAGGAGTTGAAGACGGCGTCGGCCAGATGCTGGAAGGGGAAGATCCAGCGCTCCTCGCCGCGCCGTACCGAGGGCCAGCGCCGCAGGGTCTGCAGGGCGCGGTGGTGGCGGAACTGGTCGTCGCGCACCATGCGCCGCAGCAGGCGGTTGTCGGTGGTCGAGATGCGGCTATTGTGGTCGATGGCCAGTTGGGTGAGGGCGCTGATGTAGATCAGGAACTTCATCTCGCGCGGAATCTGCGCCGTCAGTTCGGGGTTGAGGGCGTGGATGCCCTCGATGAGGATCACATGGTCGGGGGCAAGGAGCACGGGCGCGGGCGACTCCTCGCGTGACTTGGTCTTGAAGTTGAACCTTGGCAGGTGGACGGGGTGGCAGGCCAGCAGGGCCGCGAGGTCCTGGTTGAGCCGCGGCAGGTCGACGGCGTGGAGGTGCTCGTAGTCCAGATTGCCGTGCTCGTCACGCGGGTTCTCGTCGTCGCCGACGAAGTAGTCGTCCGTCGAGAGCATGAAGGGACGCATGCCATTGACGCGCAGGTGCGTCATGAGGCGCTTGGTGAAGGTGGTCTTGCCCGACGACGAGGGCCCCGCGATCAGCACCAGCCGGGCCGGCGTCTCGCGGTTGGCGATCTGGTCGGCGATGGTGGCGAGTTTCTTGTTGTGCAGCGCCTCGACCGTGCCGATGACATCATCGGCACGGCGCTCGGCGATGGCGGCGTTGAGCTGGCCTACGGTGGTGATGCCTAGAATCCGCCCCCATTCGATATGCTCCTGATAGACGCGGATAAGGTGCGGCTCGGGGTCGAACGGCGCGACCTCGCCGGGCTGCTCCTGGGCGGGCAGACGCAGCACGAAACCGGGAGCATAGGGGGTCAGGGCGAAATGGTCGAGCAGCCCGGTGCGGTGTACCAGCGGCTCATGACGCATGTCTAGGTAGTTGCCGCACTGCATCAGCATGACCCGCGGCGGATTGCGGTACTTGAGCAGATGGAGCTGGTCGTACTGTCCGGAGTCCGTAAGTCCGTCGATGGCCTCCTGGTAGGAGAGCGGCACGCACTCGATGGGCAGGTCGGCGGCCGCGATTTCGCGCATGCGCTCCTCGACGCGGGCAATGGCCTCGGCAATATCGCCAATGTCCGCGGGCCACTCGATGCTGCAGAAGAGCCCGCCGCCTATCGGATGCCGCACGCGCAAGAGCGTGGTGGGGAAGACGTCGTGGAAGGCCATGCCCAGCAGGAAGGTGAGCGACCAGCGGTAGACGCGCCATCCATGCGTGTCCGCGATCGTCAGCGGGATCAGGTCGCCGTTGATGTTGATGGGGTACGTTAGCGGTACAACTTCGTTATTCAGCAGGGCGGCGAGCACCGGCAGACCGTTGGTTCCCCTTTCGGGAACGATATCGGCGATAGGCTTGTTGGCGGGGAACGTGAGCGGCTCGCTCCCGTTCAAAGTTACGCGAACCGTACGCATCAGATGTGGGCTCCTTTCTTCAAATTACGCGTGTCGCCAGACGTGTGGCCATGTGTCGCAGGGGTTCGGTGGGGCCCGGCAGATCCGTGAGAGCCTTGATGGCCTCGGCGGTGTGGTGTTCCACCTCTTGCCGGGCTTCGGCGGGGCTCCAGATCTTCAGGCAGGAGAGTTCATCGGCGGCATCGGGGCTGCCGGCGTCGAGCAGGTCGTCGACGATCTGGAAGGCGAGCCCCAGGTGGTTGCCGAAGCGCCCGAGCTGCTCGATCTGCACCTCGGTGGCGTTGCCGCCGATGGCACCCATGCGCAGTGCCGCGCGGAAGAGATCGGCCGTCTTGTGCTGGTGTACAAAGGCCACCGTGGCGGGGTCGGGCGTGGCGGCATCGGCGACATCCTCGACCTGGCCGCCGACCACGCCGCCCGGTCCGGCCGCGTGTGCCAGTTCGCAAACCCAGCGGGTCACGCGCGCCGGGTTCACCGCGCTGCCGCAGGTGAGCGCCCCGAAGGCGCAGGCCTGGAGGGCATCGCCGCAGAGCACGGCCATGGCCTCGCCGAACTTGGCGTGGACCGTGGGCATGCCGCGGCGCAGGAGGTCGTTGTCCATGCAGGGCAGGTCGTCGTGTACCAGCGTGTAGGTGTGCAGCAGCTCGATCGCCACGGCGGGCGGGACGGCGTCGGACCAGATGCCGCCCGCGGCCTCGGCGGCCGCAAGGCAGAGCATGGGGCGGACGCGCTTGCCGCCGGTAGTCACGCTGTATCGTATCGCCTCAGTCAGCCTTGCGGGGCGGCGGCCCTCGGGGGGCAGAGCCGCGAGCAGGGCGGCCTCGACACGCGCACGGCAGGTCTCGAAATAGGCATCGGCATCCATGGGGGTGCCTTCTGGCGGCTACTTGACCGAATAGCGCGTGGCCTTGGTGAGCGCCTTCCAGAGCTGCTCGGGCGTCGTGGCGGCCATCAGGGCCGTGCGGTTCGGAGCCTTCAGGAAGCTCTCGGTCAGGCCGGCTATCAGGCGCAGGTAGAAGGCGCTGACGGCCGTCGGGATCATGAAGAAGCAGATTATGTTCGAGGTCTGGTCGTTGCCGAAGGGGATACCCTTGGCGCTGGTGCCCATGGCCAGCGTCAGACCGCCGCCCTCGACGCCGCGTACGTGCGGGAAGGCGAGCCCGTGCTCCATGGCCGTGCTCAGGATGTTCTCGCGCTCGATGGCGGCATGCACCAGCTTCTCGGCGTCATCGACAAAGCCGGCGGTGTGGAGGCAGGTGGCCAGTTCGCGGATGGCCTCGTCGCGTGTGGTGGCCTGCATGTTCGGCAGCATCAGCGAGGCGGCCGAGAAACGGGCGATGCCCGACTTGCGTGCATCCGTGCGGCTCGAGGGTTCGCCGACCCAGTGGGCGGCATCGGACGACTCGTAGAGGATACGCGCGCAGCTCGGACAGGTCTGGATCTCCTTGAGCTTGCGGACGGCCTGGACCTGGCTGATCGGCAGCCGCATGCCGCAGATTGCGCAGGCACCGTTGTACATCGGGGCCATCACAATATGATCCTTCTTAAGGAGGCGTTGCACAAAGCCCCGGATCTGGATCGGCAGCTTATCCGTCATCTGTTCGACGTTTTCGCTGAGGCGTGTCAGGTGTGAACCGTCGCCGGTAGCGCGGTGCTCGTCAAGTATCAGAACCAGCTCCTGCAACTGCAGCAGATGATTGATCAGGCTTTGCAAACCATTCTGGCTTTCGGAAATGATCATGGCTTCCCCTATGTTGAATCTTATTTTGTACCGCTGTTGCGCGCAAAAGTCAATACCGTAACACAAAAAATGTGGCACAAAATTTAGTAACCGGTTATTACTGCCTACTGCCACTGCCGCCGCCCCGCACCGGAGCGGCGGCGCGGGGATGCTTGCGCCGCCAGAGCCATGGTGGGGTGGGCCGTGCATCGCGCCATAATCCACGCCGCGCCGTCCGTGCCACGCGCTCGGCGCGGGCCAGGGCCTTCGAGCCCGAATAGTGCGTGTAGTGCCAGGCCCAGCCCTGCGCCACCTGCGCCTCGTTGATCCAGGTGCCGTCGTGATAGAGATCGCCTACGAGGCGCCCGTACTGGTCGGTCTCGACGACGTGAACCTCGACATTGCGCCCCCCTATCTTCTGCTTCAGAGCGTCGCGGGACTTGTTTCCAAACGCCTGCCCGCCCTCCGGTGCGTCGATGCCGAAGAGCCGTACTTCAACGCGTTTCTTGTCGCTGGTGCGGATTACCAGGGAGTCGCCGTCGGCCACTTTAACCACGCGCCCGGTGATTATAGTGGTGTGTAGCCCAATGGGCGCGGGCTGTCCGGCATCCTCCCTGCGCGTGTCATGCACGTGCAGCAGGACGGCGGCCAGCAAAACGGCCGGCGCAAGCAGTGCCGCCGCGGAGCGGCTGATGTTACGGGGATTCATGGGGGCTTTTCGGGCGGCTACCCGCATTGGAGATGATACGGCGGGAGACGTGTCATGCAGCCCACTTTACCAGTTTGCCGTGCCGACGCCAAACGAAAGGAGTAATCGGCTAGCGCCAGGGGAGGCACGGGGAGAGCATGAAGAACGGGTGGTGGCGATCCCCACTTTGTCGCTTTGCCGGTTACTATGTCGAAAGCAAAAGATTAAGCGGGTGGATGAAGTGTGCCGTTTAAGAGTGGGATTAAGAGTGGGTTTAAGTGTGTGCTTCGCACTTACTCTTGCACTGTCACGCTTGTCTTACTTTACCATCTTACTCCATTTGCGTACCCGTCACATCCATTCGCGGCTCTCCTTGGCGCTCTTGGCGTCTTGGCGGTTCAATCTTTTTCGAGGACGAGGACGAGCCATCACGCATTCCGCCCACTCTTCATGCGCACCCTGTCGCTAGCCGATTACACGAAAGGATGCTTTTCGTGTTGACTTTCCATATGGGCGAATGCAAAATGATTCAATCAACGACGCAGGGAATGAGCCCCGCAGTCAATCTGGGTGTTTGGATCCCAGAAGGAACTTCCCATGAAGAAAAAGACTACCACCACGCAAAAGCCGAAGGCAGCGAAGGCACCTGCGGCAGCGAAGACGACTGCAGAAACCAGGAAGACTGCGGCGAAGGCCCCTGTGGCTCCGAAGGCGGCTAAGGCGGCCCCCAAGGCCGCGGCGGCGAAGGCCCCGAAGGCCCCGAAGACCCTGACCAAGCGCGTGCTCTTCAGCGTGAACGCCGAGCCGGGCAGTGATGTCGCCGTCTCCGGTGACTTCAACAACTGGAATCCCAAGGGCAAGAAGATGACGGACAAGAAGGGCGATGGCCACTTCTCCGTGGCGCTGAATCTGGCTCCCGGCAGCTACGAGTACAAGTTCATCATCAACCAGACCTGGTGCGTTGATCCCGCATGCAAGGACTGGGTGCCCAATAGCCTCGGCACGCTGAACAGCGTTCTGCACGTCGAGTAAGGCGGACGCCCATGATGAGGGCGTCTTGCAGTAGCGGCGCACCCCCTCCTGTTCTGGGGGTCACTCTGGGCGACCCCGCCGGGGTTGGCCCGGAGCTTGTGCTGCGTCTGCTGGGCGAGCCCGCCCAGTATGCGGGTGTACGGCTCGTCGTCTACGGCAGCGCGGGTCTGCTGCGTGAGGTTGCGTGTGCCACGGGCATACCCTGGCCCGCGCATCTTGTAGTTGTACCCGCTGCCGATCCTCAATTATTGCCGCCGGGCACCGCGCCCGTGCTGATCGACACCCCGATTGCCGGAGTGGTTCAGCCGGGGCGGGCGCAGGCGGAGTGCGGTCGCCTGTCGGGCGAATGGATTGCCGCCGCCGTGCGGGATGTCCGCCGCGGCCTGACCGGTGCCATCGTCACCGCGCCTATCTGCAAGGCGGCCTGGCAGGCCGCCTCGATCAACTTTCCGGGCCACACCGAGATGCTGGCCCGGCTCACGGGTACGCAGGAGGTGCGGATGTTCTTCTGGAGTCCCGGCCTGGCGGTCGGGCTCGTCACCATCCACGTCGCGCTCTCTGCAGTGCGCGGGCTTCTAACCACGGAGCGCGTGCTCGAGACGATCCGTCTTGTGGCCGCCACCGTGCGCACGTCCAGGGTGCCTAGTCCGCGGATTGGCGTTCTGGGCTTGAACCCTCATGCGGGGGAGGGGGGACTCTTTGGCGATGCCGAGGAGACCGTGATCTCTCCCGCCATCGCCGCCGCGCGCGGCGAGGGCATCGAGGCCGTTGGGCCGCTGGTGCCCGACACGGCCTTCCGTGAGAACGCGCGCTGCAACTACCACGCCTTCGTCGCGATGTATCACGACCAGGGGCTGATACCCTTCAAGATGCTGGCCTTCGACGAGGGCGTCAACGTCACGCTGGGGCTGCCGTTCTGCCGCACCTCGCCCGATCACGGTACCGCCTTTGATATTGCCTGGCAGGGGCGCGCCTCGCCCTCGAGCCTCTTTGCCGCAGTGCGCTACGCCGCCGAACGTCTGGTCTAAAGCGGCTCTTGCAAACCTCTTCGTGGCATGGGCGTCCCGCCCATGAAGGGACTGGTGATTTGTTCCCCGCGCGGATTAATCAGGAACTCAAGAACTCATGAAGTATGCAGGAATGCGCTGTTTCCACAAACAAATTCCTGATTTCATGAGTTCCTGATAAAAAAAGCAGCCGGGATTTGCCATATTTCAACACGCCCCATGAACACGGGCAGGATGCCCGTGCCCTATCACCGGCAGGCCAGGGGCAAGATCCAAAAAAAGCGGGCACCCCGCTAAGGATGCCCGCCTGGACGTCATGTGACGTAACGTCGTTTACTTGCAGGTGGAGCAGCAGCCGGTGCAGCAGCCCTGCTTGGCCATGTAGCGCACCAGGTCAACCACGCGGTTGGAATAGCCCCACTCGTTGTCGTACCAGGAGACGACCTTGAAGAAGCGCTTCTCGCCCTTCAGGTTGTTCTGGAGGGTCGCCAGCGAGTCGTAGATCGACGAGCGCGGGTCGTGGATGAAGTCGGTCGAGACCAGTTCCTCGTCCGTGTAGCCCAGAATGCCCTTGAGGTAGCTGCCGGCCGCCTTCTTCAGCAGGCCGTCGATCTCCTCGATCGAGGTGTCGCGCTCGGCGCGGAAGGTCAGGTCGACGACCGAGACATCCGCCGTCGGGACGCGGAAGGACATGCCCGTGAGCTTGCCCTTGGTAACCGGCAGCACCTCGCCGACGGCCTTGGCGGCGCCGGTGGTCGAGGGGATGATGTTGATTGCCGCCGCACGGCCGCCGCGCCAGTCCTTCTTGGAGGGGCCGTCGACCGTCTTCTGCGTCGCGGTGTAGCTGTGGATCGTCGTCATCAGGCCGGTCTCGATGCCGATGCCTTCCTTGATCAGGGTGTAGACGACGGGCGCCAGGCAGTTGGTGGTGCAGGAGGCGTTGGAGACGATGTCGTGCTTGGCGGCGTCGTACTCATTCTCGTTCACGCCCATGACGATCGTCTTGACGTCGCCCTTGCCGGGAGCCGTGAGGATGACCTTCTTCGCGCCGGCGGCCAGATGGCCCTTGGCCTTGTCACTGGCGGTGAAGATGCCGGTAGCCTCGATGACGTACTCGACGCCCAGCTCCTTCCAGGGCAGATCCGCGGGATCGCGGCTCGCCATGATGCAGCGGATCTCGTGGCCATTGACGACCAGAATGTCGTTCTCCTCAAGCTTGTCATCGCTCTTCCTAGTCTCGATGGCATGCTTGAACTTGCCGTGGATCGAGTCATACTTCATCTGGTAGGCGAAGTAGTCGGCGTTGGTGGAGACGTCCACTGCCGCGACGACATCCAGTTGACCCTCGCCCTTGCCGAGCAGACCCTGGTCGCACAGAGCTTGAAAAACCATACGGCCGATGCGGCCGAACCCATTGATACCAATCTTGATTGCCATTGTACGTTCTCTCTCTCTTTCGCCATGTGGGGACCGATACCCGGATGGCATCAACCCTCGAGTGACGTGAAAGGCATACCTTACCAAATTTGACGCATTTACGTCAATGACAGGTCGCAGCTTGACAGATGCAGGGAGTTTTGCTCTACTGCCACCACTCGGCGGGAGTTCCGCCGATCAAGGCATGAACCGTAAAGCGTCAGTCAAGAATACGTGCTGGAATGGCCCTGCGGCCACTCCCAACGGTGGCGTCTGCCGCCAAACGGTCATTTCGCTGCTTCCGTCGAACCTTATTATCGGCCTGCTTCTGGCGGGCCTGGAGCTTCTGGGTACCTGATTTCACGGTTGTAGACGAATACTTGCCTTGTTTAACTGCCCCGTGGAATCAATTCCGCGGGGTTTTTTGTTTTCTGGAATTTCACGGAAACAAGCGAAAGGGAATACAGAGATGCAGGAAGACGTACAGATACGTTTCTTCGATACCACGCTGCGCGATGGCGAGCAGGCACCGGGGTACAGCATGAACCTCGACGAGAAGGTGCGCATGGCCCTGCAGCTTGAGACGCTGGGTGTCGATGTCATCGAGGCGGGTTTCGCCATTGCCTCGCCCGGCGATGCCGAGGCTGTTGCGGCCATCGCGCGCAGCGTCAAGGGAGCGGCTATCGCCAGCCTCTCGCGCGCGCTGGAGAAGGATATCGATGCCTCGGCACGCGCGCTGCGCGAGGCGGCCCATCCGCGTATCCATACCTTCATTGCCACCAGCGACCTGCACCTGCAGTACAAGCTGAAGCTCACCCGCGAGGAGGCGCTCGACCAGGCGCGCCGCATGGTGGCCTACGCGCGCAACCTCTGCGCGGAAGTGGAGTTCAGTGCCGAGGACGCCTTCCGTACCGATCTCGACTACCTCTGCCGCGTGACCGAGGCGGTCATCGATGCCGGTGCCACGGTCGTCAACCTGCCCGACACCGTCGGCTATGCGACGCCGAACGAGTTCTACGAAATGGTCCACGCCGTCCATACGCGTGTACCGAACATGCACAAGGCGATTCTCGCGGTACATTGCCACAACGACCTCGGGCTTGGCGTGGCCAACTCGCTGGCCGGGATCCGCGCCGGCGCGCGTCAGGTGGAGTGTACCATCGGCGGCATTGGCGAGCGTGCCGGCAATGCGGCCCTCGAGGAGATCGTCATGACGCTGCGCACGCGTGCCGACCACTTCGGCTGCTCTTATAACATCCGCACCGAGGAACTCTACCGTACCGCGCGTCTGCTCGCCTCGATCACCGGCATCAAGATCGCGCCCAACAAGCCGATCGTGGGCCAGAACGCCTTTTCGCATGAGTCGGGTATCCATCAGCATGGCATGATGGCCGACTCGCGCACCTATGAGATCATGACTCCCGAATCGGTCGGCGTCCTCAAGACCTCCCTTGTGCTGGGCAAGCATTCGGGGCAGCACGCCTTCCGCAAGCGTCTCAACGAACTCGGCTACCGGCCCACGGACGAGGAGATGAGCGGCCTCTTCGAATCCTTCAAGGTGCTGGCCGACCGCAAGAAGACGATCGAGGACCGCGACCTTGTGGCCCTTATGGAGAGCGCCCTCGCCGTCGGAGCCGACCCGAAGAAGATGTGGATGCTCGACAGCTTTGTCGTCAACAGCGGCAACCGCATGATCAGCACGGCCTGCGTCTCGCTGCGCAAGGGCAAGAAGAAGTACCGCGAGGTAGCCATGGGCGCCGGTCCCGTCAACGCCTCGCTGAAGGCTATCGAGAAGATCATCCGCCACCCGTTCGTCCTGGAGGATTACCGCCTGCAGGCCGTCACCGAGGGCCGCGAGGCGCTCGGCGAGGTGCTCGTCAAGATTTCGGACGAGACGGGCTTCTACCGCGGGCGCGGGGTCAGTACCGACGTCATCGAGGCGTCGATTCTCTCCTGTCTCGTGGCGGTCAACCACATGCTGGACGAGAACACGGCGGCCTCCGCTCTTGGAGCGGCCACCGCGGCCCGGGAGCGCACGGGGCGCACGCCTCCGACCGGGACACTGGCGGAATCGCGCATGGCGGAAGAATAGAATTTGCTCCGGCGTGGTATGGAGTGTATGATTTCGCGATGGTAAGCCTTATGAGCATGACACAGACACAGAAGATCCTCGCGCGTCACGCGCATCTTGAGACGGTGCGGGCCGGACAGTTGATCATGGCCGATCTCGATCTCGTGCTGGGCAACGATATCACCGCCCCCGTGGCGATCCGCGAGTTTGCCAAGTTCGGCAAGCCGCGTGTCTTCGACCGCGACAAGGTGGCGCTTGTTCCCGACCACTTCACGCCCAACAAGGATATCAAGGCCGCCGAGCAGTGCGCCTGCATGCGCGCCTTCGCCGCCGACCAGCAGATTACCAACTACTTCGAGGTGGGGCGCGTCGGAATCGAGCATGCCCTGATCCCCGAGAAGGGACTCGTCACGGCCGGCGACTGCGTCATCGGTGCCGACAGCCATACCTGCACCTACGGCGCCCTTGGTGCCTTCTCGACCGGTGTCGGCAGCACGGACATGGCCTGCGGCATGGCTACCGGACAGGCTTGGTTCAAGGTGCCGTCCGCCATCCGCTTCGTTCTGGAGGGGCAGTTCGGCCCCCACGTCTCGGGCAAGGACCTGATCCTGCACATCATCGGCCTGATCGGCGTTGATGGCGCGCTCTACCAGTCGATGGAGTTCACCGGCCCCGGGGTGGCCGCGTTGACGATCGACGACCGCTTCACCGTTGCCAACATGGCGATCGAGGCGGGTGCCAAGAACGGCATCTTCCCGGTCGATGAGACCACGCTGGCCTACCTGCGCGAAGTGGGTGCCCGCGAGCCGGTCATTGCGGCGGCGGATGGCGATGCCGCCTACGAGGCCACCTACACGATCAACCTTGGCAAGCTGCGTCCTACCGTCGCCTTCCCGCACCTGCCGTCCAACACGCGGACGATCGACGAGGCCGGCGACGTGCGCATCGACCAGGTGGTAATCGGCTCCTGCACCAACGGGCGCCTCAGCGACCTGCGCGCGGCGGCCGCCATCCTCAAGGGGCGTAGCGTCGCCCCGCACGTGCGCGCCATCATCCTGCCCGCCACGCAGAAAATCTGGCTCGAGGCCATGGAAGAGGGGCTCTTCAGGATCTTCGTCGATGCCGGCTGTGCCGTCAGCACGCCGACCTGCGGTCCCTGCCTCGGCGGACACATGGGTATCCTGGCCGCCGGGGAGCGCGCCGTGGCCACCACCAACCGCAACTTCGTCGGACGCATGGGGCACGTCGAGAGCGAGGTCTATCTGGCCAGCCCGGTCGTCGCCGCGGCCTCGGCCGTCGCCGGGCGCCTCGCCGGTCCCGCTGAACTCGATACCCTCTAGCGCGCGTTTAAGGAGTATGACCATGAAGGCACAAGGCACAGTTTTCAAGTATGGCGACAACGTCGATACCGACGTGATCATTCCCGCACGCTACCTGAACACCAGCGACCCTGCCGAACTCGCCCGGCACTGCATGGAGGACATCGACAAGACCTTCATCCAGAAGGTACGCCCCGGCGACATCATCGTCGCCGCCAGGAACTTCGGCTGCGGTTCCAGCCGCGAACACGCGCCGATCGCCATCAAGGAGGCCGGTGTGAGCTGCGTGATTGCCGCGACCTTCGCGCGCATCTTCTACCGCAACTCCATCAACATCGGCCTGCCGATCCTCGAGTGTCCCGAGGCTGCCGCAGAGATTTCCGCCGGCGACACCGTGGCCGTCGACTTCGCCACCGGCAAGATCACCAACGTGACCACCGGCCGGAGTTTCCAGGCGGAACCCTTCCCGCCCTTCATGCAGAAGCTGATCGCCGCGGGCGGTCTGCCCCAGTACATGTCCGCGCAAGATTAAGAGAGGAGAAGCACCATGCAGAAACAGATTGCACTTGTTCCCGGCGATGGCATCGGCCCCGATATCATCCGCGAGACGGTCGAGGTGCTCAAGGCCGTTGGCAGGCGGTTCCGCCACACCTTCTGCTTTACCGAGTGCCTTGCCGGCGGTATCGCCATCGATAGGTACGGCACGGCACTGCCGAGCAGTACGCTAGAGACCTGTCAGATGTCCGACGCCGTATTGCTTGGCGCCGTAGGCGGTCCCAAGTGGGATGACATGGGAGGCGACGAGCGGCCGGAAAAGGCGCTGCTCGGGCTGCGCGCGGGACTCGGCCTCTTTTGCAACCTGCGCCCTGCCGTGCTCTTCCCGCAGCTCCGCAAGGCCTGCACGCTGCGCCCGGAAATCATCGGCGACGAGCTCGATCTCATGGTCGTGCGCGAGCTGACGGGCGGCATCTACTTCGGCGAGCGCGGCCGCAGCGCGGCCGGGGATTCCGCCTTCGACACCATGAGCTATACCGTGATGGAGATCGAGCGCATCACGCGCATGGCGTTCGGGATCGCCCGCAAGCGCAAGCGCCTCCTCCACAGCATCGACAAGCACAACATCCTCGAGACCAGCCGCCTCTGGCGCGAGACCGTCAAGCGTGTCGCCAGGGAGTATCCGGATGTCGAGCTTAAGCACATGTATGTCGACAACGCCGCCATGCAGCTTGTGCGCAACCCGCACCAGTTCGACGTGATCGTCACCGAAAACATGTTCGGCGACATCCTAAGCGACGAGGCCGCGATGATCACCGGCTCGATCGGCATGCTGCCCTCGGCGAGCCTGCGCCATGACAACTTCGGCTTGTACGAGCCGGTCCACGGCTCGGCACCCGATATCGCCGGCAAGGATATCGCCAACCCGATCGCGACGATCCTCTCTGCCGCCATGATGCTGCGCTACACCTTCGGGATGGAGGAGGAGGCGCAGACCGTGGAGCGCGCTGTACTGCAGGTGCTTGATGCGGGACTGCGCACCGCCGACATCGTCACGCCCGGCGAGGAGAAGGTCGGCACACGCGCCATGGGCTCCGCCATCGCCGCCGCGGTAGCGGGGTAGGGGGTGGGGCCGCCGCCCCTGCGGGCCGGCGGCTAGTAGGCAGTAGGCAGTAGGCAGTAGGCAG
>JAAYLN010000176.1 GCA_012521875.1 Lentisphaerota bacterium | reverse complement strand
GGTACTGCGGGGGTCGCCCGTGGGAGAGTAGCACGCTGCCGGAATCTGTGGGGGCTCCCGAGCATATCAGCTCGGGAGCCCCCTTTTTTTTTATTTTAGATTTGTGATTTTAGATTTGTGATTGCGGGGCGGCTTCCACATATGCTCCTGCACAAGCGCGCCAGCACAGCCGCAGCGATGGAGCGTGGTAGTGTGGGGCAGACATTCCTGTCTGCCCTGAGATGGCACCTGCGGCGGCCAATGGCACCGCAGATGACGCCGGGCTCCACGCTCCGGCACCCCGTTCGCCGCCCATGCGCCCTGGAGCCCGCGGTCTCCGCAGTGTACTGGGGAGCGCATGGGCTGAGAACGTTACCGCCGGGGACGGCGTGCTCCACGTCCCGGCTCTTCCGTTCGCTCTTGATGCGCCGGCTCTGTCACGTCAACTGGGACAGCTTTCGACAGAGCGTAGGGACAAAGTGTGGAGACGAAGTGTATCCGACAAAGCGTGGAGACAAGGTGTGTGGACAAAGTGTAAGTGCGGAGCACCCACTTAAACCCTCTCACAATCTCAATCTTAATCGGCACGCTACCCGCTTACTCCTTTGTTTTCGACAAAGTTACCGACAAAGCTCGCGACAAAGTGGGGGCATTCTCTCGTTACACCGGGCCTCCGTGTCCGGTGCCTGCCCCCTGTCCCCTTTCCCGCTTCCCCCTATGCCTCGCCGCAGGCGAGGCTCCAGAAGGGGGAAGCGGGCAGGCCGGCGCCGTTGTACAGGGTCGGCTCGCAGTAGGCGGCCCAGGCGTAGCAGGCCGCGTAGGCCTGTGTGACCTGCTCGGCACTCAGCACGACGCTGGTACCCTCGATGACGGCAGTGGCGGGGTGGAAGCGCTGATCGGCACCCGCAAGGTAGAACCCTTTCAACACGCCGCCTTTGGCATGCAGTCCCTCGGCATGGTCGAAGCGGATGCGCAGCCTGGCGCCTTCGGGTATGGCCTCGCGGTACATCGGGCCGTATGGCACGATACCGGGCTGATGGTAGGTCTCGTGCAGCGCGATGCGGGCGAGGCGCTGGCCGACCGTCCGCTTGTCGGTGGGGTGGATGTCCTTGACGTCGCCGGCATCGAGCGCCACGGCCATGCCGACGCGCGGCAGTGTCGCCGCCACGCGCCGCTGCGCCTCGCGCACGCGGGGCCAGGGATGATCGGGCTGGAACTCGTGCTTCGCACCGAAGCCGGCCAGTTGCACCATGAGAAACGGGAAATCCCCTTGTCCCCATCGCGCGCGCCAATCCCCGATCATGCCCTTCAGGCGCGTCTCGTAGGCCAGTGCATCCTTCAGGCGATCACCGTTGGATTCGCCCTGATACCAGAGGGCGCCGCGGATGGCGTATGGGATCAGCGGGTTGATCATGCCGTTGAACAGAATGGATGGCGCCGTGGTGATGCCGAAGTCGTACTGCACGTGCGCCTTCCAGATGCCGGCGAGGGGCAGGGATTCGCCGGTATCGGCCCGCGATAGCGAGAAACTCTCCGCCGCTCCGTGGATGGCACCGTCGTAGCAGAAGGAGTAGGCGTGGATGGCGATGGTGCGGCGACCGGACTTGACCAGCCGGCCGGGAACGTTGTAGCGGCGCGGCGTGTCCCAGTGGGTGGCGTCGAAGCCCCTGCCGGTACGCCCGACCTCCACACCGTCGAAATATGTGACATCGCACTTGTCGACAGCACCGACCTGCAGCACCAGATCGCATCCGGCCCAGGCGGCGGGAATTTCCACGGTATGTCGCGCCCAGATGGCACCGTCTCTACCGATACCCTGGACAATCCAACTGCCGGGCACCTGCATATCCTGCCAGCCGGAGTCGTCGAGCGCGGTGTCGGCCCAGCGGTTAATGGCGCTGGGAGCGCCGCACGTGGCGGTTTCGGGATCGTGCCAGAGATCGGGATCGGAGAGAAAGGCGTCGTATTCCGAAAGGCCGCGCCGCAGCACGGGATCGTTGAGGAATGCGGCACGGCTCATCCACGCCTCGATGCAGGTGCCGCCGACCGAGCTGTTGATGATCCCGACCGGAACGTTCAACCGGGCACGGATGGCGTGCGCGAACCAGAGCGCGACGGCGGAGAACTTGCGGACGTTTTCCGGCGTAGCCGTCTGCCACCCGGCCTGGACCACATCCTCCGGTGCGCCGCTGTAGCAGGTGGGGACGGTAAGCATGCGCAGGGTGGAGGGCTCCTCAAGACCGGACACGAAGTCCTCATACTGCGATGGTTTGCCGGTGATGGCGGTTTCGTCGGCGCGGAAGAGACCGTACTCCATGTTGGATTGCCCGGAGGCGAGCCAGACCTCACCGACCAGCACATCGGGGACAGTGATGCTCTGCCTTGTCGCCAGGTCGGTGACGCGCAGCTCATAGGGCCCGCCGGCCGGCAGCGGCGGCAGGCGCAGCATGAAGCGGCCGGTGGACGAGGCCGGCGCAAAGGCCTCGCGTCCGGCCAGTTCGGCACGCACGACGGCGTTCGGGGAGCACTCGCCCCAGACCGGAATGAAGTGATCCCGCTGGAGCACGGCTCCGGCGGAGAAAAGAGAGGCAAGTTTCATACGGTCTTCCATTCATGACGTCCCATCGCATGGTAGAGGCGGGCGTCGAGTCTTCCGAGCCAGTCGAGGTATTGCCCGAGCTTGAAGGGCGGCGAGCCGAGCAGGTAGTGGTTGCACGACCTGGTACCGTTATCGTTCCACTCGATCAGCAACATGCGGTGATCGCCGCGGCTGACCCTGAAGGCACCGACATGCGAGGCGGATTCGGCACTGACCTCGTATTCTCCCTCGGCAAAGGTCTCGCCGGTGACCAGATCCGTGACCTTGAAGCCGCCGCTTGCCGGGGAAGTCCGGTCGTTGACCGCAGTCAGTTGGCAATGCCAGTCGGCGGGGTCGCTGACGATCAGGCTGAGCGGTTGCTGCGCCTGTTTGATGTAGTAGTAGGCGAGCTTGCGGACGTAGTAGTAGTCCACCACCGCATCCGAGAACTGCGGCCAGCAGTCTATGACGTTCCACCAGATGATGCCGGTCTTGTCCCACTTGCGCGCGCGGAAGATCTCGATGAAGTACTTCATGGCCTCGGCCTGGGCGATCTGCGAGCACTTCATGAACTCCTCGAGATCCTCGGCGAGGTAGCCCCAGAAGTTGCGCGACTGGTTTTCCATCAGCGTGTTGCGGTAGCTGTAGGGGCCGTTGAGCACGCCGAATGGTTGCGACGCGTGGCAAGTCCATGCCGCGCCGTGGCGGTCGTTGATCTCCTCCTCGGGAATGAAGCGCCGGATGCTTTCGACGTTGGTCATGCCGTGGTAGCCCATCTCGCTGGCGAAGATGGCCTGGTTCTCCTTGTAGAAGCGATCCTTCCACGAGTCGCGGAAGCCCCAGAGGTGCTGCTCGGGTGCGCGGGTGCGATCCTGCAGGCGGTGTACGGCATCCGACAGGTAGGGCGAGCTGGGGAGATAGTCGCGGTTCGGATCGAAGCGGAAGACCACCTGCGGCAGCACCTCGCGCGTGATGCGGTTTACAGAGGGCGGGTGTTTGCGGAACGGCGGATAGAAGAAGAGCTCGTCGCACTCGTTGTCGCCGCTCCAGATTGCCAGCGATGGATGGTTGCGTAGCCGGCAGACGACGGCCTCGGCCTCCCGGCGGACGCGCGCGAGGAACTCCTCGTCCTGCGGCGGGACTTCGCAGGCGAACATGAAGTCCTGCCAGACGAGCAGACCGTGCTCGTCGCAGAAGTCGTAGAATTCCCGGTCTTCATAGACACTGCCGCCCCAGCAGCGCACCATGTTGCAGCCGAGGTCGATGAACAGTTCCAGATTCTGCCGTATGCGCTCCGGCGCCTCGCCGTGGATGGCGTTGGAGGGCACCCAGTTCGAGCCCTTGATGAAGATCCGGCGCCCGTTGACGATGAAGACGAACTCGCCTTTGCGCTCGGCGTCGAGGATCTCGGTGCGGCGCAGCTCGATGGTGCGGACACCGGTGCGCCAGGTGCGGGTATCGACGACCTGGCCGTCGTGGATCAGCTCGAGCCGGACGTCGTAGAGATTCTGCTCGCCCGATCCGAGTGGATACCAGAGATGCGCCTGGGGAAGCTCGAAGGAGAAGCCGCCGCTGGTGAAGTAGATGGGGAAGCGACGTTCATACTTGTGTCCGCGGCACTCCATGGTGAGGCGGCCCTCGTAGCCCATGAGGGTTGGGCGGTCGGAGGCGAAGTTCCAGCGCAGCAGCAGTCGGCTGGACTTGGGGGTGGCGTGCGTGGTGGTCAGGTAGAGATCGGTCCAGCGCTCCGGCTTGACGGTCTCGATACAGGCCGGACGCCACAGGCCGGCGCCGACGAGGCGCGGTGCGATGTCCCAGCCGTAGGTGTGCATCGGGCGGCGCAGGAAGAGGCCCTCGGTGTTGTAGTCGCAAGTGGCCACGCTGGCGGGGGGTACGCGGTATGCGCGGGCCGCATTGGCCGAGCTGCGTATCTTCACGACGAGTTCGTTGCCGTCGGCCTTGAGCAGTGCGGCATCGATGTCGAAGCGGTGGGCAATCACCATGTTTTCCGCGTGGCCGATGCACGTGCCGTTCACGAAGACATCGGCGACCGTGTCGATACCCTCGAAGACCGCCTGCAGGCGCTCGCGCGGCTGGAGCTGCGGTGCGGCGAAGGTGGTGCGGTACTCCCAGTCGACGAACTCATAGGGACGCAGCGCCACGGAGTTGCTGCCCCAGTAGGGATCGGGGATGAGGCCGGCGCGGAAGAGGTCGCCCAGCACATTGCCCGGCACCTGGGCCGGGATGGAGCGCGGCGAGCCGTCGGCGGGATCGAGGAACGAGAGAGTCCAGGGGTGGGCGAGCGGGTTTGTCATGTTGCGCATTATACCGTGAATGCCTGTGGGTGCAAGTAGGCGAAATATCCAATTCCGCCAACTAAGTCAGCTTTCGACAAAGCGTAGGGACAAAGTGCGGAGACGAAGCGTATCCGACAAAGCGTAAAAGACAAAGTGTGGAGACAAGGTGTGGGGACAAGGTGTAAGTGCGAAGCACACACTTAATCCCACACTTAAACTCACACTTAAACGGCACGCTTACTCCACCCGCTTAATCTTTCGCTTGGATGGGACGCATGGGACGAATGGGACGCAGGGGACGAAGGTGGAGGAGAACAAGTGAAAGCGCGGAGCGCCCACTTAAACCCACACTTAAACTCACTCTTAAACGGCACGCTTACTCCACCCGCTTAATCTTTAGAGTTCGACGAAGGCGACAAAGTTACCGACAAAGCTCGCGACAAAGTTGATGCCAGCCCTGAAGGGGCGCGACATACCAGCCCAGGGCAACGC
>JAAYLN010000175.1 GCA_012521875.1 Lentisphaerota bacterium | reverse complement strand
GCGTTGCCCTGGGCTGGTATGTCTCGCCCCTTCAGGGCTTTCATCAACTTTGTCGCGCTTTGTCGGTAACTTTGTCGCCTTCGTCGAAAGCGACAGCTCACGCGAAGGCGCGGAGAATGTGAACCGCGATAAACGCCAAAATCGCGGAAAAGATTAAGCGGGTGGAGTAAGACCAGCGTGCCGATTAAGAGCGGGATTAAGAGTGAGTTTAAGAGAGGGTTTGGAGTGTGTGCTTCGCTCCAACACTTTGTCTCTACACCTTGTCTTCACACTTTGTCCCTTTACGCTTCGTCCCCGCACTTTGTCCCTACACTTTGTCGAGTCACCGGACACGGAGGTCCGGTGCCACGAGAATGGCCCGGCGGAGACCGCCGGAGAGCGGGGTACTTCCTCGTCCTCTTCCTCGTCCTCGTCCTCGAGCCCCCGGAACTGCCGGGACTACCGGGACTACCGGAACTGCCGGTACTGCCGGTACTACCGGGACTGCCGGTGGCTGGCGCCCCATACCACCCACCATGCCGCATTACCATCCCGGCCTCCCTTCACGTGGCGCGGACGCCGCGTCTACCAGCCGATCGCTGCCTGCTGCTACTCTACCGCCCCGCGTCCCCTTTCTCCTTTTACCCTCTCCAATCATACGACTGAGTCGTATGATCAACCAACCGCCCCCCTGTCACCCCCGATCACCGGCTTTACGCCGCGGATGCGGCGTGCTATTCTTTAACCACAACTGGGAAGCATGA
The DNA here is from genome assembly GCA_012521875.1 of Lentisphaerota bacterium. Taxonomy (GTDB): domain Bacteria; phylum Verrucomicrobiota; class Kiritimatiellia; order RFP12; family JAAYLN01; genus JAAYLN01. The sequence goes on along the minus strand of JAAYLN010000175.1, from coordinate 3,564 downwards.
TGAACGGCGTAAACACACCTGCTTCACGACCCCTGCCCATGCGGATTGCGCTTTGCCTTCTGGGAACGCTTTTCCTGTCCGTAGCTCCCGCCCTCCCGCAATCCACGCTGGAGAACGGGCTGCAAATCTACTACCCCTTTGCGCAGGCGGAAGACGGGGCGCTCGACGCCAGTGGGAATGGACGTCATGGCACGCTCATTGGAACGAGTTGGTGCAACGAGGGGCATCTTGCGGGCAGCCGCCATCTGGGACAGGGCAGCTATATCAACGCCGGCAACGAGGTCAACTTCGCCAGTTGGCCGCAGTATTCGATCAGCCTCTGGTTCCGCCATGACCTAAGCCCAAGCGATGCGACCGGATATGGTGACAAGCTCTTCTGCAAGTCTGCCTTATATTCGGATCAATATATCCGCATGTTGCCCTCGCGAGACGAATATGCATACGGCTTTGGAGCCATCAATTTTACAGTTTCAACCCCTGACGGCGGCTTCTCGCTGGAATGCCGCGATGACTTCAGGGACTACGCCTGGCACCACGTGGCGATCATACGTGATGGCACACATGCGGAGATGTGGATTGATGGCATTCTCCGCAAGAACTGCGAGATAGCCGTCACGGTTAGCGACAACACCCAACCCATCTACCTGGGCTACTCGCCCTCGCCAGACCCCTCCCAGCGCCGCCACTGGCCGGGTGATATCGACGAGTTCCGGATCTATAACCGTGCCTTGAGCGCCAAGGAAGTGCGAATGCTTGCCGGAGTAAGCCCAACCGACTAGAACGATCACGACATTAACGAGCAGTATTATTTTTTGCCTGCATCGTGAATAAGTGCGGGCGATGACGTTTTGTTAAATGCGCATTCTTCACATCAGCGAGACGGATTACGAGGGCGGTGCCGGCAAGGCGGCGCACACGCTGCATTGTGCCCTGCGGCGGATGGGGGGCGAATCGTTTTTTCTCGCGGAGTGTGTTCAGTCAAACGACCCGTATACGTTTTCGATCAGCGGACTCCGGGGGCTGCCAGCCAAAGTGCTACGGCGGATTCGATCGAGCCTCGACCTGTTTCCCCTGCGGCGCTATCCGCTACGCCGGCCGGCCGCCTGGAGTGTCGGCCGGCTGCCACGGAAACTGCCATCGCTCATACGGCGGCTCAGACCCGACATCATCCACCTGCACTGGATCAGCCAGGCTCTGTCCATACGTGCAATCGGCCGTTTACCGGGGCCGATTGTCTGGACACATCACGACTGGGGCGCCTTTACCGGCGGCTGCCGCTGCCCCGTGGATTGCCGGCGCTTTACCACCGGATGCGGGGAGTGCCCCTTGCTGGGCAGCCAGAGGAGCGACGACCTGAGCCACCGGGTTTGCCAGCGCAAGCAACGCTACTGGCAGAGATCCCGCATCCATTCGGTGGCCGTGGGATCCGGAATAGCCAATGATATAGGCGACAGCCTGATTCTCGGTCACCATCCCTGTACCGTGATTCCGAACGGAATCGACACTGACATCTTCCGACCCCTCGACCGCCTGCAGGCACGGGCTTCGCTAGGGCTGAACCCACATGAGTTTATCTTCCTTTTTGGCGCGTTCACGGTGAACACCCCCTTGAAGGGCGGAAACCTGCTGGCCGATGCGCTCTCGCTCTGGGGCCGGCAAAATCCGTCGCTCCCTGCCAGACTGGTGACGGTTGGTCGGGGCTCCATCTCAGGAACACCGCCCAGCATGCCCGTCACCGCCCTAGGCCTGATCTCCAATCCCGGGCAAATGGCTCGCATCTACGCGGCGGCTGATGTGGTCGTGGTACCGTCACGCATTGAATCCTTCGGCCTGATGGCCGCCGAGGCACAGGCCTGCGGCGTACCGGTCGTGGCCTTTGGGGAGACCGGTGCACGAGATATTGTCATACACATGGAGACGGGATTTCTGCCTAAAAGCTGGGATGCCGAAGCCTTTGCCGAGGGGCTCGATTGGGCTGCAAACCTGTCCGCAGATGCACGCCGCCGGATTGCCATGAACTCCGCCAAGAACATTCATGACAAGTCATCACTCAAGACGATAGTGGATGCGCATATAACGCTCTACCGGCAGTTGCTTTCGGATGCGACGGCAAAAGCCCGGTAGAAACAATGAGCTCAGCACAATGGACGCATCTAAAAAGGCATGCTTGTTGTCCAGCGAACCTGTTATACTCCCGACATGACCCGTATGCTCCGGAAGTTGCTTCCACCTAAAATCAAGGACGCCAGTTACCGCGCCTGCCGCAAACTCTATTTTGCGACACTGCCTCGCCGCAGAGTTTCGTTAGACCGGCTCCTACTTGGGGACGAAGGCGGCATCGCTGCCGAGCGATACGCCCGCATGACGGACAATCCGCTGCGCCCTTCAACCCCTATTGAAAAATGGCCGCATGTCGCCCTGCTCCGCCTGTATGACGAGATTGGCGATGAGGCCCTTACCCCAACAAGATTCCATGAGACGGACTATGCCGCAAATGCAAGGCTCTGTCTGGATATCACAGGCAATTACTTTCGCGCGCGCACAGAAGATGCAATTCTGGACGTTGCCAAGGATTTCGTTGGCCGTTACAGCAGCACGGAAGCTAATGACAAACGATCATCCCGCAAAGAGCCGGACATGGGGCACTCTCCGCACGGCTCGCCAATTCTTGTACGCCCCATTCGCTACTCCGACTGCTATCAGGTAATTGACGGACATCACCGCGCTGCGATTGCCTTGGCTCGTGGAGAAAAATCCGTGGATCTTGCGGTGGTTCGTCCAGCCGAGCTCACTCCGCTTCAATCCCTTCTGCTCGACGTTACCTGGGCCAGTGGCCCCCGTGAACTCTATCAGCTGATTGAGTCAACCGAAATTGTAAAGGGCTGGACGCTCGTCCGTAAATGCACCGATCGTCTGCAGAAGATGCAGGCCTTCCTTGAAACGCATGGTCCCCGTCCTCAAACGGGCGCATCCTACATAGACATCGCCTGCAATTACGGCTGGTTTGTCGGCCGCATGCAGGCATTGGGGTATGATGTTCGCGGTGTTGAGCGCGATCCGACTGCCTGCCGCCTAGCCACATTGATCAACGGTGTTGACCCGGAGCGGATAATCCGTTCTGATGTCGTGCGTTTCCTGCGTGGGGAAAACAAGAGATTCGATGTTGTTTCCTGTCTCAGCCTGCTTCACCACTTTGCTCTGGGACTGGGTGTTATTGATCCCGTCACATTGATTCGCCACTTGGATTCCCTGACAGGTCAGGTCTTGTTCCTGGATACCGGCCAAAACCACGAGGCATGGTTCCGCACCTCGCTTCCCGAGTGGGACGCTGATTTCATCGAACAGTGGTTACTGTGCAACACGACGTTCAAACGTATCATACGTCTCGGCGTGGATGAGGACAACAAGCCACCTTATCAGGGCAACTATGGCCGTATACTTTTTGCATGCGTGCGTTGACCAAAACTCTGTCAGTGAAACAAGTAATAGACATCGGGTTTGTTGATTTTGCACCGGGCTCGCGGGAGCCAACGCTTTGGTCGGCGTTGCTCGGCAACAGATTCG
>JAAYLN010000174.1 GCA_012521875.1 Lentisphaerota bacterium | reverse complement strand
TCTACGATGTTTACTGTTGATACCGCGTGTGGAAATGCTAGACTCATGCATTATGAAGCGAGTCCCATTTCTCGGCGCGTTATCCGCGGTCGGCGTACTGGTGGTTTGCGTGGCGGATGCCGCAACGCCACCCCTGACGAAACCGCTCGTCGGCTGGCAGGTTTGGCCGGCATCGGGCGAGCGGGTTCTCCCGACAACTCCCGCCCCGGCGGAGGCAACCAATGCAACGATTGATCTCGTGACCGCGCGTGGCGTTCCGGGCACGGCATCCTTCGCCATCCGCTCGACCGCGGCCCTCAAGTCGCTCACCATCGTCCCCGGCCCCCTCGCGACGGCGGACGGGACGGTTTTGCCGACCGGGAGCCTCGACCTGCGGGTTGTGAAGTGCTGGTACCAGGATGCAAACGGCTGGTTTGCCGCCACGCGTGCCCCCGGCATCGCGGTGCTTGTCCCCGAACTCCTGCTGCACGACGATACGCTCGTGCTCACCGATCCTGCGACGCGCGAGAATCTCATCCGCACCTCACCCTCCGGAGCAGCGCCGGAATACCGCCGCATCAAGGCGGCTTCAGGCGGCGGCATCACCGACGCCCAGGCGGAGTTCGCGGCGGCGGACGACGCGGCCTCGCTGCAGCCCATCGCCATTGCGGCGCGGGAGACACGCCAGTTCTACCTCTCGCTCGACGTGCCGGCCGCGGCAACGCCCGGACTCTACCACGGCACACTGGCAGTGAACGCGGATGACAAGGCGCTGGGGCACTTCGTCTTCACCGTGCGCGTGCTCGAGCACCAGCTTCCTGCCGCCTGCTCGCGCTACTCGGGACGCAGCTCGCTCGACGGCACGGAGGTCTTCAGGGGCGGCTCCCCCGCCGTTCTCAAGACCACCCCCGAGCGCTTCATGACCGTCGGTAATCTGCCTCCCGACCGGCTCACGCCGGAAGCGGTGGCCTTCCTGGCCGCCGCCGGCATAGACTATCCCGTCATCCCGCCATCGCGTCTGGCTGATGTGAAGGCGCTCTGCGGAGGCAAAATGCCGGACGCGCTCTGGATCGCGGAGACCGGCGCACTGGACTCCGCCGGAAAGCCAGCCACCCCCACCGACGCCGAGGCTCTGGCCAGGGCGGCGCTGGCGACAGGTGTCAAGGACGCAAGGGTCTTCCTGCCCTCGTCCGGCCCCGCTGCCGTAAGCGAGGAGGAGATCAAGGCGCTCAAGGCGGTTGACGACACAGGTGCCCGCGCCTGGGTTTTCGCGGACGACGACACCTACCAGGCCGCCGCCGCATATGTCGGCGCGCCGATGCGCCGCGGCCTCCCCCCGCAATTCTCCGCACGGCGCGAGAACGTGCCCGCCGGTGATCCCTACGGCAATGTCGAGTATTCCGACACGCGGCAGGCGGAGCGCTGGCACGCCATCGGCGTACCGTACTACCTATGCGTGACCATGCCGGCGGGCATTGAGGATCCGTCACTCTGGCGCCGCCACCTTGGCGTCGAGTGCTACGCGCTTGGCTATGAAGGATTTATCCTGCCCAATCTGATTGAGAAGACCGACCCGTGGAACGACTGGGCATCGGCCGGCCATCGCTCGCGCACGCTCCTCTACCCCACCAGAACCGGCTTCATCCCGACGCTGGCCTGGGCGGGCGTCCGCGAGGGCGTCACAGACGCCCGCTACCTCTCCAGCCTGCGGCGTCTGGCCGACAGCGTCCGCGTCGCGGGGCGCACCAATCCGCTGCTGGACATCGAGGGGCGCAAGGCCTCGATGTGGCTCGAATGGCTCGACCCGCGCATAGCGGTTCTCGACACGATGCGGCTGGACGCGATGGCCTGGATATGCCGGCTCGAGGCGTTCCTTGCACAGTATTCGAAGCCCTAGCCATCAGACAGGAGACCCTGACATGTACCCCACCCCATTTCTTGGCAAAAGAAACCAGTTTCGAAACCGCGTGTGCCGCGCCGTGGCGGCGGCATGCCTGCTGCTCCTGCTCCCGACCGCGCTTTGCGCGGCGACCATCTATCCGGTGCGCCGCGGCTCGGTGGAAAGCCTCTTCGGCAAGACCGACAAATCCTTTGCGGCGGCCATCGTACGGGCGAAGGACCGGCAGATTCTCCCCTTCACGGAAGAGGGCTCCGGCGAACACCGGGAGAGCCTCTCCGGCAGCGCCTGCTACGACGAGGCGGGCTTCACGCTCTTTATCATCTCCCGCGGAAAGCGCGCCGGGTCGGTCGCCGAGTGCGGCGGCTCCATCTCGCTCCATATCCGTGACGGCGTGCAAAACACAGCCACGGACGGCGTCCCCATCTCCGTGCGCTATGATATGCGGGAATATCCCAGGCCAGCACCGGGCATGCCCTACTTCGCCTCGAGCGGCGAGTCCAGCGTGACGCGCAGCGAGCCGACACGCTTCTCCTCGGAGTGTCCATCATACGGCAGCATGGCGGTACGCCAGCCTCCCAATCCGGCGACCCGCTTCTATCTGCTTGATGATGGCTGGGCGCTCTCCTTCACCTTCCGGTGGGTTGACTACCGCGAACGCCTCCCCTTCCGCGAGGGTCAGCGTCCCATCTCCTGGCGGCTGGTGGCAAGCCGCACCCGCCCCGACGGCTCCGTGGCACACTGGGGCACCCTGGCCGAACCCGTGCTCCTCAATTGGGCTCCTGCCGGCGCCGGCATCCTGGACGATATCCCGATGGACTATTTCCTATCCGCCAGCCTCGGACCAATCTACCGCGACTACTCCGAGGTTGCCCGCACCTTCTGGACGACACACCGTGCCGAGAAGTGGATTGGCTACCTTGACCCCGGCATGCCGACTTTCGAACCCAAGAACCCCGATAGCGACGCGCTCTTCTTCGAGCGCTGCCTCGAGCCCTTCCTCGATGGCAACGATAACATCGACAAGGCGCTATACTTCAACTTCAGGGAGGGCATCCCGAAGCCGAAGGTGCTCACGATGACACCGGCCGAGCGCGAGGCCATCGTCGCCGGCCTCGATCGCATCGTCCACTTCCGGGAGAAGGTTGACCTGCTGCGCCGCGACTACCTGCTCGACCGCTTCCTCGAACGGCCCGTCGCCCAGCGCATCGTGCCGCAGGCGGCGCGGCCCAAGCGCCTCAAACCCCTCGACCGCAAGCGCGACCTGAGTGCCGAGGAGCTGAGCCTCGATGGCCTGGGCACCATCGAGCCCGTCGGCGACCTCGACGACATAGCCTTCTAGACGGGAGCGAGAACCAACATGAACATTCCAGCTTTCTTTCCCGCGGCTCTTGCCACCCCATTGTGGCATGGGCGTCCCGCCCATGAAACACGGGCAAGATGCCCGTGCCACGTGCGCCCGGTAACGGGTTTTGCAAGAGCCTTTCCCGCCACCCTTGCACGCCGCATGGCCTGCTTCTTTCTCACAGCGCTTACCTTCGCGGCGACCGCGGCCCCCCTCGTCACTGTGGACTTCCAGAACGTCGAGGATGATGTCGTCTCGGCTGCCGATGGCAAATACCTGCTGCACCTCGGTGGCGAGGCCCGCATCCTTCCCGGCGGCCCGACGGGCCGTCCCTACGCACTCTTCGACGGCACCTCGTCATCGACCGCACGCATCGACGCCCGCCAGATGGCCTCGCAGGCCAAGGGCGACGAGGCGGCAGCGAGCTTCTGGTTCCGCCCCGACAGCATCACCCCCGGCACCATAGCCTACGGTTTCCGCATTGAGGAGCTGCCCTCCCATCGCGGTTCCGCCCAGTTCGGCCAGATGCCGCTCCGCTTCAGCGCCAACCTCAAGCCGACCGACTTCGGCGCCTATGCACTCTGGAGCCATACCGAAGGCCATCTTGCCACCGGTATGTGGCACCATGCGGCGTTCCGCTATTCGATGTCCAACCTCCACCTGACCGTCTGGGTCGATGGTGTCGTACAGTGGAACAAGCATACCGATCAGGATATTCCACAGCCCATGCGGGAGTTTCTGGCGCTGCCGATGGCGGTGAACTTTTCCGGAGCGCTGTCGGACATCCGCCTCTGGAACACTGCGGCACCCGACGCCGAGATTCTCACAATGGATGTAGCCGAGGCCGAGGCGCAGGCCACAGCCGCCGATTTCGAGGCTGCGGCGCAAAAGGTCCAGCATGCACCCTTTGCGGCCTGGTGCCGTTCGTGCGCGGCACGTGTCCGCGAGATGGCCACCGCCCGCAAGGCGCACGTCCGCGACTGGATGCGCATCCAGGAGGGCCGCAACGCACTGCCTTACCTTGCGGCACGCGCACAGGAGATTGCCGGCGCTCCCGGTGGCAAAGCGCTTGCGGCACTGCCGGCCCTTCCGCTCGACATCTACCCCTACGACATGTGGAAGCGCCTGCCATTCATCCTGCCCTACGACGGCAAGGGCCTCGACAATGTCAAACTCGCCGCCACCCCCGGCGAATACGAGGCCGCCTCGTTCATGCTCTATCCCTTCACCGACACCGGCGCGTTCCACATCGTGCCCACCAGCCTCACCGGCCCCAAGGGCGCGGAAATCCCCGCCACGGCTGTAGACATCCGCGTCGTCAAGTGCTGGTTCACCAGCAGCAGCGGCTGGAACTCCTACTTCGGTGGCGGACGCGAATCGCCGACTCTCTCGCCGGAGCTCCTCCTGCACGACGACGCGATGATGAAGGTCGTGCGCGACAGGCGCGAGAACCATCTGCGCTGCTCCTACCCCTCGGGCGACCGCTATATCTGGGTCAGCCAGTACGGCACCTTCGAGAGCATGGAGCCCTTCCACTACAACCTCGAGCCGGTTTACGACGCCGCGGCCTTCCAGCCCATGCCGCTCGAGGAGGGCCACCTGCGCCAGTTCTGGATCACGATCCACGTGCCCACCAACGCCGCGCCCGGCAAATACGCCGGCAACCTGCGCTTCACCATTGACGGCAAGCCCGCGGGGGAGGTTCCCGTCGATCTCGATGTTTACGACTTCACGCTCCCGCGTGCCGCCACGCGCTACAACATCGACAGCCCCTTCTACGGCACATGGATGAACCACATCAGCCTCGGCGACAAGATCGCCGGCGCCCACGCCATCGGGGCCGGCTACAGCTACTCCAATGCCTGCCGCCGCCTGCTCGCGGAGTACCGCAACATGGCGGCCCACAACATGCTCCATCCGTGGACCACAACCTATGGAGGAAGCGATACCGACCTGGCCGACCGCCAGCTCGATCTCATGGTGGAGGCCGGACTCGTGACACGCCCGCTCTTCGGCGACTTCTCCGCCACCGACGGCTTGTGGGCGGCCGGCATGAAGCGCGAACCGGAGAAGTACAACCATGATATCACCGTCGAGGCCAACTACGAGCTCTTCCAGGAGCGCCGCATCGCCTATTCCAACCAGATCGCCAAAGTCCTGAACCTCGTCGAGAAGAAGTTCGGCCACCGCGACCTCTACTGCTACGGCGTGGACGAGGCCGGCCCCGATACCGTCCGCCGCGAGATGCCCTTCTTCATGATCTGCAAGCTGCTCGGCGGGCATCCCTTCATCTCCATGTCCCACGCCCAGTGGACCTCCTTCGCGACCGACGGCAACGACGTGCCCGCGCGCATCGGGCGCACCAACGCGCGCAACTGGCACGAGGCCGGCGCCATCGTCACCACCTACGCCGCCCCCTTCTCCGGCCCCGAGAACCCCGAGCCCTGGCGCCGCAAGGGCATCCGCCTCTACCAGGCCAACTTCGACGGCTGCAACGAGTACAACTGGTACGAGGGCGGCCACATCTGGAACGACTTCGCCTTCCAGTCGCGCTACAAGCCCTTCAACATGGTCTATCCCACCGCCGACGGTGTCATTGATACCGTCGCCTGGGAAGCCCTGCGCGAAAGCTTCGATGACGTGCGCTACCTGACGCTCCTGCGGCGCCTGGCGCGCGTCGCACTGCGCTCCGGCAAGCGCGACCTCGGCCGTCTCGGCAAGGCCGCCATCGCCTGGGCCGAGCTTATCGACCCCGATGCCGTCAACTTCGCCGACTTGCGCGCCAATGCCGCCCGCTGGATTCTTGACCTGCAACGCGGACTGGCGGAGGCCTCGGTCACCATTCCACCCACGGTCTATGAATAGGAGGCGTCAACGATGAACAGACATCAGCCCCCCTGCCACTACCTGCCTATCCTTCTCGCTGCGGCACTGCTCACGGCGGCCACCGCCCGTGCCAGCATCGACAGCTTTCTGCAGGATGTGAAATTCGCCGAGAACGCCGCGGGCGTCTCGAACGCCCTGGCGAAGGTCGAGGCTCGCCTGCAGCGCGGCGATATGTCGGCCGAGGACAAGGCGCGCTGCCACGCGCGGCAGGGCGAACTGCTGGCACGGTCGAACCGGCGCCGCGAGGCCCTGCGCATCATCCGCGAGCAAGTCATCACCGCGCCGGGCGTCTCCGCCGCCACCAGACTGGCCGGCGTCGACATCATCCACAGCGAATGGACACGCCCCTACTCCACGCTGCCCAAGCTGGAGATTCTCGAATGCGCCCTGCTCGCCGCGCAGCAGCCCGAATTCGCCAAGCCTAGCGATACCCGCGGCCAGCTCTTCCAGCGCATCGGCAAGCTGCATGCCGACCGCTCCTTCCACGACCTCGCCTTCGCGGCCTACCGCAAGGCCGCCGCCGAGATGACGGATCCCACCGCCAAGGTCAATGCCTACTTCGCGGCGGCCGCCTCCGCGCAACGCTACCGCGACCTCAAGGGCGCCGCCGAATGCCTGGCTGAAGCCAGCGCCATTCCCAACATCTCCACCCTGCTCCAGCAGCGCATCCTCCTGGCACGCGCCCGCAACGCCAGCAGCCGCGACCAGCATAGCTGGCAGCCGCCGCGCGAGCTGGTCGAGAAGGCCCGCGGATATGCCGAGGAGGCCCTGCACCCCCGCTCCCCGCTCATCGGCACGTCCGAGGCGATCCTGACCCTCTTCTCCATCGCCCGCGCCAAGGCCGCCTCCGGCGACCCCGCCGGCGGTGCCAGGGACGCCGCGGAGCTGATCGCGCGCAAAGTTCCGCTCGATGGCTGGACGAAGGGCGACATCGCCGTCTTCGTCGCCGACAACCTCTACCTCGTCGGCGACTACAAGGAGGCCGTCAAGTACTATGAAATCGCCGCGCAAACCGGATGCACGCTCGGCTTCAAGCGGCTGCACAAGCGTATCGCCACCACCGCCCGCGCCGGGCGCGACTATCTGCGCGCCATGCAGGGCTATGGCGACTCCATCAAGTACTGCGACAAGGTCGAGGGCAAGGATGAGATCGCCCACCTCACGAAGCTCGTCACCCTCATGAACAAGGCCGTCCGCAAGGGCTCGTCGTCGGTGGACGCCACCGCGATCTTCAGCGACTCCAACCCGGATCTTGAAGGCATAAGCCTGGAGGAATGACCTTTTGGGGGATCTTGCAAAACACCTTGCCTGCGCACGTGGCACGGGGTTTGGCAGGAGCCGCAGCTTGTATCCCATGTAACTTAGGAGCGGGTAAACCATGGCAGGCATCTTCATAAATTCGGACGCATGGAACTTCTGGGAGACCACCCCGGATATGATGACCGTTGACGGCCTCCGCAAGGACGTCGACTTCTACGCGGCGCACGGCGGCGTGGAGGCGGTCTTCTATAACCTGAACTTCCAGCGGGCGCTCTTCGACAGCAAGGTCTTCACACCGATCTGGAAGGACTGCTCCTTTGATGCGGAAGGCCATCTGCTCCTGCGCGGCAAACCGACCGACGACAGCTACGCGCGGCTGGTGAGGAACCCGCAGGTGCTCCTCGAGAACGTGCCCAACTTCATGCAGGTGCGCTACGAGGCGTGTCACGAGCGGGGCGTCGAGATGTGGCACAGCATGCGCATGAACGACGTCCACTACACCCCCATGCAGACCGAGCACCTGCCGCAGCATGGCGACCTCTGGGTGCAGCGCAAGGACCTGATCCGCGCCTGGTACCGCCACACCCAGCGCGGCGACTGGCGCGACAACGGCTTCGACTACGCGCAGCCGGAAGTCTACGACTACCACCTGGCCATGGTGCGGGAGTATCTGCTGGACTACGAGTCGGACGGCCTGGAACTCGACTGGCTGCGCGCCATCCCCGTCTTCCGCCCCGGCCACGACGAGCGCAACACGGAAATTCTCACGCGCTTCATACGCGACACGCGCAGCATTGCCGACGAGGCCGCAGCCAAGTGGGGACACCGCATCCGTCTCGCCGTCCGCGTGCCCTACCTCTTCACGGAAGCCGTGGCCACGGGCATGGACGTCTGCACCTGGGCCGGCGAGGGGCTCGTCGATATCGTCATCCCCAGCCCCAACAACACCTGCACCGAGAACGACATCCACCTTCACCTCTGGAAGCGGCTACTGCCCGCGAGTGTAATCCTTGCCCCCTGCATAGACTGCAACATGAGCGCCGCCCCCGGCGGGCCCTCGCTACGCATGACGGCCGAGACCGACCACGGCTTCGCGGCCACCTACTACCACGGCGGCGCCGACACCATCTATTTCTACAACCACTTCCCCACCACCCGTTTCGACGGCATGCAGGAACTCTTCGGCTACGCGGGAGACCGGGCGGCGGTCGAGCGGCGTGCGCGGCGTCATGTCGTCACACGCCACGACGACATAGCCGAAGGCAGCTACTCCGGCTCGCGCTTCCCGCGGATTATCTGGCGCAAATCCAGCAACGGCTCGATCCGTGTCGATGCCGGCGGTGCCACGGCCGGCCGTCGCGCGCACGTCATCGTGGGCGCCCGCTCGCCCCTCGACGTTGATCTGCTGCTGAACACGGTGCCCTGCACACCGGCCCCCGACGAACCACTGCCGCCGCTAAACACGGAAAACATGCACTACGTGCAGTTCCGCGTGCCGGACGGCGCCCTGCACGACGGTATCAACGCCATCGAACTCTTCAACCGCTCGGAAGAGCGCGAAATCACCGACCTGGCGTGGGCGGAGATACGAATGGACGCGCAGGGGTGATAGTGAGTGGGGAGTGGTGACGCTTGTGCTCGTGCTCGTCCTCGGGTTTTGAACCGCCAAGACGCCAAGGACGCCAAGGGGAGCCGCGAATGCACGCTAATTGACGCGAAATTGGTTTAAGCGGGTGGAGTAAGCGTGCCGATTAAGATGGAGATTAAGAGTGGGTTTAAGTGGGTGCTGCGCACTTGCACTTTGTCTCCACACCTTGTCACCACACTTTGTCGGATACGCTTCGTC
>JAAYLN010000173.1 GCA_012521875.1 Lentisphaerota bacterium | reverse complement strand
TGCTCTTGCGGGTCAGCGGCCAGAAAAGCATCCGCACCAGAATGGTAAGCAGGATGATGGCAATGCCATAGTTGGGGATGAGTTTGTAGAAGAAGTTGAGCGTGGGAACGAGAAGAACGCAGAGCCACCGGAAGGAGCCGAACTGCATGATCTCGGCGCTCTGCGGCGCAAAGCGCCTGATGAGCGAGAGCTTCTTGGGGCCGATGTAGAGCGTGTAGCTGCGTTCGAGCATGCCGCCGTCGGCAGCGATCACGGCGTCGGGAAAGTGAACTAGCGCGCTGAGGTAGTCGAGCCGCAGCGGCCCCGTTTCATCGAGGCGCCGGACATCCACGCGGTAGCCGGTGTTGGTGGCATCCGGGGAGGTGAAGGCCTGCACGAAGAAGCGCGACTTGAGCGCGATCCACTCCTGCGGGGAGTCGACCTCGGTTGAGGCCGTCAGCGGCAGCCCCTCGCCCGAGGGTACGCCGCCGCAGCCGCCGCAACCGCCGCCGCGACCGCCGGTGAAGAGGAGGTTCAGGCGCGTATCCCAGTGGCGCACCTTGCCGCTGCGCCGTCCGTCAAGCGCAGCAAGCGTATCGACGCCGAGCGTATCGTTGCGCGACAGACCGCGGTGGATGGCGCCGAGGCCCAGGCTGTTGGGCGGAAGCGCGTAGGCGTTGGTGCCGGTATTGATGAGCCGGTCACGGACGGAGACCCGGTAGTCGGGCAGCAGCGTGATCCGGCGCTCGAGCGTCAGGCTATGCTCGTCATGACGGCGCGTCAGTGTGACATTGGTAGCGGTGGCGTCCGCCACGAGGTCGTAGTCGGCCTGGGCACCGAAGCCCGGCAGATCCTTCAGGATCAGGGCGGGAGCGTTTGTAAAGTCTAGTTCGACGGGCGGACTGTCGCGATCAACGGTGGAGCGGTAGCCGCAGAGCGTGGCCGACCGGATGGTGCCGCCCTTGGAGGAGATGGCGAGTTGCATCTGGTCATTGACGAGGTTCGCGGTCTGCTCGGGCACCTTCGTGGGGATTTCGTCGGGTGGCAGCGCGGGAGCGGCGGGAACCTCGCTAACGGGTGTGATCGCGGCGGACGGCTGGCCGCCTTCCTGGAAGGCCGCGGTAGTCTGCGCCTCGGAGGAGAGCGTGGTGGGTGGCGCATTGGTGGCGGCGATGGCAGCCTGTTCGCGTGCGGCGGCAAGGCGCTCCCTGGCGTACTTGTTCTGCTGGTGGAACCAGGCGAACAGCAGTGCGCTGAGCACGATGACAATGGCGATTTCCTGTTTATTCACTTAAGGTTTCCTTGAGCATGCAGCTTGTGGCGCGGGGGACGTGCCGGCGGCACGGGATCCGGGCCGAAGGCGCCAAAGGGGTGGCAGCGCAGCAGACGCCGCACTCCCAGCCAGAGTCCGCGCAGCGGCCCATGACGCTGCAGTGCCTCGATGCAGTAGTTGGAGCAGGAGGGTTCGAAACGGCAGCAGCCGTGAAAGAGCGGCGAGAGTGTCACCTGGTAGGCACGCACACCGAGAATCAGAATACGCGTAATGAGGCGGCCTAGCATGTTGTCTCCTCGCGCCAGACACGCGCCTTGCGGGCCAGCCGCCTGAACTCGCGATCCAGTTCGGCGCGCCCGATGCCGGCGATCTGCCGGCGTGCCAGCAGTATCAGGTCGACTCCCGGCAGCAGGTGGTGCTGGTTGAGGCGGAAGGTCTCGCGCAGGAGGCGCCGGGCACGGTTGCGGTCAACAGCGTGCCGGAAGATACGCTTGGTCGCCATCACGCCGACCCGGCTCTCGCCGGATCCTCTCTTGCGCAGCCACATCACCAGATAGCGTCCCGCCTGGGTCTCGTTGGCGTCGAATGTGGCACGGAATCCGGCCGGATCAAGACGCCGTTGGCGCGGCAGGCGCAGGGCACCGCCCGGGCCGGTGGGTGCCGGCGGAGGCGGTGCCGCATGGTTCACGCCGTCCCGACGCCCTTCCATGCCGGATGGTGTCCTAGACGTTTACCAGACGTGAGCGGCCCTTCTGGCGGCGGCGGGCCAGAATCTTGCGGCCGCCGGGGGTCGCCATGCGGGCGCGGAAGCCGATCTTGCGGGCGCGCTTGATCTTGGAGGGTTGCCAAAGTTGTTTCATGATGCGGAAGCCTCTGAAAAAGCCCAAAAGAGAGGGCGCGTGGATAAAAATGCAGCTTATCATACCCGCGATCAGGTTCAAAGCCGAAAATTGCCGAAAATGTAATGGGTGACAGGGGGGCGCATGAAGAGTGTGTGTGGACTGAATGCGGATGGAGCGTCCTCGTTCTCGATAGAGATTGAACCGCCAAGACGCCAAGAGCGCCAAGAGGAGCCGCGAAAGCAAAGACACGCAGAGCGGGGTTGGGACAAGGTGTGGAGAGACAAGGTGTAGGAGACAAGGTGTAAGGACAAGGTGTGGGAGACAAGGTGTAGGGACAAGGTGTGCAGACAAGGTGCAAGCGCGGAGCGCACACTTAAACCCCGCACTTAACCCCACTCTTAATCGGCACACTTAATCCACCCGCTTAATCCTTGCTTTCGACAAAATCACCGAAAAAGCTCGCGACAAGATGTACGGATCAGGCGTCAAGGATACGCAGCCCCTCGAACAGTGACGAAGTGTGGACAAATGGGCACCGTGACGCTAAACTAGCATTTTTCTTTGGATCATCTTATGAAGCCCCGCCGCCTACTCGTCACATCCGCCCTGCCCTACGCCAATGGCGCCATCCATATCGGCCATCTGGTCGAGTACCTGCAGACCGACTTCTGGGTCCGGTTCCAGAAGATGCGCGGCCACAAGTGCGTCTATGTCTGTGCCGACGACACCCACGGCACGCCGATCATGATCCGCGCGCGCCAGGAGGGCATCACCCCCGAGGAGCTGATCGCGCGCAGCTACGAGTCCCACGTGCGCGACTTCAGCGACTTCGAGATCGCCTTCGACAACTACTACTCTACGCATAGCCCCGAGAACCGCGCCTTCTGCGAGGCGATCTACGCCCGCATGGTCGAGAGCAACTCGCTCACCACGCGCATGCTGCCCCAGCTCTATTGCGAGCACGACCGGATGTTCCTGCCGGACCGCTTCGTCAAGGGCACCTGCCCGAAGTGCCAGGCCGCGGAGCAGTACGGCGACTCCTGCGACCGCTGCGCGGCCACCTACTCGCCCAGCGATCTCGCCGATGCCCATTGCGCCATCTGCGGACGGAAACCGGTGCTGCGTGAAAGCGAGCACATCTTCTTCGAGCTGGAACTGTACCGCGAATACCTGCGCGAATGGCTGCCGGAGCATACCGCCCGCGACGTCTCCAACAAGCTGATGGAGTGGTTCGGCGAACCGCTGCGCGCATGGGATATCTCGCGCGACGCCCCCTACTTCGGCTTTGAGATCCCCGGCCACCCCGGCAAGTTCTTCTACGTCTGGGTCGACGCCCCCATCGGCTACATGGCCTCGCTCAAGAACTGGTGCGACCGGCATGGGGAGTCGTTCGAGGGCTGGTGGAACGATCCCGGCACCGAAATCTACCACTTCATCGGCAAGGACATCGTCCGCTTCCACTGCCTCTTCTGGCCCGCCATGCTGCACTGCGGCGGTTTCGATGGCCCCGATCAGGTCTTTGTGCATGGCTTCCTCACAGTCAACGGCGAGAAGATGAGCAAGTCGAAGGGCACCTTCATCAGTGCGCGCACCTACCTTGACCACCTGGAGCCGCTCTACCTGCGCTTCTACTACGCCTGCAAGCTCAACGCCACGACCGACGACATAGACCTCAACCTCGACGACTTTGTCGGTCGCGTCAACTCCGACCTTGTCGGCAAGATCACCAACCTCGCCTCGCGCGGCGCGCAGATGCTGCACAAGAATCTGGAAGGCCGGACCGGCACCATGGATGCCGAGGGCCGCGCGCTCTACGAGACCGCCTGTGCCCGCAGTGCGGAGATTGCCGACTACTACGAGCGGCGCGACTTCTCCCAGGCCATGGTTGCCATCCGCGAGCTGGCCGAGGAGGCCAACCGCTACTTCGACGCCCAGGCGCCCTGGAAGCTGATCAGGCAGGATCCCGAAGCCACCCGCAGTGTGCTCACCAGCCTCCTGAACAGCTTCCGCGTGCTGGCCATCTACCTCAAGCCGTTCCTGCCGGGCTACACCGCACAGGTGGAGAAGCTATTCGGCGAGGAGCCCTACAACTGGGACGACACGGCCAAGCCCTTCGAGAACCGCACCCTCAATCCCTACACCTACCTTGCCACACGCATCGACCCCAAGAAGGTGCAGGCGATGGTCGAGGCCAGCCGCACGGCCGCGCCCGCGGCGGCGAAGCCGGCCGCGGCGCCGGTCACGCCCGTCAAGCCCGAGATCGACATCGCCACCTTCGGACAAATGGATCTGCGCGTGGCGCACGTCGTCAAGGCGGAACTGGTCGAGGGGGCCGACAAGCTGCTCCGTCTGGAGCTCGACATCGGCGAGGAGCGTCCGCGCCAGGTCTTCGCGGGCATCCGCAAGGCCTACGACCCGGCGACCCTCGTCGGCCGCCATGTGGTCATGGTCGCCAACCTCGCCCCGCGCAAGATGCGCTTCGGCCTCTCCGAGGGCATGGTGCTCGCCGCCTGCAACCCCGACGGCGGTCTCTTTGTGGTCTCTCCCGATGACGGTGCCCTGCCCGGCGCCACGGTACAATAGCAATCAGAGGAATTACAATGAACAGCAACACCATCAAAGACGGATTCCAGCGCGCCCCCCACCGCAGCCTGCTTATGGCCACGGGCGTCAAGCGCGATGAATTTGCCAAGCCCTTCATCGGCGTCTGCAACTCCTACACCGACATCGTGCCCGGCCACTGCCACCTCAACAAGGTCGGCGAGTTCATCAAGGCCTGCATCCGCGAGGCCGGCGGCGTGCCCTTCGAGTTCAACACCATCGCCATCTGCGACGGCATCGCCATGGGACACGACGGCATGAACTACTCGCTGCCGAGCCGCGAGCTGATCGCCGACTCGGTCGAATCCATGATCAAGGCCCACTGCTTCGACGCCGTCATCTGCATTCCCAACTGCGACAAGGTCGTCCCCGGCATGCTGCTCGGCACCCTGCGCGCCAACGTTCCGACAATCTTCGCCAGCGGCGGCCCCATGGCGGCAGGCAGCATTCCCGGCTCGAAGCGCGCCTACGACCTGATCTCGGTCTTCGAGGCCGTCTCGGCCTTCAAGAGCGGCAAGATCGACGCCGACGAGCTGAACGCCGTCGAGTGCGCCGCCTGTCCCGGCGCCGGCTCCTGCTCGGGCATGTTCACGGCCAACTCGATGAACTGCCTATGCGAGGCGATCGGCCTTGCGCTGCCGGGCAACGGCACCATCCTGGCGACCGACATGCGGCGCCGCAAGCTCTGGCGCGAGGCGGCCAAGCGCATCGTGGCCATGGCCCGGGACGGCACACCGCGCCCGCGCGACATCGTCACCACCGCCGCCATCGACAACGCCTTCGCCCTCGACATGGCCATGGGCGGCAGCTCGAATACCGTGCTGCACACCCTCGCGCTGGCGCATGAGGCGGGGCTGGAATACAACCTCGACCGCATCAACGAAATCTCCAACAAGTGCCCCAACGTCTGCAAGGTCTCGCCCTCCAGCGAGTACCACATGCACGACGTACACAACGCCGGCGGCGTCTTCGGCATCCTCAAGCGCATTGCCGGGATTCCGGGACTCCTCGATCTCTCGTGCCTGACCGTCTCCGGCAAGACGCTTGGCGAGCTGATCGAACAGGCCAGGATCAAGGACGAGGCGATTATCCGCCCGCTGGATCAGGCCTACTCGGCGGACGGTGGTCTCGCGATCCTGCGCGGCAACCTGGCCGAACAGGGTGCCGTCGTCAAGAAGGCCGGCGTCTCGGAAGCCATGCTGCAGTTCGAGGGTAGCGCCATCTGCTTCGACTCGGAAGAGGAGGCCTGCGAGGGCATCCTAGCCGGCATGGTCAAGCCGGGGCATGTCGTCGTGATCCGCTACGAGGGTCCGCGGGGCGGGCCCGGTATGCAGGAGATGCTCGGCCCCACCTCGTACATCATGGGCGCGGGGCTCGGCGACTCGGTGGCGCTGATCACCGACGGCCGCTTCTCGGGCGGCACCCGCGGCGCCTGCATCGGCCACGTCTCGCCCGAGGCGGCCGAGGGCGGCCTCATCGGCCTGCTGCGCGACGGCGACCGCATCAGGCTCGACATCCCCGGGCGCAGCCTGGAGGCGCTGCTAGACGAGGCCGAGATCGCCCGCCGCCGCGCCGACGCCAAGCCCTGGAAACCGCAGGAGACTACCGGCTGGCTGCGCCGCTACGCGCAGTTCGTCGGCAACGCCAGCACCGGCGCGGCACTGATGTAGGCGGATGGATGTATCGGTGGCTGTCGATAGCCATCGAGTGCTATCGAGTGCTGTCGAGTGCTATCGCTGCCACTGCCTACTGCCACTGCCACTGCCTACTGTCCCCTGTCCCCTGTCTCCCGCCATGCGCGTCGCCTTCCAGACCCTCGGCTGCCGCCTGAACCGGGCCGAGGAGGGGCGCTTGGCGGCCGACTTCCTGGCCGCCGGCTTCGGGATCGTCACCGACCCTGCGCAGGCCGATGTCTATGTGCTGCATAGTTGCGCCATCACGCGCCGAGCGGAGCGCGAATCGCTGCGGCTCGTGCGTACGCTCAGCCAGTCGCGGACGGGCGGACGGCCACTGATAGTACTTTCGGGCTGTGTCGTCGCCAGCCAGGAGGCCGACCGCCTGCGGGCGGCCGGTGCCGATCTGCTGGTTCGCAAGGCTGACTTCGCTACGCTCGTGACGCAGGTGCTCGCGCGCCTGGGGCGGACGGTGCCCGGGGTAGTGCCGTCCCCCACCCCGCCGCACTTCCGTACCAGGCGCGCCCTGCTGCGCGTGCAGGACGGCTGCGATTTCCACTGCGCCTACTGCATCGTGCCGCACACGCGCGGTGCGCCCGTAAGCCGGCCGTGGAGCGCGGTGCTCGACGAGGCGCGGGCACTGCTGGACAGGGGACACCGCGAGCTGGTCGTGACGGGCTGCAATCTGGCCTGCTACCGTGACGGCACACGCGGACTGCCGGAACTGGCCGACGCCCTCTGCCGCATGGCACCGGAAGGACGCATACGCCTCGGCTCCGTCGAGCCCGGCATGATCGAGCTTGAACTGGCCGATGTGATGCGGCGCCACCGCAACCTGTGCCGCTTTCTCCACCTGCCGATCCAGACCGGCGACGACGCACTGCTCCGGCGCATGGGACGCCGCTATAGTACCGACCTGTTGCGCGCCACGCTGGCCGCGCTCCTGCAGCGCGTGCCCGGGCTGGCACTGGGTACCGACCTGATCACGGGACTGCCCGGCGAGGACGAGGCGGCCTTCGGGCGCACGCGCGAGCTGCTGCAGGCCTTTCCATTCGCCAACCTGCACGTCTTCCCCTACAGTCCGCGTCCCGGCACACGCGCCGCCACCATGTCCGCGCGACCGCCCGCCGCCGTCGCCCGCGCGCGGGCGCGGCAGTTGCGCGCGATCGGCGACACCCTGCGCCGGCAATTCGCCGCCGCCAGCGTCGGCCAGCCGATCGAGGTGCTGATTGAGGGGCGTGACGACACCGGCCTCGTCCACGGCTGGAGCGACACCTACCTGCCCTGCCGCTTCACGGATCACAACACCCCCATCGGCCACCTCGCCACCTTCACGCCGGTACGAAGCGAAGGGGAGCTGCTGGTCGGCGGGTGATGGGTTCCACTCGTCCTCGTCCTCGTCCTCGTCCTCGAAAATCATAACGCAGAGGCGCAGAGCAAAGGCATGCTCCCTCGCTGCCTCAGTTTCAAACAGCCCCCTACTCAATATGCCGGCAGCGCGGATAGTTGCTGCAGCCCCAGAACTGGTTTCCGGCATTACTACCGCGCCTGGCTGTGCGTAGCACCATCTCCGCACCGCATTTGGGACAGAGCCTGGCCGATTGTGGAGCTTCTGCGGGTGCGGGGGTGGGTGTTTCAATGGCGACCTCGTCCGCAACAGCCTTAGACTCCTGCCGGGCGGGATGCAGGCTCTGCACGTATGCCTTGTGCTGACGGGCGGTGCGCCAGCCGGGCGTGAGGCGATTCTCACGGATCGCGGCCTCGATCGCGGCCACCGCCTCCGCATCAAAGAGAACCTCCTGATGGCTCTTGATGTAGCGCACGCAACTGCCCGTATAGGTGACGTGCGGCGGGAGCTTATCCCGGGTCTTCAAGGTGCAATTACCCGAGAAAACCACGACGGACTTGACCTGCTCCTTGGTTAGTCCCAGCAACTCCCGTAGACACTCGATATGCTTGTAGTTCTGCAGCAGCGGATTCTGGAACTTCTGGCTGTGGCGGGCATGGATCTTCTGCGTCCATTGCCGGTCGCGTTCGCCGCCGAATATCCAGCCTTTGTAGTGCTTGGTCTCAACCACGAAGACACCGTATGGCGAGACAACGATGTGGTCAATCTGCGTGGTGCCGCCCTGCCCATCGGGAATCGTCACGTTGTTGATCACCCGGTAAACATCCTTCGGCAAAAACTTCCTGAATCCAATACGCATCAGTGTCTCGCCAAACCAGCCCTTCACACTGGGAAAACGGCTAATTACCGCAAGAATCAGTATCAGACCGACGACGGTAAACAAGAATGGTTGCCGGGCCCACGCATCCAATATCGCCTTCACCAGAGATCCTGCCAGATTTTGATCCATGTGTTCCTACTTGGAGTGTCGTGTCAAACAATCAATATGCAGTTGGCATAACGGAAGAATAGCGCGCCGCGCTTCCGAAGACAAGCACACGAGCGCGAAGCACCCACTTAATCCCACTCTTAAACGGCACGCTTCATCCACCCGCTTACTCTATTATCCGTGCATTCGTGCATTCGCGGCAATTTCACCTTCTCTTTCGTGGTTCCATTTGCTTTCGACAAAGCTCCCGGCAAAGCTCGCGACAAAGTGGCGTCTCCGACCCATTCCAACTGTCTACTGCCACTGCCTACTGCCAACTGCCTACTGCCACTGTCTACTGCCACTGCCTACTGCGACCGGGGCTCGCCGCGCAGGCGGCCGCTGGCGCGCTCGCGGCGGAAATCCTCCACGGTGCGCGCGATGCCTTCCTCGAGGGAGATCGTCGGATGCCAGCCGAGCTGGTGCAGCAGCGAGCAGTCGAGCAGCTTGCGCGGCATGCCGTCGGGATGCGCGGCATCCCATCTGATCTCGCACGACGCGCCGCAGGCCTCGCGCACCATTTCGGCCAGGCGCCAGATCGAGACCTCGCTGCCCGAGCCGATATTCACCCAGTCCGGCGGCTCGTCCAGACGCAGCAGGAAGAGCAGCGCATCGGCCAGGTCGTCCACATGCAGGAACTCGCGCAGCGCCACCCCCGTGCCCCAGAGCGTCACGGCCGGCGTGCCCGCGAGGCGCGCCTCCTCGAACCGGCGCAACAGGGCCGGCAGCACGTGCGAGCCTTGCGGATCGTAGTTGTCGCCCGGGCCGTAGAGATTGGTCGGCATCGCCGAATGGAAGCAGACGCCATACTGGCGGCGGTACATCTGGCAGAGCTTCATGCCGGCGATCTTGGCGACCGCATACCCCTCGTTGGTGGGCTCGAGCGGCCCGGTCATCAGCGCCGACTCGCCCATCGGCTGCGGCGCCAGCCGCGGATAGATGCAGGAGCTGCCCAGATAGAGCAGCCGCGGCACGCCGCAGCGGTAGGCGGCATCGATCAGATGCGTGGCGATCGCCAGATTATGGTAGAGGAATTCGGCGGGCTTTGTGCGGTTGGCCTCGATGCCCCCCACCTTCGCTGCCGCGACGATGATCGCCGAGGGACGCTTCTGTTCCAGAAACGCGCGCACGTCCGCCTGCTCGCGCAAATCCAGCTCCGCACGCGTGGCCGTGATCGGTTCGGGCAGGCCCAGCGCCTTCATGCGGCGCACAATGGCCGATCCCACCATGCCGGCATGTCCGGCAACATAGACCCGGTCGAATTTCCCATCATGTGTGCTCATAACTCTTCCTTCCCCGTCATTCAGCCGCGCTTCTGGCCATCGCCAGCTCGCGCCGCGCCATTCGCATATCGGCTTCCACCATCATCCGCACCAGCGCGCGGAAGGTGACCCTGGGGCGCCACTGCAGCACCTTCCGCGCCTTGGAGGGATCACCCTGCAGCAGGTCAACCTCGCTCGGACGCTCGTAGCGCGGGTCATGGCGGACGTACTGACGCCAGTCGAGATCCAGCAGGCCGAAGGCCTCCTCGCAGAACTCCTGCACGCTGTGCGTCTCGCCCGTGGCGATCACGTAGTCGCCGGGCTCGTCCTGCTGCAGCATACGCCACATCGCCTCGACATAGTCGCCGGCAAAGCCCCAGTCGCGCCGCGCCTCCAGGTTGCCGAGGAAGAGCTTGTCCTGGATGCCCAGCTTGATGCGCGCCGCCGCCTGCGTGATCTTGCGCGTCACGAAGGTCGGCCCGCGGCGCGGCGACTCGTGGTTGAAGAGGATGCCGTTGGAGGCGTGCAGGCCGTACGCCTCGCGGTAGTTGACCGTGATCCAGTAGGCATAGAGCTTGGCCACCCCGTATGGGGAGCGCGGCTGAAAGGGCGTCCGCTCATTCTGCGGCGTCTCGGCCACCTTGCCGTAGAGCTCGGACGAGGAGGCCTGATAGAAGCGCACCTGCTTCTGGATGCCCGCCTCGCGGAGCGCGTCCAGTATGCGCACGGTACCGAGCCCCGTCACATCGCCGGTATATTCGGGCATGTCGAACGACACACGCACATGGCTCTGCGCCCCGAGATGATAGACCTCGCCCGGCTTGAGCTCGTAGAGCAGCCTGGTCAGGCGCACCGAGTCGGAAAGGTCGCCATAGTGCAGGAAGAGCCGCACCCCCATGATATGCGGATCCTGATAGAGATGATCTATGCGCTCGGTGTTGAAGCTCGATGAGCGGCGGATCATGCCGTGCACCTCGTAGCCCTTTTCCAGCAGCAACTCGGCGAGGTAGGAGCCATCCTGTCCCGTGATCCCCGTGATGAACGCGCGTTTCATAAGCAAGAGTATGCCACAACGGGGCCAAAACCGCATTGCGCAAATGCGCAATAATCTGTTACGATTTTGCGCAATGAGCGAACGCGACCACCATATCCTCAGGATCGCCGTGCTGCTGGACACCGACCTCGAGTTCGGCATGCGGATACTGCGGGGAGTCCAGACCTATGCGCGCAGGCAGGCCGAGTGGCAGTTGCTGACCCTGCACTACACCCAGGAGTCGGTTTTCAATGCCCTGCTGCACCAGGGGCGACTGTCGGGGGTGCTCGGCCCCGTGCTGAGCGACCGCTGGCAGGCGGGGCTGCCGGGAGCGCCGGTGCCGATGGTTAACATCTCCGACCATTCGGAAATCCATTCCGTCCCCTCGGTCATCACCGACAACCTTCAGGCCGGCCGGCTGGCGGCGCGGCACCTGCTGCAGCAGGGGTACCGCAACTTCGGCATCCTGCATGAGAAGGCCTCGTCCGGCGCGGTACGCCGGGCGGAAGGTTTCCTGCAGACGCTGGCCGCCGCCGGACATGCGGCGCGCCGGCCGCCCGAGACCGACAGCTATGCCCCGGGGACCGCCTGGCCGGAGTGGCTGCGGCAGTTGCCGCGTCCCTGCGGTCTCTTCTGCACCAGCGATTATCTGGCGCGGCGGATTCTGTCCCGCCTCGCCGCGCTGGGTGCGGCGGTGCCGGATGACTTTGGCGTCGTCGGTGTCGGCGACTCCCCGCTCGACAACCTGCTCTCCGAGACGCCCCTGACCTCGATCCAACTGGACGGACAGCGCATCGGCGAGCGTGCCGCGCGCCAACTGGCCGTGCTGCTGGCGAATCCGGGCCAGAAACCAGCCGTGGAACTGATCGCCCCGTCAAAGCTCGTGCCGCGCGCCTCCTCGGCCAGGCAGACCAGCGGTGATCCGCTGATTGCCCGCGCCATCGCCCGCCAGTCGCTCGCGCAGCCGCTGACGGGCGACCGGCTGGCGGCGCTCTGCGGCGCCTCGCGCCGGACACTGGAATTGCGCTTCCGGCAGACGATGGGCTGCGGTCCGGCCACCGCCCTGCGCCGGCGGCGTCTGGAACATGCGGCCCTCCTCTTGCGCGAGACGCCGCTGAAACTGGCCTCCATCGCCGAGGCCACGGGCTATGCCAGCAGCGCGGCCTTCTCCGCCGCCTTCCGCAAGGCCTACGGCCAGCCGCCGGGTGCCTGGCGCCGGCAGGCTCAGACGATCAGCATGCAGTCGCCATAGCTGAAGAAGCGGTAGCGGGCGGCGACGGCCTCGCGGTACGCCTCCAGGATGCGTTCGCGTCCCGCCAGCGCCGACACCATCATCAGCAGCGTCGAGCGCGGCAGATGGAAGTTGGTGAGCATCATGTCGGTAAAGTGAAAGCGGTACGGCTCATGGATGAAGAGCCGGCTGCGTCCGCGGCATGCCACCGCTGCGCCGTTGTGCTCGGCGGCCATGGTCTCCAGCGTGCGTACCGAGGTGCTGCCGACAGCCAGGATGCGCCGGCCGCGTCGGCGGCAGTCGCGGATCGCCGCGGCGGTGGCCTCCGGCACGTTGTAGCGCTCGGCGTGCATCACATGATCCTCAAGGCGCTCGGCCTGCACGGGCCGGAAGGTACCGAGGCCGACGTGCAGCGTGACCGTGGCAATCTCGACCCCCTGACGGCGCAGGGTGTCGAGCACGGCGGGGGTGAAGTGCAAGCCGGCGGTGGGCGCGGCCACGGCTCCCGTCTCGCGCGCGTAGATCGTCTGGTAGCGCGCCGAATCCTCGGCGCGCTGCTCCGCCCCGGGAGTTTCGGGGCGGGCAATGTAGGGCGGCAGGGGTGTGCGGCCGTGCTGGTCGAACAACTCCCAGAGCGAAGCCTGTCCGGTGAGCCGTACCTGTACCGTGCCATCTTCCGAACCGGCGGTCTCGATCTCGGCCGCAATCGTACCGTCGCACATGGTGGCGCGCAGACCGGGACGCCTGGGCCGGCCGCTGCCGCAGAGCGCCTCCCAGCGCATGGTGCAGGCATCCTGCCCTTGCGATACATCTTGCGCCGGTTCGAGCGGCTCCAGCAGCAGGAGCTCGACCTTGCCGCCGGTGTCGCTCCAGTGTCCCTGGAGGCGCGCGGGAAAGACCCGCGTGTCGTTGACGATCACGAGATCGCCCGCGCGCAGATAGGAGGGCAGATCGGTGAAAGCGCCATGCCGGAGCGTACCGCCGCGGCGGTCGAGCACCAGCATGCGCGCCGCGGCGCGTTCGGCGGGAGGATGCTGCGCGATCAGCTCGGTCGGCAGGTGGTAGTCGTAGTCGGAGGTCAGCAGGGCCGCTGCCCCTGCGGGGCGGCGGCAGTCGGCAGTGGCAGTCGGCAGTCGGCAGTTGGAGCAGGTCGGAGAACCCACTTTATCCCCGCACTTTATCTCCACGCTTTGTCGGCTACGCTTAGTCTCCACACTTAGTCTCTACACTTTGTCAATAGCTAAAGAGGGGCGGATGGGGGTGTCACAGACCGGCATGGGCGGACTAGTGCGCATCGAGCCAGGTACGTCCGCTGCCGAGCTGGACCTCCAGCGGCACGCCGAGGTCGAGCGCGCCGGACATCGCCTCGCGCACCAGCTTGCGCAGCGCGGGCTCCTCGTCGCGCGGCACGTCGAAGAGCAGCTCGTCGTGGATCTGCAGCACCAGACGCGACTTCATGCCGGCGGCATTGATCTCGCGCGCCACGCGCACCATCGCCAGCTTGATCAGGTCGGCTGCCGTGCCCTGCACCGGTGTGTTGATGGCGAAGCGCTCGGCCGCCTGGCGCGCCGTGGCATTGCGCGAGTTGATGTCGCGCAGGTAGCGCCGCCGCCCCAGCACGGTCCTGGCATAGCCCCTTGCGCGGGCATCGTCAATGCTTTGCTCCATATAGCGCCTGATGCCGGGATAGCGTTCGAAATAGGCTTCTATCAGCTCGCCGGCCTGCTTGCGCGGCAAGTTGAGCCGCTGGGCCAGACCGAAGGCCGACATGCCGTAGATGATGCCGAAATTGACCATCTTGCAGCGTTCACGCATCTCCGGGGTCACGAAGAGCGGCTCGACATCGTACACCCGCGCTGCCGTTGCCGCATGGATGTCGGCCCCGGCGGCAAAGGCATCAAGCATGGCCTTGTCGCGGCTCAGCGAGGCGGCGACGCGCAGCTCGACCTGCGAATAGTCGGCCGAGACCAGCACATGGTTATCATCGCGTGCCACGAAGGAGGCGCGGATGCGCCGTCCGCGCTCGGTGCGGATGGGGATGTTCTGCAGGTTGGGATCGGATGAGGCCAGACGACCCGTCTCGGTGACCGCCTGGCTGAAAGTGGTATGCACGCGCCCGGTGGCGGGATTGATGCACTCGGGCAGCTTGTCGACGTAGGTCGATTTGAGCTTGCTGGCGGCGCGGTAGTCGAGAATCTTCTCGATGATCGGATGGCGCCCGACCAGCTTCTGCAACACGTCCTCGTTGGTGGCATACTGTCCGGTGCTGGTGCGTGCGGCATCGGGATCGAGCTTGAGGCGGTCGAAGAGCACCTCGCCGAGTTGCTTGGGCGAATTGAGGTTGAAGCCGCCGCCGGCCAGTTCGCGGATCGACAACTCCAGTTGCAGCAGCTCGCGGTCGAGCTCCTTGCTGTACTCATCGAGCACGCTACGGTCGATCCGCACGCCCTCGGCCTCCATCTCGATCAGCACGGGCACGAGCGGCTCCTCGCTATCCTCGAGTGCCTTCAGCAGCCCGGCGCGCGTGGCCTCGGGCCGCAGATGCTCGTAGAGCCGCAAGGTCACGTCGGCATCCTCGCAGGCGTAGTCCGAGACCGCCCCGGGCGCCAGATCGCCCATGGTAGGGCCGTCGCCCCCCTTGCCGTCGCCGATCAGGCTCGATATGGGGATCGTGTCGTAGTTGAGCAACTGCCGCGCCAGGTAGTCAAGACTATGGCGTTCGGAGGCATCCAGCACATAGTGCGTCAGCATCGTATCATGGCAGATGCCGCCCACGGGCACGCCATGCTGCCGCAGTACCGTGAGGTCGAACTTGGCATTGTGGGCAATCCTGATGGGACGCGGATCATCGAAACGCGGGCGCAGCCACTGCAGCACACGCTCGCGCTCCTTGCCACCGACCGGCACGGGGACATACCAGGCCTTCCCGGGCGCGGTGGCGAACGAGACACCCACAAGCCGGGAGTTCCAGGGGTCGAGCCCCGTCGTCTCGGTATCGAAGGCCCAGCGCGTGGCGCGGCCCAGCTCGTCGGCCAGCGCCGCGAGCCCGGCCTCGTCCGTGACGCAGGTGTAGGTGTGGGGGCGGGTGGCGATGCTCTCGACATCCGGCGTCTGCGACTCCAGCGTGAAGTCGTCGCCCAGCAGCCGCCGTCCCATCTTGAGCAGCTCATATTTCGACAACACCTGACGCAGCGCCTCGCGGTCTGGCGGTTGAGCCTTGAGATCGTCAATCGTGCAGGGCAGCGGCACATCCTGGCGGATGGTGGCCAACTGGTAGCTCATGCGGGCCGCCTCGGCACTTTCGGCGACCTTCTCCGCCAGCTTGCCCTTGAGCTCGCCGGCGTGCGCCAGCACCTCCTCAAGGCTGCCGTATTGCGCCAGCAGCGCCTGCGCCGTCTTCTCCCCCACCCCGCGGATGCCGGGAATGTTGTCCGAGGAGTCGCCGGCCATGGCCAGCAGGTCGATCATCTGGCCCGGTTCACGCACACCCCAGCGGCGGCTCACCTCGTCGCGTCCGTAGATCTCCGCCGCGTCGGCCTGCTTGCCGGGACGGTAGAGGAAGGTGGTGGCGGTCACCAACTGGGCAATATCCTTGTCGGGCGTCACCAGGAACGTGGTCATGCCCGCCTCGCCGGCCTGGCGCGCCAGCGTCCCCATCAGGTCGTCGGCCTCGTAGCCGTCCACCCGTAGCGACGGGATACGCAGGGCATCGGCCAGCTCCTTTGCCATGGGAATCGAGGCCGCCAGATCCTCGGGCATCTTCTGGCGCTGCGCCTTGTATTCGGGATAGAGCTCGTGGCGGAAGGTGGGCGTGGTGGAGTCGAAGACGAGGACGATGTGCGACGGCTGGCGCGTCTCGATCAGTTGCAGCACGCTGCCGGCAAAGGCCGTCAGCGCCGAGGTGTTGATGCCCGTGGTAGTCAGGCGTGGTTTCTTAAGAAAGACGAAGTGACCGCGGTAGAGCAGCGGCATGGCGTCGATCACATACAGGGCCGACTCGGCCTGCGGCGTTTGCAGTTCCTGTTCCATGATTCGTAGAGTGACACAGAGGGCGGGATGTGTCAAGCCTGGAGCCGCGTAAGCGGTTAGTGCCAGTGGAGGCGCCTGAAGAGCGGATGGGATGCGGATGAATCGTCCTCGTCCTCGTCCTCGTCCTCGTCCTCGATTCAGTAGACAAAGTGTGGAGACAAGGTGTGGAGACAAGGTGTGGAGACAAGGTGTGGGGACAAGGTGTAAGCGCGCAGCGCCCACTTAAACCCACTCTTAATCCCACTCTTAAACGGCACGCTTAATCCACCCGCTTAATCTTCAGCTTTCGACAAAGTTTCCGACAAAGCTCTTATGAGAAGGCTTGTCAATAGGTCCGGCGTGACGGACACCATTTTTTCCCGTTCGTTGTACGTACAGCTCTTATCCGCACTCGTAATGGATCCGCTTTTGACCCGGTGCATGTTAGGTTCCGACATGGGGTGCTGCTATCTCGCGAGCGAACTGTGTATCGAGCCAAGCGTAGACTCTGGTTCAAGCTTTGTCACGCAGTCACCCAAGACAACGTCAACGAATGGTTAAAACTGGTGCCTGTCTAATCTCCTCTGGGTTGTTCCATAAAACGCGTGGTAAAGTCTTCCGTTGTTCCTTTCCTAGGCTGCGTCTCCCCGGTTGCCCTTTTTGCTGGTCTGGCGGTGGAAAGCATCGTAGGTCTTGCCGGTCTTCCAGAGATGGTGCATCATCACCGCAAGTCTCCTGGCCACGGCCACCACGGCGCGGCGCTTGCCGTTCATGCCTCCGCGCGCGGCCAGCTTCAGCCCGAAACGCCGCAGATCGCAATCCGGGCCGAACGGCCCCAGGATGTACTGTGCCGACCCGACCAGCAGGCGCCTCAGGTAGGAGTCGCCCGCCTTTGTGATGCGCAGTTGCTTGTCGGTGTTCCCGGATTGATCCCGCCTGGGCACAAGTCCCAGGAACGCCCCCACCTCGCGGCTGTTGTTGAAGCGCTTGTGATCCTCGAGTGTCAGGACAAAGGCCAGGGCCGTGACCGGGCCGACGCCGCTGATCGCGAGCAGCGCCTCGGTCTCGGGGTAGTCCTCCCGGCACTTCTTGTCGATTAGGTTGTTGTAGTGGCGGATGCGGGCGGTAAGCTCCTCGATAATCTTCACCAGCGGTTCCAGGGCAGGCCTCAGCTCCTCGGGCATCTCGTCGTTAAGCCGGGTATGGAACGACTCGGTGCTGCACTTGGAGATTCGCTGCCCGACACTCTTCACAAGCCCCCTGGCGTGGGCGATCATCATCGAGCGGCTCTTCACCAGCATGTCGCGGGACTTGATGATGGCAAGATCAGCATGCGCCGCCTTGCCGCGGTGGTGGATCGGATGAAGCAGGCGCAGGTCGAACCGGGCCATGCGGGCCAGTTTCTCGGCATCCGTGATGTCGCTCTTGTCGTAGCTGTTCCAGATCATGGCCATCTTGCGGGGGTTCCCGACGACAACATTGTGGTTGAGCCCGGAAAGCAACTGGCTCACCCATGCGGAGTGCGCCCCGGCCTCCATCGCAACCAGTGCCGGCGGCAGGGCTTCGAAGTACTTGCGCAGCGCGGCGGCAGTGTTGGCCAGCGTCTTGCGCTCGATGACATTGCCATCGGCATCCAAAACGCAAATGCTGTGACTCTGGTCTCCCAAGTCGACTCCAACTGTGATACGATTCGTCATGTCCGTTCTCCTCTGTCCTTTGTGGTTTGCCCCCACCATGGGGGCGATGTTAAAACCATAAGCGTCAGTATGCCACATTTCGCAGAGGAGAACGGTCCTTATCTTTCAATGCCTTCTCATCCTATCTCGCGACAAAGT
>JAAYLN010000172.1 GCA_012521875.1 Lentisphaerota bacterium | reverse complement strand
GGGCACGCGCGGAATCATGGCGAGCACCTTGGTGGACATGTGCCGCTCGATATCGGCAACGCTGGTGATCCTGTCCTCCAGACGGTCGAGCACCAGGATGAATACAAATCCAATCAGCACTCCAAGCATGGGGCCGGTAGTGAAGACCACGCGCGGATCGGGAGAAATCTGGCGCCGCGGCAGCGACGCCTCCTCGATAATCTGGATGCTGGCCGAGAAGTCGTCCATGGCCTGACGCGCCTCCTCGATGCGCATGAGGGTTGAGCGGTAGGAGATTCCAGCCACCTCGCGGTTGCGCTCAAGCTGTTCCAGACGCGACTTGGCGGCAATCAGGCTCAGCTCCAGCTCGGTGCTCAGCTTCTCGTTTTCCCGCATGCGCTCGCGCAATGAGGCGGTCTGCTTGGCCATCAGCTCGAGGTTGGCGGCAGCGGTCTCGCGTGCCCGGAAGACCGCCTCGAGGAACTGCTTGCGCAGGACCTCGACCTTGCTGCTGGCCTGCACGACCTCGGGATGCTTGTCCGTGAAGCGTGTCAGCAAGGCGTCGCGCTCGGTGATGGCGTTCTGCAGCGCCGCCTGCGCCGCCGCGATCTCCTGTGCCCGCGGCACAATTTCCGGCAGGGAACTGATCTTGCTGGGATCCTTCTGGATCTCTGTCAGGACGTCAAGCAGATCGGCGGCACGCGACTGTTCCACCTCGGAGCGGGCCAGATCGCTGTTCAACTGGATCAGCACCGAATCCACGGCCCGTTTCTGGCTCTCCATCGCATCAAGCTTGTTCTCGACACGGAAGTTGAGTACCTCCTCGTCGGCCCTCTCGATAAACCGGCGCTGCTCCTCCCCCGTTGTCTTGAGCCACTTAACGCCGTCATCCGAGGCACTCTTGTTCTCGTCCATCGAGTAGGTCTGGGCGGTGATGGCGTAGGCGTTGGCGATGGACTGCGCGATTTTCGGGTCGGAGTGGCGGGCGCTGATATCGACCAGGCGCGTCATGCGCCGCGGGCGCAGCTCGACGCTCCAGATGAGCATGTCGTAGAGTTCCTGATCCTTCATCTCCTTCAGGTTGGGGAAGTCGGCGCGCACGCGCTCGGCGACCTGGATGATGACCTCCCGGCTGCGCAGCTTGGTGAGCCGCGTGTTGACAATCTCACTATACGTGCCGGAGCTGTTGGGGTCGTTCAGGATCACAGGGCGCGCATCGGTCACCTTGGGAGGACGCGGCAGGATCTCGATCACGCTGACAGCCCGGTAGGAGACGGGTGCCGTCTTGAAGTAGGCGAAGCCGACCCCCAGACCGATCAGGACGGCCACGATCAGCGAAGGCCACTTCTGCACCACAACGCGGATAACGCGCCCGATGGACATGGGGCCCAGAAACGAGTCGCTCCCACCGGCACCGCTGCTATCCCCGCCATAGTACGCTGCGTCACCATATCCGCCCGCGCCATAGCCATACCCCGCGCCATAGCCATAGCCATAGGTTGCGCCGGGTGCGCGCCTGTAATAGTAGGCCGGAGATGTCTGGCCCTCCACCCGCCTGGCATGATGGTGGTGTTCGGCAGAGTGCTCCGCCGGTTGGCCGTCGGAAGCCTCGGCCATATCAATTATGTCATCCGGGTTGTGATGATCGTTCATAACGGGAATCCAAGGGGTCAGTCTTCATGCCGGGCCCGCTGTTGACGGCGCCGTGAGAAGGGGCTCCAGCGGCGCGCCTCCTTCTGCCGTCTCTCCGTGGCGTGATCCGCCGCCGGTCCCGGAATCACCCCCGGCAGCAGAGCCAGCAGCATGAACCAAATCAGAATAACCAGCGGATCACGGAAGGACATATCATAGCACCCCATGATTGCGACGCCCAGCAGGGCGGCCAGCCCTGTGACGGCCACGGGCGGGATGCGCTGCAAGCGCGACTCGGCAAGCGATGCATCCGTCGCCCGCATCAGGCGGTAGATACGGCGGCAGACGGGAATCAGCAGCAGCACGATCGCCAGCAGCAGCATGCCGCTGCCGACCAGGCCGAGTTCACAAAGAAACTGCCGCGGATCACAGAAGCAGGTGATCGGGTGCTGGGTGCCGGAGACGATGCGTTCCCAGTCGGCATCCGTCAGGAAACGGCCAACCTCATGCCGGAAGCCCCATGTGGCGGTTCCATAGGCCGGATAGGCCTTGAAGATGCGCCACGCCGCATCGCACAGCACCTGGCGCTCGCCGAACCAACCGCTCTTCAGGGCCTGTCCGGTGTAGAGCGCCTTGATCCGGGCATGCAGGGCATTCTCCGGATAGGCGACAAAATGCAGAAAGGCCAGTCCCCCCAGCGTCAACAGCAGCACCGCCATGTATTTGAGCTGCTTCACCTGGGGCAGCCGGTGCTTCAGATAGACGCCGGCATAGACGATACCCGCCAACCCGCCCACCGCCACCAGCAACAGCGCGGCGTGCTCGAGAGTGAAGGCGGCAGCCACCATGTTGAGCACCACCGCAGCGTAGAGCATCCGTAGGCGCCACTTGGAACCATCCTCGGCAAGCGCGGTAATCAGCAGTCCGCCCGAGATCAGGAACATGATGCTGAAGAAGGCGGCGGCAAAGCCGCTGTAGGCAAAGATGCCGTAGTGGTCCGCTGTGACCGCCTGTCCCCAGAGCTTCCACTCGTCACCCCAGGCATATTGCAGCAGGCAGAAGACAGCCAGAAGCGTCGAAAGCGCAGCCAGAACATGCAGCAGCCGCAGCCTGCCGCGCCGCGTGAGGCCATGGCGGATGGCAAGCACCGCCGTCCAGGCCGGCAGCAGCCAGAAGAAGGCCTGGAAGGCCTCGGCACGGTCAAAGCAGGAGGGCAGACCGGCCAGCGGCGGTGGGCCGGCACGCCAGACCATCGCGGTAGCGTCATATCCCACCGCACGCGGACCGTTCAACGCCTGGCACGTAATGAAGAGAAGCCCCGCGATTCCAAGAAAGAAAAGCGGATCGCGGAACATGCGGCGGGAGGCACGCCTCCGGCTGGCCTGGATGGTCTCGCCCTTGACCCCCGGAGGAAAGAGCAGCGCCATCTCGAAGGTCGCAAGCGCCAGCCAGATCAGTGGCAGATAGCTTTTGAGCCCGGAGGCGCGGCAGGCCCCCGAGCCCAGAAAAACAGCCAGCAGCGCAAGGTGGATCAGAACCGCCGACTTTGAAAGCGTGAACCGCATGCAGCCCTTGGCAAACTAGTACTGGAGCGCCACACCAGCAGTGATGCGGTAGCGGTCGTAGTCGAAGTCGTCGATGGACGACTCGGTCACCGTGTAGAGGCCGTTGAGGTAGAAGGAGGCGTAGCGCGTCACACCGAATGTCAGCCCCGCGAACAGGTTGAACTGGTCATCCTGCCGTGATTTCCCCTTGCCTGCGACATCGGTTCCCCTGAAGAGATCCACCTCGTCTTCCGTGATATCCCGCGTGTAGTCCTCGTAGCGGTAGGCCGCGCCGCCGCTCAGCACGAGGCGGGTGAAGAACCGGTAGCTGGCACTGCAGCTCAGCGTGTAGGCCAGCAGTGAGCTGTTGCGGACATCCTCGGCGGACTCGTAGGAGGACTGGCCCGAGAGATTCAGCTTGAAGCGCTCGGTCGGCGTCCATGCCATGCCCATGTTGTAGCTGAAGCTGTATTCCGTGTCCGGATCGTAGTCCAGTTCCGGATTCTCGGGGTACTTGTATTCGTGATCGTTGAAGGCGGTCAGGCCGACCGTGGCCTGGTAGCGGAGCTTCTCGGTAGCGCGCGAGCCTAGACCGACACTTCCTGTAATATAGGTAGCGTCCTCGATGTCAACATTAAGCCGCCGGCGCGGTCCGGTGCCGGGATGCTCGTCGCTGCCCACCTCGTCGAAATCCGCGCTGTTGATGCCGTATTCCAGCGACAACAGCCCATCGGTCTTCTCCGTGAGCTGGTGCTTGTAGGTGAGCGAGTAGTTCTGGTCTGAGGAGTCGTAGAGGTAGTCGTCCTCGTAATCGGTGAACCGGTAGCTCGCGCCCGCGATCAGACTGTTCTTCTCCGTCAGGCGGCGTCCCAGGCTGCCATATACGCCGAAGCTGAAACGGTCGTCCTGGCTGAACTCGTCGAACTGCTGATAGCTGATCTGCTGGGCGGACTGCCCCAGCGACCATGACGTGCCGCCATCCGTCTCGCCCTCGAACTTCACCGACTCGCGCCAGTCCTTGGGGGAACGCGTGAAGTCGGAGTTGTCGTCCTCATAGGTGTAGGTCAGGCGTCCCGAGAGGCTCCAGCCGTTGCCCGGCAGGCGGAAGTTCAGACCCGGCTGGATGTTGAAGCCCTCGGCCGAATCGTAGCGCTTCCCGACCTCCTCTTCCATCAGGCGCTTGCGGTTCTCGTTCACCTCGTCCGGGTTGCTGTCGTAGAAGACGCCGACGCTCAGCGTGGGGGAGAGGTTCAACGGACCAACCCAGATGCCGCCCTCCTCCTCTGCTGCCGCAGTGCGGGAGACACAGGCCATAAGACCGATGAGAGCCAGGGCCGCCACGGGCCGCCTTAGAATTGTTACCGGAGTCGTGCTCATGACAAAACCTCTATTCGCTGCATCCATTTACCAGAACTAGGACTGCCCCTTGTAGTGCGGCGGCACAACGGGCTTGGGCGTGGTGCTCGTCGCGGCCGGCGGCGGGGGTGTCGGCACCCCGAGATCGGTGCGGATCAGAGGCGCCGGACGGTTGACGTCATGCACCAGAAGATCGGGCTGCTTGGCGACCCCGCCAAGAACCTCGGGGAGGTTGACCGGGCGTTCACCCTCCTTGGCTTCGGGCATGACTATGCGCATGCGTCCGGCCTCGGGCCCGAGAAGCGGGGTGTAGTCGCCCGACAGTGCCGCCGGCGTCGCCGCGGCAACCTGGCCGCGGTAGGCCGCCGGCAGGAGCGGGAAGAGACGGTTGGCAAAGGCCAGATTCTCATCCTGATCCTTGCCGCGCGCCAGCAGGACGATGGCGAAGGTGGTGAAAATGGTCTTATCCTCGTCCGTGAGCCCCTCGGCATCCCCGATCTCCTTAAGCACTGCGGCCGAGAACTTGTCGTAGGCAGGATCCTCGAGCGGCTTGAGCAGCTCGTCCAGCGGCGGCTTGAATCCGGCCACCCAGCCCGGCAGCATCTGGAAGGGCGTGTTCATGACGAGATGCCCCAGCACCGCCGCGCGCCCGGCGGGATCGGCCGTCCGGGTGAACTCGACCGCGACATCGCACAACTGCCGCATGCGATGCTTGGGCGAGGTCGGCATCTTGGCGACCGCCTGCATGACCTGGCCGGCAAAGGGTGCGACCTCCGCGGCCTCCATCTTGCCGACAATCCCGGCAATCCGCCGCGGATCGGAGGCAGCCACCCCCAGCGACTCGTCGGCCGCCACGGCAAACCACGACAAGCTGAGGCATACCGCAGCGATGGCGGCATGGATATACCGTTTTCTGTTCATGTCTCTTCCCTTTTCCGTTTGAACTCCATAATCGGGCAAAACTAGATCTTCCGCTCCGGCACGTAGACGACATCGCCGGGGAGCAGCCGGATATCCCGTTCCACCTCCCCCTTCGTGCCGACACGTTCCAGATTCACGCGCAAAACCTCTTTGCGGCCGCCGGGCTTGCGCCGGGTGACGATGATCGCCGTCTTCTTGGCGCTGGGGGCGTAGCCACCTGAAACCTGGATCGCGCGGCTCACGGTCAGATCGCGCGTGGGAGGTATGTTGACCCACCCTTCCCCTTTCACGCGACCCTGCACCAGCACGCGCCCCCAGGGAGATGCGGCGGCGGGGTCGTAATGGAACTCCAGCGAAATCTGGGGATTCCTGTAGAATTTCCCGTAGCGCTCCTCCAGCAATTGCTTAAGCTGCTGCAGCGTCATCCCCTCGCAGGCCACCGTGCCAATCATGGGAAAGGTGATCTCCCCCTTGTCCATGATCTGCAGGCGCTGGGGCTCGACCTCGAGGCGGTCACCCACCCGCACCGAGAAGCCCAGCAGCAGCCCCGTGCGCAGCAGCGGGTCGCCGGCCTCGTTGAAATGGTACAGATCCTCCTCACCCACCGCGGCCACCGCCGCACTGGCGGCCTCCAGATCCTCGTGTTCCGAGGCGCTCATGCTGCCGGGCGTGTCGAACGGCAGGGGAACCAGACCGGCCAGAGCCCCCTCCAGCGATCCGTCGTCGGATACGGGCGTTCCCGACGAGTGGCGTCCAAGCGTACAGCCCGAGCCGATAAGCAGGAGCGTGACAACGGCCCAGCTACGCAGAAGGAACCAGCGTCCCCCGCCGGAATCAATCCGGCCTTTTGGATTACGTTTCAAACAGTGCTCCAAACGCTTTACCTCTGGCCAGCAAGGGATGGCCAGTACTATTGGCGGCAACTCCGCCCCATTGGCGACAAGTCAAGCTTCAACATGTACCACTTTACGCTTTTACCGCCGCCAAGGCAAGAACAATGTCAACACCGGCACCGGATTTTTTTCCGCCCCTCCCCGCACTGCGGTCAGAAGGTCTTGAGCCGTTCCAGATCCAGCGTGGCAAAGTAGTCCTGCACGGTCTCCGCACGACGAATCATGGTAACACGCCCGTCCGGACGGCGCAAGTATTCTGCGGAGCGGAGCTTGCCGTTGTACTGGAACCCCATGGCGTGCCCGTGCGCGCCGGCATCGTGGATCACCAGCAGATCGCCCGGCTCCAGCGCCGGCAGGGGACGGTCGATGGCGAACTTGTCGTTGTTCTCGCACAGCGAGCCCGTCACGTCGTAGATCTGGTCGCACGGCGCATCCTCCTTGCCGATTACCGTGATGTGGTGGTAGGCGCCGTAGAGCGCCGGCCGCATCAGGTTGGCCATGCAGGCATCAAGACCGGCGTACTGCTTGTAGGTGCGCTTGATGTGGCGCACGCGCGTGACCAGGCAGCCGTAGGGGCCTGTCACCAGCCGTCCGCACTCCATGCAGAGTTTGACCGGCGGAAGCCCGGCTCCCGCCAGTATCCGCTCGTGGGCGTCGCGGATACCCTCGCCCACCATTTCGAGGTCAACCTCCTGCTGGTCCGGACGGTAGGGAATGCCGATGCCGCCGCCCAGGTTGATCAGCTCGATCACAATCCCCAGCTCGCGGTGGACATCCACCGCCAACTGGAAGAGCATCCCGGCCGTATCAATGAAGTACTGCGGATCAAGCTCGTTCGAGGCCACCATCGTGTGCAGCCCGAAGCGCTTGACGCCGTAGTCGCGCAGCGTGCGGTACCCCTCGAGCATCTGGTCGCGGGTGAAGCCGTACTTGGCCTCCTCGGGCTTGCCGATGATGGCGTTGCCGTCCTTGAGCGGGCCGGGGTTGTAGCGCAGGCAGATGCGGTCGGGCAGGCCGGCCACCCGGCGCAGGAAGTCGATATGCGTGATATCGTCGAGGTTGATGATCGCCCCCATCTGCCGCGCCTTGACGAACTCCTCGGCCGGCGTGTCGTTGGAGGTGAACATCACCGCCGCCCCCTTGATACCCGTGGCCTCGGCTAGCAGGAGCTCGGGCAGCGAGCTGCAGTCGGCCCCGAACCCCTCCTCCGTGAGGAACTTCATGATGAAGGGATTCGGGCACGCCTTGACGGCGAAGAAGTTGCGGAAGCCGGGACTCCACGCGAAGGCGCGGTTCAGGCGCCGCGCGTTGGCCCGGATGCCCTCTTCGTCGTAGATGTGGAAAGGCGTCGGATAGCGCTCGGCTGCGGCGCGGATCGCGTCGGCGGGGATAGGCAGGGGTTTGGTCTTGCAACTCATGCTTCTTCGGCTCGTGTAGTTCTTGAGGCTCTTGCAAAGCCCTTGCATGCATACGTGGCACGGGCATCTTGCCCGTGCTTCATGGGCGAGACGCCCATGCCATGGGTTTTGCAAGAGGCTCTCTTGTGTGGTTCTTCCTGTATGGCTTGCGTCATCCCTCCGTCACCGGGTCGAACAGCCAGGTGAAGCGGAAGGGGCCCGGCTTGAGCTGGTGCTGCGGCAGCACCCCGGGGCCGCAACTGTTGCTGCCGATGCCGTTCTGGGCGACATCGAGGTTCAAGGTCATGAAGGGACGCTCCTGCAGCTCGTAGGGATGCATCGCCTTCTCGAGGTCCAGCGTGTCATATCGGTGCAGGCTGAAGTTGAAGGGCGTATCCGCATCAACCCGCAGCCCCGCGCCGGCGTTGTCCGTCGCCTCGACCCAGCGTGTCCCGCTGCGGTTGCCGTTCTCCTGCGGCACGACGTAGCGGGTCTCGAGCTCATCCTCCCCAGCACGCCATTCGCCCATGCGCACGGCGGAACAGGTGTCGATATACGACTCGCCGGGCCCCAGCCCGTACCAGCGGGCGCGGTTGACCTGCCGCGGCAGGCGCAACTGCACGCCGATGCGCGGCCACGCCACCGCCCATTCGCCCGAAGGCGCGCCGGCAATGGTCAGCCTGACCCGCCCCTCGGCGTCCACCGCATAGCGGTACTCGACCTCGATGCCGCAGCGCACGACGGGGCCGCCCAGACGCACCGGAACCACCAGCTCGCGGAGACCGCCGCCGCCCTGCTCCCAGCGCACCTCGCCCAGGCGCGGCATGAGGCGCTGCAGGCCGTGGCGGTGCCACTCGGCGAGTATGCGCCCGCCGATGCCCTTGCCGTCGTTGCTGGTCGGGGCGCGCCAGAAGTTGAGTAGCGGCCCGCGCACCAGGCACGCGCGTCCGCTGCTGATCCAGCGGCCCAGCGTGCCGGACACCTTGTCGAACGCGATCTCGAAGTCGTTGCCGCGCCAGACCACCTCGCGCGCATCCTCGGACGCACGGGGGGCGGAGGCGCCGCGGATGCGGTGTGCGGGACGCGGCGGCTGCCGTGTCCCCTCCAGTTGAAACTCCGCAAAGGCCACCTCGTGCCCCGCCTCGGCCCAGGGCGTGGAATGGGTCAGCCGGTAGCTGACCTGCAGCCAGTGCTCATGCCCGTCGTCCGTGACCGGAACACATGGGATCGTTAGTATCCCGGTGCTGCCGGGCGCCACCGCGGGCAGTTCCACCGTGCCCGTCTGCACGCTGCGTCCATCCGCCAGCACCTTCCACGAGGCCACATAGCCCTCCAGACCGAGGAAGGCCTGGCGGTTATGCACGACGAGCCTGCCATCCGCCAGACTCAGCGCCTCGGTGTGGATCGGCGCCAGCGCCTGCTTCAGCTCCAGGAGGCCCGGCGAGGGGGTGCGGTCGGGAAATACCAGTCCGTCGCAGATGAAGGAGCCGTCGTTCGGCACATCCCCGAAGTCACCGCCGTAGCCGAAGTATTCGCGGCCGTCGGGTGTGCGGGTGCGGATACCGTGGTCAATCCATTCCCACACAAAGGCGCCGCATAGGCGCGGGTGCTTCCAGATAATATCCCAGTACTCCTTGAGCGCGCCCGGGCCGTTGCCCATGGCGTGTGCATACTCGCATAGAATCATCGGCATGGTACCGTAGCGCTCCACCGGCAACTCCTTGTCGCCCCACGGAATCGGCTCTTTCCCTGCCCCGATGCGCTCCATCTCCTCGTGCGAGGCGTACATGCGGCTGTACATGTCGACAACCTCGCACAGGTAGTCGCCCTCGTAGTGCAGCGGGCGCGACGGATCCAGCTTGCGCGTGAGCCTGGCCATCGCCCGGTGGTTGCAGCCGAAGCCCGACTCGTTGCCCAGCGACCAGATGATGACGCTGGGATGGTTGCGGTCGCGGCTGATCATGCGCTGCATGCGGTCGAGACAGGCCGCCTCATAGACCGGATTGTTGCAGATGTTGCTGGGGCCGTAGCCGAAGCCGTGCGTCTCGAGGTCGCACTCGTCGATCAGGTAGAGCCCGTAGCGGTCGCACAGCTCGTACCAGCGCGGATC
This sequence comes from Lentisphaerota bacterium, assembly GCA_012521875.1. Lineage (GTDB taxonomy): Bacteria > Verrucomicrobiota > Kiritimatiellia > RFP12 > JAAYLN01 > JAAYLN01. The sequence continues at coordinate 3,349 of JAAYLN010000172.1, read as the reverse complement.
GTCGGGATAGTGGCTGGTACGCACCGCGTTGATGTTGTGACGCTTCATCAGCAGGATGTCCTGCAGCATCGTGTCGTACGAGAGCGAGCGCCCCAGATCGGGATGGTGCTCGTGGCGGTTCACGCCCTTGAGCATCGTCTTTACCCCGTTTACCATCAACTGGCCGTCGCGGATCTCCACCTGGCGGATACCAATGCGCAGGGGTACTGCCATCAGGACCTTGCCGTCCTCCCCCTTCAGCGTCACCAGCAAAGTATATAGATAAGGCGTCTCGGCACTCCAGGTGTGCGCTGCGGGCACCGCCCCCTCGAGCTTGACGGCACCGCCCTTTGCGCGCACCACGGCACGCAACGGCCGCGGCCAGACCGCCGCGCCCCCGGCATCGCGCAACTGTGCCTCGACCACGCACCCGCGTGCCGTGCCGCGCCCGGCCACATCCACCTGCGCGGCGATACGTACCGTGCCGTCACGGTAGTCGTCGTCCAGCAGCGTATCGACCGTCACGTCGGCCAGACGGATCGGCGGCAGTCCCAGCAGCGTCACGGAGCGGTAGATGCCTGAGAGCCACCACATGTCCTGGTCTTCAAGGAAGGTGCCTACCGACCACTGGTGTACGCGCACCGCCAGCACGTTGGCACCGCTGCGCACCAGATCCGTGATGTCGAACTCGTGCGGCAGGCGGCTGCCCATGCCACGGCCCGCGAAGCGTCCGTTGACGAAGACCTCGAAGAAGGAGTCCACCCCGTCGAACCGCAGGTGCAGGCGACGCCCCTTCCAGCCCGCGGGCACGGTGAAGAGCCGCCGGTAGCTGCCCGTCGGGTTCTCGGAGGGCACATAGGGCGGGTTCAGCGGAATCGGGTACGGAACGTTTGTGTAGTGCGGATAGCCGTAGCCGTGCATCTGCCAGCACGAGGGCACGGGCAGATTGTCCCAGCCCGAGTCGTCATGGCCGGTATCCATGAAATGTTCGGGCGCCGCCACGGGCGACGGGTCATAGCGGAACTTCCAGACGCCATCAAGCGACATACGGCAGTCCGACTCGCCGGCATCGCCGCACCAGGCCGCATCGGCATCGGTGAAGGGCACGAACGAGCTGCGCGTCGGCAGGCGGTTTACTCCAAAGGCACTCGGATCTTCCCACGGATTCACCAGGTCATCTCCTCATTAAAGGTTGGCCATAAATTACGTCCGGCCTCAGGCCGGTGCTCCCGTCCACGAAAACCCGATCGCCTTCAGGAAGGCGCGGGCGATCACCATGTGGCCGGTCTGGTTGGGATGGATGCGGTCCCACGAGATCGCCGCCGAATGGACATGCTCCAGCAACGGCGCGAAGGCCGCCTGCAGGTCGACAAAATGCGCATCGTGCGCCGCGGCAATCTGCCGCACCGCGGCACCGTACTCGTCCATGCGCATGCGCATCGCGTCGTCGCGGTTCGGCTCGATGTAGTAGGGCGTCATCAGCACCAGCCCCTTCAACTGCGGACGCGTGGTAGACACAAGCTGCCCGAGCGTCGCGGCATACTCCTCCAGCATCACGTGCTTCTCGGTCTGCCGGGGAATGTCGAACTGGCGCCAGACGTCGTTGACGCCGATGCAGATGCTCAGCCAGTCGGGCTTGAGGTCCAGCACGTCGCGCGTCCAGCGCGCCTGCAGGTCGCGGACGGTATTGCCGCTGTTGCCCATGTTCACCACGCGGATGCCCAGCTCGGGATAGCACGCCGAGAGCAGCGCATCCACGAACGTCACATAGCCCCGCCCCAGCGGATCGAAGAGTCCCTCGGCCACCGGCTGCGTGCGCCCGCAGTCCGTCACCGAATCGCCGATCATGACCAGTTTCTCGCCCTTGCCTATCAACATGATGTTTTCCCCGAGTACCGAAAAGTCATATAATGCAATGATTTGGCAAAATCTGCAACAGGAATGACACAGGCATGTTACTTCTTCTTATAACCTCCTGCATCTGGGCCTTCTCGTTCGGACTCATCGGCAACCGCTTGCAGGGGCTCGATACCGCAGTGGTCTCCTGCGTGCGGCTGGCGCTCTCACTGCTGGCCTTCCTGCCCTTCGCCTGCCGCAGTGCCGCGCCGCGCCCCATGACCGCCATCAGGCTGCTGCTGCTCGGGGCCGTCCAGTTCGGCCTGATGTACCTGCTCTATATCGCCAGTTTCCGCTATCTGCCATCGCACACGGTAGCGCTCTTCACCATCACCACCCCCATCTATGTGGCCCTGCTGGACAACCTGCGCACCCCCCGGGGGCTGCCGCGACCGCTGCTGGCGGCGCTCCTCGCCGTCCTGGGCGCCGCCATCGTGAAGTGGAGGATGCCGCACGGCGAGCGGCTCTGGCTCGGCTTCGCGCTGGTGCAGGGGTCGAACCTCTGCTTTGCCATCGGCCAGTTGTTCTACCGCCGCATGATGCGCTCGGCGGGCGGCGTATCCGACCACCAGGCCATGACCTGGATGTATGCCGGCGCCGTCATGGTCACCCTGCCCTTCGCCATTCAGGGCTGGCAGGCCAAGGGTTTCGCACCAAGCCGCGACCAGATCCTCGTGCTGCTCTACCTCGGGGTGGTGGCCTCCGGCGTCTGCTTCTGGCTCTGGAACGCCGGGGCGCGGCGCGTGCGGCACGCGGGTACCCTGGCCGTGATGAACAACGTCAAGATTCCACTCGGCATGGCCATCTCGCTGCTGCTTTTCGGCGAGCACGCCGACCCCCGGCGCCTGGCACTCGCCTGCGCGGTGATGCTGCTGGCCGTCCTCGTCTGCGAATGGCCCACCCTCCGCTCAAGCGGGGCGACGTAGGGGACAGGGGACAGTAACGCCGCTGCCCCGGAGCGGGGCGGCGGCAGTAGCAGTAGGCAGTAGCAGTAGGCAGTTGGAATGGGCCTGTGACGCCACTTTGTCGCGAGCCTTGTCGGTAACTTTGTCGCCTTTGTCGAAAGCGGCAGATTAAGCGGGTGGAGTAAGTGTGCCGATTAAGAGTGAGTTTAAGAGAGGGTTTAAGTGCGGGGTTGAAGTGTGGGCTTCGCTCGTCCTCGTCCTCGTCCTAGTCCTCGACAAGCCCGCTGTCGTCGCTTGTCGTCGAGCTCCTGGAAAGCCATCGCAGAGGCGCGCCAGCACAGGTAGGGCGAAGCCGTCCCGGATAGCCGCAGTGATGAAGCGTAGCATGGGCTGAGAGCCCGGTTCCACCTGTCCATACGTAGGGATTTCACCTTGCCAGAGCACCGCCTTCAGGCGGAAGTGGTTCAGGGGCTTCAGCCCCCTCCCATGACCCCTTTTTCCAAGGGAAAAAGGGCTTCGCGGGCCTGAAGGCCCTTGTTGGCTTCCGGCTGAAGCCGGTACTCCGACGC
>JAAYLN010000171.1 GCA_012521875.1 Lentisphaerota bacterium | reverse complement strand
GCTTTGTCGCGAGCTTTGTCGCGAGCTTTGTCGAAAGTTGCAGGATAGGCTGCTGTTCAGGCTCCCTGTCCCGCGAGCCGCTCCTTACGCTCGGCGATCCGCTCCTCGAAACCCCAGTCGTCCGCCATCTCCGCCGACATATTCAAGCCCTCTGGAGGTTCAGGGAGTTCCTCGATCCACTCCTCTCCGAGAAGCCAGGCCGAGAAACCACCACCGGCGCGCCTGTTGAAGGCGGGGCGCGATGCGTCTATGCCCAGCGCCCGCAGCCGTGCCAGGATGTCGTCGGTCTGCATGGCGGCGACCTTGGCGATGTTCCACATGTCGGCAAGTGTCTTTAGCTGTTTGGCCGACAACTTTCCCTTGTTCTCATTGGTTGCGTAAGTGGCCACTACCCGGGCTATCGCGTAGGGATGATACCTGTACCGGCTGTCGAGTTCTTCTTCCCAGTCTTCCTCCGGCGGCTCCGTCCAGGAGCCGGCGGGGGTGTCGGTTGTCCCGCTTACAAGGCAGCAATGCTTGTACTTCCTGCCGCTGCCGCATGGGCAGGGTGCGTTTCTGGAGATGTTTGCATGCATCATGAGATGAGAATAATAGTGCCGGGTCTTTATGTCAAATCGTCCTGTCTGCTCCCGTGGACGTGCGCAGGCAGGATGTCCGCGCCACTTTGGGGCAGCTCCCGCAAAGGCGGATAGGTAAAGGAATGGGCGGGGTTGACGTTAGCCTTTTGTGCGGCTCGCCGGTCACACCGCGTAGCGGCGCGACGGGGACGGCTCGCCCGACCTTTCGGTTGCTGTACCGTGAGCCTGTGCAGGCTCGGCGGGCGGGGTGGTTCGGTACAGGCGACAGCCAAAACACAACCATTTTCGCGGACTTCTCTGCATTCGCGGCTAAAAGAATCCCCTTTTACACTCTTCTGCGATACAACTGAGTTGTGTCGCTAACGGTTCTCTCCCATTCGCCTCCCTGTGGCTTCGCGTGAGCTTCCCTGTTGCTTTCGACAAAGTTACCGTCAAAGCTCACGACAAAGTGTGTCTCTGACCTGTTCCAACCGCCCCCGCAGGGGCGCCGGCCCCACTAGTCTGAGACACCCTACACCAATCCGCGCAATCCGCGCAATCCGTAGCTTCATCCTGCCGCGCAGCGGCCATCAAAAAATCCTGAAATCATGTAATCCTGTCAAAAATAACAGCGTGGCAGGCCCGAAAAATCCTGAAAATCGTGTCTCTCGCCTGTTCCAACCGCCCCGCAGGGCGGCGACCGGCCTGAACCCTGAACCCTACGGCTATCGCCGCAGGCGTCAGCCGTTTAGCCGCGGTTGATCATTCCCGCCGCCACACCGGCGCCGAAGCCGTTGTCGATGTTGACTACCGTCACTCCCGAGGCGCAGCTTGTAAGCATGGCCAGCAAGGCGGTCACGCCGCCCAGATTGGCGCCGTAGCCGACGCTCGTGGGTACCGCGATGACGGGGCGATCCACCAGTCCCGCCACGACCGATGGCAGCGCGCCCTCCATGCCGGCTACTACAATCAGCACGCGTGCCGCGCGCAGGGTCTCCGTATGGCCCAGTAGGCGGTGCAGTCCGGCCACCCCGACATCGTAGATGCGGTCAACGCGGCTTCCAAGACGCTCCGCCGTGAGGGCGGCCTCCTCGGCGACGGGGATGTCCGTCGTGCCGGCGCAGACCACCGCCACGCGTCCGCGCTTGCGCGGAAGGGGCGCAATGTCACAGGTCAGCATGCGCGCCGTCGCGTGGTAGACCGCATCGGGGAGTGCGGCCAGGATCTGCTCCGCCACCCCGGGAGCCAGACGTGTCACCCAGCCGTTCTGGCCCGCCTCGTTGAGCCGCTTCACAATCGCCACGATCTGCTCCGGCGACTTTCCCGGAGCATAGACCACCTCGGCCAGCCCGCGGCGGCGCTGGCGGTCGAGGTCGAGATGCGCAAAGCCGAGATCGGCTGCGTCGCTGGAAGGGGTGTCGCGCTTGGCGGTACGTGGTTTCATGATGTTTGGACGGTTGGCTTTCCGTGTATAAAACAATGCTTGAGTATCGCAATTTAAGCGGGCTTTGTCCATCACTGCCGGAATTTGTGTAACCCATTACCGTGTGCGTTTCAACTGCATTGACGGCTCTGAAGAGTTTGTATATTCTAACGCCAACTAGGTGTTTTTGACGCGGTAGCTGTTGGTGGAAAATGAAGTTGCTTGTCCATGCGATTCCAGCGTTGATCGGTGCCGTTGTGATGACCGGTTGTGCTCACACAAAGGCGTGTTTTATTGATCGTGGACGTGATGCGATTTGATTTCTTGGCAGGGTGGATCGGTCTTGATCTCATGGATGACGACATACACGCGAAAGGCTTGAATAGCGAATGATGACACTGATTTCCTCATTTCCCCAGACGGATAAGGCGGCGATCCGCTATGTGCTGGCCGACATTGACGACACGCTGACCATCAACGGGCGGCTGCCTGCAGTGGCCGTGGGTGCCATGGAGGCGCTTCAGGCGGCAGGAATCCGTGTGATCCCGATCACCGGCCGTCCTGCCGGCTGGTGCGACCATATTGCCCGCATGTGGCCCGTGGATGGTCTGGTGGGCGAGAACGGCGCCTTCTACTTCCGTTACGATCCCGGGTCGAAACGGATGCTGCGCCGCTACTGGAAGTCGGCGGCGGAACGCGAGGCCGACCGCCTGCGCATGGATGCTATCCGTCAGCAGGTGCTGGCAGAGGTGCCCGGCAGCGCGGTCGCCGCCGAGCAGGCCTACCGCGAAACCGATCTGGCGATCGATTTCTGCGAGGACGTGCCGCCGCTGCCCCTGGCCGAGGCGGAGAAGATCAGGGCCATCTTCGAGGAGCATGGCGCCACGGCCAAGATCAGCTCGATCCACGTCAACGGATGGTTCGGCGACTATGACAAGCTGACCATGACGCACATACTGTTCGAGGAGGTTTTCGGCGAGGATCTGGATGCCATGCGCAGGCAGGTGGTCTTCTGCGGCGACTCGCCCAACGACGTCCCCATGTTCGCCTTCTTCCCGCATTCGGTGGGTGTGGCGAATGTGCGCCGCTTTGCGGCGAACATGGGCACCATGCCCGCCTGGGTGACCACCGCCGAGGGTGGCATCGGCTTTGCGGAGGCGGTGCGGGTGCTGCTGGATAAGTGAGGGTGCTATCCCAAATGCGTATCTCCATCGTCACTCCGAGCTACAACACCGGCGCCTATATAGAGGGCACGCTCAAGAGTGTCCTGATGCAGCGCGGAACCGGTGGGTTTGATCTCGAGTATATCGTCGTTGACGGTGGCAGCACCGATGGGACGGCCGGGATTCTTGAGCGTTACCGCTCTGAACTGGCACACCTCATAATCGAGCCCGATAACGGGCCAGCCTCGGCCATCAACAAGGGGATGCGGCTGGCGACTGGCGACATTCTGGCCTGGCTCAATGCCGACGACCGCTATCATCCCGGTACCCTGGCACGCGTGGCGGAGGCCTTCCGCCACCATCCCGACCGTGCCCTCTGCTTCGGACGCTGCCGCATCGTTGATGAAGAGGGTCGCGAAATCCGGCGCGGAATCACGCGCTGCAAGGAACTCCTTTTCCCCTTTTCCTGCCGTCCGCTGATCCAGACCGTCAACTACGTCTCGCAGCCGGCGCTCTTCTTCTCGCGGCACGCCTGGCAGTGCGCGGGCGAATTGCGCGAGGATATGTGCGCGGCATTCGACTACGAACTGCTGCTGCGTCTCTGGCGCCATGGCGGGGCCATACGCCTGGGTGGGGCACCGCTCTCTGACTTCCGCTGGTATCCCGGGTCGATCAGCGGCCGCAACTTCGAGCGGCAGTTCCGCGAGGAGTGGGAGGCCGCCGCGGCCGATGCCGGGCGCTTTGCGCCGCAGACTCTGTTGCATGCGCTTGTGCGGCGCGGTATCGTCGCCTGCTACCGTGATATGGCGCGACGCCGCAAGGCTCAAGAGGGCGATAAGGCATGACAGCGCGTACCGGCTGGCATCTGGGCGTCAACACGCTCTTCCTCATCCCCGGTCGGGTGGGGGGATCGGAGCGTTACTTCACGGAGACTATGCGAGCGCTTCTGCCGTTGCATCAGGGGCCCTGCACGCTCTTTACCAACTGCGAGAATGATGAGGTTTTGCGCGCGGCGTTCAAGGGTTGTCACGGCAACCTGCGCTTTGACTGTCTCGGTTTTCGTGCCGCGAGCCGACCGCAGCGCATCCTGCGCGAGCAGTTCCAACTGCTGCGGTACATTCGGCGGGCCGGCTGCGACGTGCTATGGTCACCCGGCTACACGGCCTGCCTGCTGACCCGCTGTCCGCAGGCCGTCACGATCTTCGATCTGCAATACCGACGCTTTCCCGAGGATCTCTCGCCGCCCGCATGGCTCGCCACCCACGTGCTGGTCAGCCTTGCCGCGCGTCGTTGCCGCGCGATTATGACCACCTCCGAATTCTCCAAGGCGGAGATTGTCGGGGCACTCGGCGTTCCGTCCGGATGCATCGCAGTGACCTATGCCGCAGCGGATCCTGCATTTGGTGCCACGCCGCCTGACTTCGCGGCTCCTGTTCCAGCACCCTACCTGCTTAGCGTCTCCAACAGCTACCCGCACAAGAACCTGCCGGCGCTGGTGCAGGCCTTCGATACCATTGCCACGGAGATTCCACACCGCTTGCTGCTGGTTGGAGGTCCGGGGCGTGGCGAGGCGGAACTGACCGCCGCCATCGCCGCGGCACGTCACGCGGACCGCATCGAGCGGCGCTCCGGACTGGGAGATGCGGAACTGGCCGCCTGCTACCGTGGCGCGGATCTCTTTGTGCTGCCCTCGCAATACGAGGGGTTCGGTCTGCCGGTACTCGAGGCGATGCAGGCCGGCGTGCCGGTTGTGACCACGCGCGGCGGGTCGCTGGCCGAGGTGGGTGGTACAGTGGCCATGTTTGCCGATCCCGGCACGCCCGCCGCACTGGCAGAGGCAATCATGCACTCCCTTTCCCGCACATCGTCCGAGCGGGAGGCGGTTGTCGAGGCCGGTCGCCGCCACGCCGCCGGATTCACCTGGCAGCGGACGGCGCGCATCGTTTACGGCACGCTGGGGGCCGTTTGTAATAGGGTAGCTTGGACAAAGTGTAAGCGCGAAGCACCCACTTAATCCCACTCTTAATCCCACTCTTAAACGGCACACTTCATCCACCCGCTTACTCCAAAATTCGCGATTTTCGCGATCTTCGCGGTTCCCCTCCACGCAGCACCATCGAACTCACATACTCGTGCATTCGCGGTTCCGTTTTCCCGCGCCTCTGTGCCTCCGTGAGAGACCACCATCTGCTTTCGACAAAGGCGACAAAGTTACCGACAAAGCTCGCGACAAAGTGGCGTCTCTCACCTGTTCCAACTGCCTACTGCCACTGCCTACTGCTACTGCGCCGCCGCCCCGCAGGGGCGGCGGCGTTACTGAACCCCGCTTGCCGTATCCCCTTCATTTCCGTTTGCCATTTACACCTTCACTGCGCGATACTCTTCCCCATGTCCACATCTCTCGATATCCCCGCGCTCCGCGTGCTGCGGCTGCTGGCCGCCGCGGAAGGGCCGCTTTCCGGTGAGGCCGCCGCCAGGCAGCTCAATATCTCGCGCACGGCGGTCTGGAAGCAGATCAACATACTGCGGGGCTATGGCTACACCATCACGTCGCACGGTCGTAACGGCTACCGGCTGGTTGAAGTCCCCAACGCCGCCGTCCCGACCGAGGTGCTGCCGCGTCTGCGCACGCGCAGCTTCGGACACGCCTACCACTATCTCGCCACCACGCCCTCCACCAACCCCGTGCTCTCCGGGCTCGCGGACCGGGGAGCGCCGGAAGGGACGGTGGTCATCGCGGAACGGCAGGAGGCGGGTAGGGGACGCATGTCGCGCGGCTGGTTCTCACCGCCGGACGCCGGTCTCTACTTCTCGCTGCTGCTGCGGCCGACTGTCGATGTCGCGCGGGTGACGAGCCTGCCGCTGGTCGTCGGACTGGCGGTGGCCGATGCCCTGGCACCCTACCTGCCCGACGGCGAGCCGCGGGTAAAGTGGCCCAACGATATCTGGATCGGCTCCCGCAAGACCTGCGGCATCCTCTGCGAATTGCAAACACAGCGCGGCGGCGGCCAGTATGTCATCGCCGGCATCGGCATCAACGTCAACCTGGAGGTGCAGATACTTCCGGCTGAACTGCGGGAGATCGCCACCTCGGTAAAGATGGCCACGGGGCGCACGGTACAGCGGGCGGAGCTGATGGCGGCACTGCTGGAACATCTGGAGCAGGGCTATGACGTATGGCAACGACAGGGACTCGCGCCCATTCTGGAACAGCTACGTGAGCGCGACGCCCTGCTCGGACGCACGATCACGGTAGAGCAGACCGGCGGTACAGTCACCGGCACTGCGGACGGCATCAACCCCGACGGTTCACTGCGCCTGCGGCTTAAAAATGGCCAGGCCGAATCCGTTTATTCCGGCGATGCACACATCCGGCGGCCGTAGACGCCTGATGATAGTGTCTCGATTGTCTCGATTGTTTCGATTCTATCTTAGCGAAACAGGCAGAGCAGGCATACTGCCAAGCTTACGGGTTGCTAGGGCGGCTCGGTTTCGAGGACGAGGACGAGGACGAAAATCCATCAACCACACCATCAACCACTCACCACTCTGCGCCTCTGCGTCTCTGCGTTATATTCACCACTCACCACTCACTACTCACTACTCACCACTCACCACTCACCACTCACTCATCCAACCCCCGGATGATCCGCAGCATGGCGGGGGAGAGGATGGCCCGTGTCTCGTCGTCCACCAGGCTGAAGCGGTTGCCGTCGTTCGGTGTGCTCAGGTAGTTCCAGACGCAGTAGGGCAGTCCGTGCTCCTTGAGCAGGGAGATGACATCCCGCATCCAGTTCTCGCGGTACTCCATGCGGCAATGGCGGATGGTGCCGAACTCGCCGCACCAGAGGATCTTGTCCGGATGCGCGGCGGCAAAGTCGAAGGCCGGCTGCATGTGCTTGCGTAGCCACGCCTTGTCCATGCGCGTCTCATCGGGGTAGGGGTTGGTGGCGCCGCTGACAAAGCGCTGGTAGTCGCGGTACGGCTCGATGTCGGAGGGATAGGCCATCTTGCGGTTGTAGTAGAGCGGCGCCGCCTGAAGGACTCCCTGCTGATGGGTGAACTCGAACGGGGCGTACATGTGGAAGGTGTAGATGACGTTGGGGTCGTCGTAGATGCGCAGGTGCCCGAGCGTGCCGACGCTGTTCCAATGGGTGCTCCCCACGATGATCTTGCGGGTGGGGTTGTGCTTGCGGATGCTCTCGATGGCATTCTGCGCCAGATCGTTCCAGGGTTCGGGGGGGACGTCGCGAACCTCGTTGAGCAGTTCGAATGCCACTTCGGGACGGTTGTGGTAGCGGCGCTCGATCTCCAGCCAGAGGGCGATGAAGCGCTGCTGCAGGCCGGCATCGTCCATAAGCGAGACCTCTTCCCGGATGTCGCAGTAGTTGCCGACGGCCTTGTGCAGGTTGAGGACGACGTTTACCCCCGCCCTTTCACACCACTCGACGAAGGCGTCCAGCAGGGCGAAGGTGCGTGCGCGGTAGATGCCCGGCGCCTCCTCCAGCACGATCTGGTCGAAGCCCAGCCGGATGTGATCCATGCCGAACGAGGCGATGTTGCGGACATCATCCTCCGTGATGTAGGTGTCGAAATGCTCGAAATCGCCGGGCGAAAGCGTCCCGCGCCACTTGTCGGGAAGCACGGCGAAGCGCTTGTAGTTCGTCAGCCATCCGCCAATCCCCATGCCGTGCATGAAGCCATCGAATCTCTTGTGTGCCATCCTGCTGCCTGCTCCTGTTAAAGCGTCAAGCCAAACCTGGCGTATGCCTCGGCCATCTGCTGCGGGGCGAGTTCCTGTACCGTCACACCCCGGGCGTTGAATTCCTTGAAGATGTTGCCATCCAGGGTGATCCGTCCCTCGGCGGTCTTCAGGGAGAACATCTCCGTTGTGTTGAAGGGGGAGTCGGGGTGCCACTCGCAGTAGAAGTTGAGGGCGATGAAGTCGGCTATAAGCTGGGGTTCCGGCGTGAAGGAGTAGAAGTCGCGCCAGGCTCCCTTGTGGTAATCCATGAGCACCCAGCCGAGGAAGTCATCCTTGCGGAAGCGGTAGTTCTCGTCGAACTGGGGAAACTCCTGCCCCTCCAGCAGCTTTACCGGCTCGCGCGGACAACTCTGGCCGATGCCCACATCGCACAGCCAGAGGCCGTCGGGCGCCTTGACGATGAGCACGCGGTGGCGGCGCATGGGGATGGTGGTCTCTCCCCGCAGGTAGCGGGCAGCCAAATCCGTCACCTCATAGCCCAGCGCCCGCAGCAGGGCGCCGAAGCTGCCGTTCAGCTCGAAGCACAGCCCGCCGCGGCGCCGGACTACGATCTTCTCGAAGAGCGCCTCCGGCTCCAGCGAGGTGGGGATCCCCCGGATCATGTCCAGGTTCTCATACGGCACGGTAGTGCAGTGGGCATACTGGAGCTTCCGTAGAAACCCGGCGTCCGGCACTATGTTCTCTGGTTTTTCCAGACCGATTCTATCAAGGTAGGCAGCGACATCCATGCGTTGACTCCATCCGGTTTAAGGGAAATATGTAGCGGAATAGGGGCACGGAAGTCAAGCCTATCGCTAACCGCTTGAGTAATCGGATAGCGACATGGGAGCAACAATACACTTTGTCTCAACACTTTGTCTTCGCACTTTGTCCCTTTACGCTTCGTCCCCGCACTTTGTCTCCACACTTTGTCGGAAAGATAAGCGGCTGAAGTGATTCCGACAAAGCGTAGGGACAAAGTGTTTAGACGAAGCGTAGCCGACAAAGCGTAGGGATAAAGTGCAGGGACAAAGAGTAGCCGACAAAGCGTAGGGATAAAGTGTAGTGACGAAGTGCTCAATCCAATCGTGAGCTCCCCTGTCCCCCCCCAGCCGATTGCCCGCTTGAGAATATACGCCTTTAAGAGTATCATTTGCGCATGGGTATTCAGAACAAGCCGAAGCGCGGCGCTGGCCGACGTGATAGTGCCGCGAATGCCGCGGCACGCCGGGAACTGGCGGAACTCATCGTGTCGATCAATGATCCGGCAGCGCTGGAGCGGCTCTTCGACGAGCTCTTCACGCGTGCCGAGCTGCTCGATCTGGTGCTGCGCTGGCGGCTCCTGAAGATGCTGAAGGAAGGCATGACGCAGCGGGTGATTGCCGAGAATCTCGGCATCAGCCTCTGCAAGATCACGCGCGGATCGCGTGTGCTGAAGCAGCCGGACGCCGTGATTGTCAAGCTTCTGCGTCAGGCCGGTATCGAGAAAGGAAAGTGAATCATGCAGGTTATCTCAAAATCAATCGCCGATCAGATCGGCAACGCCTCCTGGATCCGGCGCATGTTCGAGGAGGGCAACGAGTTGCGGCGCCGCTTTGGTGCCGACCGCGTCTTCGACTTCAGCCTCGGCAACCCCGACCTCCCGCCGCCGCCGGCGACCGCCGCAGCGCTCGACCAGATCCGCCGCGAGGTGCATCAGCCGCGCTCCCTGGGCTACGTCAGCAATGCCGGCATGCCGGAACTGCGCGCGGCGCTGGCCGCCGCGCTGGCAGAGGAGCAGCAGGCACCCGGACTGAAGGCCGCCCACGTGCTGGTAGCCTGCGGTGCCGCCGGCGCCCTGACCTCCTTCTTCCGCGCCGTGCTCGAACCCGGTGACGAAGTGCTTTGTCCGGCACCCTATTTTGTCGAGTATGGCTTCTACTGCGGCCACTTCGGCGGCGTGCTCAAGCCCGTGCCGGCCCTCAAGCCCGGCTTCGATCTTGATGTCGCGGCCATGCTGGCCGCCATCGGGCCGTCCACGCGGGTCATCATCATCAACTCGCCCAACAACCCCACGGGCTGCGTCTATTCACAGGCTACACTGGCGCGGCTGGCGGCGGGGCTGGAGCAGGTCAACCGCAACCGCGAGCGTCCGGTCTTCCTGCTCTCGGACGAGCCCTACCGCTTCCTGACCTACGATGGGGTAGTGGTGCCGCCCATCCTGCCCCTGAGCCCCTTCGCGGTCGTGGTCGGCTCCTTCTCCAAGCGGCTCTCGATCGCCGGTGAGCGCATCGGCTACCTGGCCATCAACCCCGGCATGCCGGACGGCGGATTGCTCATGCAGGCCGTGGCCATGACCACGCGCACGCTGGGCTTTGTCAACGCTCCGGTCATCGGCCAGAAGCTGGCCCTGATGCTGCTGAATGAAGGGGTTGACCTGGGCATCTACGCCCACCGCCGCGCCCTCATGGCGCAGGTGCTCGACGCTGCCGGTATCAGCTACACCATGCCGCAAGGCGCCTTCTACTTCTACCCCGCGGCGCCGGGCGGTGACGATCTCGCCTTCGTCCAGCATCTCCTCGCGGAGAACATCCTGGCGGTGCCGGGCCGCGGCTTCGGATGCCCCGGCTTCGTCCGCCTGAGCTTCAGCGTCGAGACCGAGACCATCGAGCGCTCAGCCGAGGGCTTCAAGCGCGCGGCGGCAGGTTGACGTAACGTAATCGGTTAGTGACAGTGGAGCAACAATACACCTTGTCTCCACACCTTGTCTCCACACCTTGTCTCCACACCTTGTCTCCACACCTTGTCTCCACACCTTGTCTCCACACCTTGTCTCCACACCTTGTCTCCACACCTTGTCTCCACACCTT
>JAAYLN010000170.1 GCA_012521875.1 Lentisphaerota bacterium | reverse complement strand
TTCGAAAAGCCGCGGCCTGCTGTTTTACAGACTGGCACAATTAGCTGTCGTCACAGCCCCCAACCCGCGATCAAAAATCGTGCCGGCACAAGATGTTGTGTCTGGTTGAGCGAACTGCATACCCAGTATCTAAAATCAAAATTGAGCCGCATATACCGAAATGATACTATTCCCCCATGCCTCGGTACATCACAGTTATCTCCCTGCTGCTGGTAGTTGCCCTGGGCGCTGCGCAGGCGGCGCCCAGGGCGGCACCTGTCGCGCCGCTACAGCCGCTGGTGCGCCAGTCGGCGGATGTGACGACGGCGGTCGTCACATTTGACGCACCGCTCCTGGTGATCCGCGATGGCGCCACCCATGTGTCACTAGACGGCTGCCTGCCGGACGGCGTTGCCGGCGCCCCCGCACTGCCCGTATACGGGCTCACACTGCCAATCCCCGAAGGGTGCCGCCCCCGCACTATCAGCATCACGCCGGGCGCAACCGCACTGCTGCCCCTGCTGCATCCCGTAACCCACACCGAGGAGCCTCTGCCCCTCTCCCTGCCCTCCGCCGCCCAGCGCCGCCGCACCATGCGCGATGCCGGACTCTACCGCCGCAGCACCCCCTACCCCGACTACCGCTCCGGCGAGCAGCAGCGTGCGCGGCGCGACCGGCTGCATGGCGACGATCTGCTGACACTGGCACTGCACCCCGTGCAGTACATCCCCGACCAGAACCTGCTGCGCGCCCACGGCGAGCTGACCGTCACCGTCACATGGGAACCCATCCCGGATGAACAGCGCACCAAGGGCTGGCGTCCACGGCGCAAGCTCTCCCGCAGCGAGGCGGAAGCCAGTTCCGCCGCGAGTCCGCTTGTAGCCACCGCCGCCCGAAAACCGCGCACCCTGGCCATCGGCACGCCCGGCGCCGACAGCAGCGACCCTGCACCGCAACGCCTGACGACGGGTGGATTCTCCCTGCCGCTTACCGCTCAAGGCCCCTACGACCACGTCATCATTGCCCCCAGCAACTTCATCGCCACCATCCCCGCCCCCTGGAACCTCGATGCCCTCGCTGAAGCGCGGCGCCTCTCTGGCCTCGAATCGGCGCAGGTCAGCGTGGAGTGGATCAAGGCGAATTACCCGGGGCGTGACGACCCCGAACGCATCCGCGCCTTCATCCGCGATGCCTATGACACCTGGAACACGCGCTTCGTCCTGCTGGTCGGCACGCATGCAACCGTACCGGCGCGCAAGCTCTACTGCAACATTTCGGTCGCCACCGACCAGATCCCCTCCGACGCACTCTACTACGGCTGCCTGGACGGCAGCTTCGACCGCAACGGCAACAACATCTTCGGTGAGTTGTACGATGGCGACGACGGCTTCGACATCGATCTCATCGCCGAGGTCTTTGTCGGGCGCTTTCCCGCCGCCACCACCAATGATGTCGCCAACATGGTGCGCAAGACGCTGGCCTACGAGGCACTGCCGGCCAGCGCCCTCGGCCGTATCGGGCATGTCGGCGAGTATCTCGGCTTTGGCGGCGAGGCCGAATACGCGACCACAGCCATGGAGCAGATCCGCCTCGGCGCGACCAGCGGCAACTTCAACAGCACCGGCTTCCTCAACTCCTACCTCGCCCCGCATCTCGATGCCACGGATACCCTCTACGACGGCCCCAACTATAGGTGGGCACGGGCCGACATGTTGAGCCGTTTCAACCAGGACTTCCATGTCTTTAATCATCTGGGCCACGGTTCCACCTACAATGGCATGAAGTTCAACACCGCCAATGCCACCATCAAGGCGACCGTCGCGGGCCTGTCCAACCCCCAGCCCTACTTCATCTACTCGCAGGCCTGCTACCTCGGCGCCTTCGACATAGATCCGAAGGGATGGGTGGGAGAGTTCATGTCGTCCGCCGGCGGTCCCTTCGCCGCCGTTCTGAACACGCGCTACGGCTGGGGCTACAGGGAGAATGTCGACGGCCCCTCGCAATTCTTCAACCGCCGCTTCTGGAACACCACCTTCAACAACGATGCCTACCACGTCGGTGCCATCAACAGCCGCTCGCGCGAGGCCATGCGCCACTTCCTAAGCACCTACGCCGCCAACGCCTTCCGCTGGATCTACTACGAGCTGACCCTCTTCGGCGATCCGGCCACCCCGTTCGCCGCACCGCTGCTCAACATCCCGCCGGTCATCGAGACCCCCGGCCTGCAACAGCACTACTACCCCGGCGAGCCGATCCGTGTCGACACCCTCCTCTCCCCCGTGAGCCTCGTTGATATGGACTCGCCGCGCATCATCTGGCGCACGGATGGCGATCCGGAAGGCCTGCTGCGCACCAACTCGCTGCCCCACGACAAGCAGATGCACTTCAAGACCGTGCTCCCGGACTACCCTCTCGACACCGTCATCACCTTCCGGCTGCAGGCCGAGACCAGAGCCGGCCTGACGGTACAATGGCCGTCAGAAGGCAAAGGGGTGACGAGCATCACGGAACCCCGCACACTCGTAGTCGCCGGCGATCCCTCGCCCTATGGCGCCACGCTGCCGGACTACGGTACCCACACCATCGCCTCGGGCAACGTGGTGCAGGCATGGGCACCGGCACGCCTGCTCACCTCGGATACCACCAGTTACGCCTGCGTCGGCTCGCGGGGCACGGGCAGTGCCTCCGACACCAGCACCCACACCAACACCTTCGTCCTGCGCAGCGATTCGCAACTGACCTGGCTCTGGGTGGACTCCTACCTGATGCGCCAGACCTCGAATATCCCCGGCCTGCTGGCATCGGCGGTCTGGTTTAACACGGGCGCGACCACACGTACCGCCACCGCCCCCGATGAAGTCATGTCGGGGGGCAAGCCATACCGTTTCACCGGCTGGTGGCTTGACAGCGCACGCCAGCCCTCGCCACACTCGCGCGCCCAGAACCCGCTGCTTGATATCTCCATGACCACCCCGCACCTCGCCGAGGCGCGCTACATGGACGCATCGCTCGATGAGGACGGCAACGGCCTGGCCGACTGGTGGGAGTGCCGTTACTTCGGCGCACCAGGACTCTATCCTCCCGATGACGACAGCGACGGCGACGGCTTCACGCTGGCGGAGGAGTTCGACGACCTCACCGACCCGACCACGCCCATCTCCTTCCCCATGCCGCCCGCCATCCGGCATACGCGCCTCGGCGCTGTGCAGCGCACGCCGCCACCCTACAGCATCACGGCGCGTATCACCGACTCCCACAGCGTCACCAACGCCCGCCTGCGCTGGCGGCGCAACGACGAGGCGTGGCAGTCCATCGCCATGACCCCGGGCGACAACCATAACTACAGCGCCATCCTGCCGCCCCCCGCCGAACACGGCGACACCATCGTCTACCAGATCGAGGCCTCCGACCCCGGCGGACGTACCGCCATGGCCGGCCCCTACAACCTCGCGCTCATCTACCCGCGGGCGAGCTTCGGCCCCGCACCGCAACTGACAATCCCTGTGTACCGCGGCTCGAACACAACCGCCACTCTGGTAATCACCAACTTCGGCAACGCGGCACTCGACTGGACGCTGCACCCAGCCTACTACGAGCCCGTGACGCCCGCCGCAACCAATACCTGGGCACTCGACGCCTGGGTGCAGCCCTGGTCGCTCTCCACCAACCGCACCATCTCCGCGCCCTTCTCCTTCCATGGCATCGCCCACTCGGCCGGTTCCTACAGCGCCCCGCCGGTGCATGCCTACCTGCGCTCGCCGTGTCTGATTACCGGCCCGGGCGCCACGCTCAACTTCAGCTACTGGATCGCCAGTGAACTCGACAAGAACAAGCCCGGCAACTCCTTCGACGGCATGATTATCGAGGTCTCCACCAACGAGGCCGTCGGCTACCAGCAACTGCCCGGCTCCTACACGCATCTCCAGACCGGCTGGGCCAAGTCGCCATGGCCCAACAACACCCCCTGCTTCTCCGGCGACGGCAGCGAGGGCTGGCAAAGCGCCGCCTTCGACCTCTCGGCCTACGAGGGTGTCCCCATCTGGCTGCGCTTCGTTTACGGCGGCGACAACAATACCGACGGCGAGGGTGTCTATATCGACGATATCGACATCGGCCCCATGGCGGACTGGCCCGCCTGGCTACTGCCCGCCTACACCAACGCGACACTGGGGTTCCCCTCCAACGACACCTCGCAGATCGAGGCGCATGTCGCCACCCTGCCCGACCGCGACCTGCGCCAGCGCATCCTCCTCTGCTCCAATGATCCCGTCACGCCGCGCCTGCATACCGATCTGCTCATCCGCCTGCGCCGTATTCCATGGATCGGCACACCCACCGCCGCCCAGACCAGCACCAACGGCGAAGGCTACGTCACTCTCAACGTACCGATGGCCGATCCCGACGGCGTGCCGATGACCCTGACGGTACAACATGCGCCGGACGAGACCACCCCCTACGCCAAATCGCTACTCTTCGCCCCCACTGCCACCATCGGCACGCCTACGCTGGCCGGCACCAACTGCGTGGCCGGAATCGCCACCGCCAATGGCGATGTGCCTGCCACCAACCTTGTCACGGTACAATGGGACACGCGCCGGGCACTGCCCGCCCTGCCGCCGCTGGTGCCCGCCATGCGGCTGCTGCTGGTCGCCAGCAACGACAGCTTCGGCGCCGCCGCGCCGGTTGTCACCGCGCCATTCATGGTGGACAACGAGCCGCCCGCCATGCCGACCGGGCTAGTGAGCTCCAGCCACGAAATCGCCACCTGGAGCCGCGAGACCGCCTTCGCGGCGACGTGGAACGCCAGCAGCGACGGCGACGGGATCGGCGGCATACGCTACCGCAGCCTGCTCGCGCCGGGCACCAATGCCCCGCTCGACGC
This sequence comes from Lentisphaerota bacterium, assembly GCA_012521875.1. Classification (GTDB taxonomy): domain Bacteria; phylum Verrucomicrobiota; class Kiritimatiellia; order RFP12; family JAAYLN01; genus JAAYLN01. The sequence continues at coordinate 4,412 of JAAYLN010000170.1, read as the reverse complement.
GGCACCACTGGCCTCGCAGACCTCGATGTACCGCGAGGTGGCGGATGGTTCCAACCTCTGGCTCGCGGTACAGGCGCAGGATGCCTGCGGCAACCGCTCGGAGATCGCGCGCCTGGGGCCCTACCTCATTGATATCACGGCGCCCGACGCCTCAAACGCCTGGGTGGAGATCGAACGCAGCGCCTTTGGCGACTACGCCGTCGGAAACCGCCTTGCAACACGCTGGGGCGGCTTCGCCGACACGCTCTCGGGACTTGCCTACTACCAGGTTCTCGTGCAGACGCCGACCACGCTCACACCCTACCTGCTGACACCACAGCAGCAGGCCGCAGTCATGATGCAGAGCCTCAACGCAACCAACCGCGTCTGGGTCTATGCCATCGACAAGCTCGGCAACAGCAGCGCCATGGTGGGTAGCTTGCCGGTGATGGTGCTGGATGCCGACGGCGACTGGGATGGCGACGGCCATACGAACGGCGCCGAGGAACTGGCCGGCACCGACGCCACCGATCCGGTGGACGTACTGCGCCTCTACACCATGCCGGCAGAGGCACCTGATGGCCCCGTTGCCATCTTCTGGCTGAGCCTCGAGGGCCGCCGCTATACATTGCTGCACACGCCAGAACTAACCCCGGGTGCCATAGACTGGCAGCCCGTCCCCGGTCATACGGAAGCCCCCGGCACCGGCGGCCTGATGGTGCATATCCCTGATACCAGCGCCAACCCACGCGGCTTCTACAGGCTGCTGGTGGAGTGGGCGGAATAGCCACCGCAACCGCCCCCGTCATGGCACCGCAGCGGGAATCGTCCCCGTCCTCGTCCTCGTCCTCGGAACCACCGGTACTGCCGGTTCTGCCGGTTCTGCCGGAACTACCGACCGGAAGGGCAAGCGTCTGCTTGCCCGCAGATCTGTGGACGAGCAGACGCTCGTACCTCCCAGCCGGACGCCCGGTACTGCCGCCTATACGTTAGTTGGGGCACCCCGCGTGGCGCACTACGGGCGCAAGCGGTTTTGCGCGTACCCGGAGCCGCGCTATCTTTCCCGCCGCTTGCGGCGGAATAGGCCGTCATGGCCGCCCGTGCCCGCAGCAAAGCCGCCTGTCCCCTGGCCGGAGTACCGCCTTCAGGCGGAAGTGGTTCAGGGGCTTCAGCCCCGTTCCCATGACCCCTTTTTCCAAGGGAAAAAGGGCTTCGCGGGCCTGAAGGCCCTTGATGCCCGCCGGTATAAGACAAGCATAATCTGCCCGATAATGAACGGAACGCAACCAGCGACTACCAGTGGCCATCCGTACATGATCATCGTCAGCACGGTCGTGAAATCCAAATCCTTGATAGCCGCGCAACTAATAAAAGGCAACAGCAGTGAAACCACTGGCGCGAGTATGCCTATGAAAAGGCCCGCAAGACTGAGCCTGCGGACTCGACGACTCTTGTGAGGCGTCAAGGCTTGTCGCCAGGCCTGGCGCGTGCTGGGACGACTCCACTGTACCAGGTCATACAGCCCCACACCAATTAGCGTGATGGTAATGAGCAGCACAGAACTCCAGAAAAGAACCACGAAAATAATTTCCGCTGCACTCGGCGGATGAACAAATGCATGCATAAATGGCTCCGTCATTGGCGGGCAATCTCCTTGTTCGTGTTTCATGGTCGGAACGTGAAGCGCAGGCGTCCGGTGCGGGCTGGCTGGCGCAGCACGATACGGATGGTATGCAACCGCTTGCCCCACACCGGCGAAAGCCGCGAGTCGTCAATCGCAATCTCGCCGAGCGTCACCTCGGCACCCTCGGCCTCGATGGCAATCGTACCGTCAGCCGAGGCCAGGGCCTCCGGCAGCATGCAGGACTTGAGGCTGATGCTGCTATCCGCCTCCAGCGTGGGCGTCGAGGGCGTCAGCAGCAGCATGGCGATCTCGCCCACATCCCCGGTGAGCGTGTAGTTATCCGTCACGGTCACGCAGTCGCCGCGCCGCAAATCGATCTCCCGCCGCCACGCGCCGATGTGCGCTTCGGGCGGGTAGGCTTCGCGCAGATCGAGCGCGAAGCACATCCGCTGGTCGTCCGCCTCGTATTCCGGATCGCGGGCACGGAACGTCCTGCCAGCCTGCTGCTCGACGCCGTCGAGCGTCGGCAGCAGCGAGTGGAACGACGATCGCATCGTCCAGATGGTGTAGCGTTCTGGCCCGAAGGTCTGGCGCGTGTACTCCCCTACCCCGGCATCAACGATCAGCGGCGCGCCGTTGCGGAAGATGATGAAACTGCCGATGTCGTTGTGGTTGTGGCTCTCGGCATTGTGCCCGCCCTTGGCGGCGACAAACCAACCCTCGGCCGTACCGGCGCGGTCGCGCGCGGTGACCACCTGCGTATCGGGTAGCCAGGCGTCGCGCACCAGGGGCGGCGGTGTCTCGACCGCCAGCGTGATCGGGAAGCGGAAGGTCGCCTGCAGGGCGCGCTTGAGATCGCACCCGAAGGCAGGCAGAGCGCCCGGTCTGGCCTGCGAACGCTGCCAGATGTTGGCGCCCAGTTGCATGAGGTCGTTGTCGTTGGTGCATACGCCGTAGGCGTAGATGGAGTGCGCGGGGGCCGCAAGGCGGGCGCCGGCATCGGCAAAGTTGACGAACCAGTTGTCGGCGATATGCGTCGCGACGATGTAGCGGCCCAGCGCCCTGACAAGCGGCTCGTCGTAGAAGTTCAGCGCATTCGCCGAGGCGCTCCTGAGAAGTTCCAGCGCGTCGAGCAGTGCGGCGGCGGCCACGCCCCAGTATGATGGCCCCTCGTCGCACCCGCCATCGGCAGGCATGCAGGCCAGGAAGCGATCCAGACAGCCCACCGCCTTGTAGAGCGAGGCCGTCCGGCGTGCGGGCTGATCGTCCAGCAGGATGCAGACCAGCCAGTTGGAGACGATCCAGGGCGTCCAGTTGTTGAGCATGTGCCTGGGATTCTCGATACCCATCCACCAATAGTGGTCGCTCGTCAGCGCCGGCTCGATCACCCGCTGCTCGACCTCGCGCCGCAGACGCGCGGGCAGCAGCGTCGAGACGGTATTCAGCTCGTCGCCCAGCAGATAGAGCGTCAGGGCGATCAGGCTGCCGGTCTCGGCGGAGAAGAGATCGACCGACGGTGCCAGTTGGTCGGGCAGGCCGCCGTGCTCCGCCGCGCTCCAGATGTGCGCCGGTACACACCACGAGGTCTCCTCGCAGATGCACCAGATGCCGTTGATGATCTCGTCCAGGAAGCGTCCGCGCCCCTCGCAGCACTCGGCCATCACCATTGCCAGCAGCGCGCGGCGGCGCCCGAAATAGGGCGTCTCGTAGCGGCGGCGGTTGCCGTCGCGCCGGAAGGCGAGGATGTCGGTGGCGCGCAGCATGGGCCACGGTTCGCCAAGCCATTGCTCGCCGGCCTTGATCCATGCCGCGCGCGTGGCCTCCGGCAGCGCCTCCCATGCCTTGCGCTCGGCAAACTTGGGATAGGGACGCCACTGTTCGAACGATTGGATCGCATCGTCGGGAAGATGAATCAGCTTCTGACAGATCATGGTTTAGTTCCTTTCAAGCCTTGGGGAAATTGCTCATCAGGCCATGCGCGCCGCCTGCTCGCGCGTGATGGCCCAGCGCAGGGGTTCGCCTGCCAGGAAACGGCGGCACTCCTCAATCGCCAAATCGCCCATGCGGGTACACTCGCCGGCCAGCGAGCCGGCAATGTGCGGGGTGAGGAAGACGTTGGGCAGCGTGTAGAGCGGCGAGCCGGGGACGGGGGGCTCGGGGTCGGTCACGTCCAGCAGCGCCATCAGATCCGGTCGCTGCTGCAGCACCCCGATCAGCCCCGGCTCGTCAACCACGGCACCGCGGGCGGTGTTGATGAAGGTGGCGTGGGGCTTGAGCGAGGCCAGCAGTTGATGTGTGATCAGGCCGCGCGTGGAGGGCAGCGAAGGCGCATGGAGCGAGACCACATCGCTCGCGGCGAAGAGCTGCTCCAGACTGCACAGGTGAACCCGCAGCCCGAGCTTGTCGGCCTGCTCCTGGGTAAAGAAGGGGTCGTAGGCCAGCACGCGCAGCTCGTGGGATTGCAGACGGCGGGCCAGCAACTGGCCGATCATGCCCAGCGAGACAATCCCGACGGTCGAGCCATAGGCACCGGCGATGCCCTCGTGGCTCTGGCGTCCGGTAGCGCGGTAGGCGGCGGCGAGGCTCCAGGCGCGCTTGAGCGACAGGATAATCTGCGCCTCGGCATACTCGGCCACCGGTACCGCGTTGGCGGCGTAGCTGCTGGTAATCGGAATCTTGCGATCCCAGAACTCCCCGGTCGCTATGTGGCGGATCGAGCCGGCGCCATAGAAGACCGCCTCCAGTTGCGGCATCTGATCCAGCAGCGTACCCGTCAAGGGCGGCGTGCCCCAGCCGCCAAAGAGCAACC
>JAAYLN010000020.1 GCA_012521875.1 Lentisphaerota bacterium | reverse complement strand
TCAGGAACACGACCAGCAACAACGGCTCCTACTCGGCCGGCGTGCAGCAGAGCGGCGGCACGGTCGCCGACAGCCTGATCGCCGGCAACAGCGGCCCCAGCATGGCCCATAATAGCGGACACGCCGCCGCCGGCGTGCGCTTCTTCGGCGGCCTTATGGAGCGCTGCGTCATCTCCTGTAACACCAACACCTCAACCTCAAGCAATCCTGCCGGCGGCATCTACGTGCTTGGCAAGGCCACCGTCCGCAACTGCCTGATCGCCGGCAACGAATCCCGGAACACCACCACCGACATTGCGGCGGGGTTGACGGTGACGGACGCCGGCGCGGTTATCGAGAATGTCACGGTGGTGGACAACCACAACCCGAACGCGGCCGCCGACGGCATCCGGATCAAGGCCGGCACGCTGCGCAATGCCATCGCCTGGAACAACGGCGCGGCCGACGCGGACAACCTCAACAGGAGCGGCGGCACGGTAACCTACTCGTGCTTCCCCACCGCCGTGGAGGGCGACGGCAACCACAACCAGGCGGGAGCGCCGGTCTTCCGCAACGCGGCCGCCGGAGACTACCGCCTGACGCCCGAGGCCCGCTCCTGCATCAACCGGGGCTACACGGCCTCATGGGGACCCGGCGACAAGGATCTGGCAGGCGACAAGCGCATCAGCGGCAGATTCTGCGACATCGGCGCCTACGAGTACCAATACCGGGGCACCACGCTTGTGCTTCGGTGATGTCTCGTTTGGTGCCAGAGGGGGGACTCGAACCCCCACGATGGTGCTGCCATCCGCGGATTTTAAGTCCGCTGCGTATGCCATTCCGCCACTCTGGCAGGTTTCGGGATGCGCCGCCGCAAGCCGGCGGCCATCCTCTGCGCGATGCGATTGGTGCGAGTGTACGCCACGCGGCTAAACGTGTCAACCGCAAGGAGCGGGTGGCGGTGACAGGGGTGCGCGGCGGGCGCATGGAGAGCGGGCGGAACGCGAAGGGAGAGAATCTACTTTGTCGCGAGCTTTGTCGGTAACTTTGTCGCCTTCGTCGAAAGCAACAGGGAAAGCTCAGACGAAGGCGCGAAGGCGCAAAGCATGGGAGCCGCGAACGGACGCCAATACACGCTAATCCACGCGAAAATAGAGTAAGCGGGTAGATGAAGGGTGCCGTTTAAGAGTGAGTTTAAGAGAGGGTTTAGAGTGGGTGTTCCGCGCTCACAACACCTTGTCCCCACACTTGTCACGACAGGAACGGATTCACGCGGCGCTCGGTGGCAATAGTGGTCTCGGGGCCGTGGCCGGGAATGACCTTCAAATCGCCCGGCAGCGCCACGATGCGCTTAAGCGAGCGCGCCAGCAACCTGCTGTTGCCGCCCGGCAGATCGGTACGCCCCACCGAGCCGGCAAAGAGCGTGTCGCCCGTGAAGAGCATACGCTCGTTCTCCAGGCTCAGGCAGATACAGCCCGGCGTGTGGCCGGGGGTGTGCAGCACCCTGGCCTGCAGGTTGCCCGTGACGATCATATCCCCCTCGTCCACAGCCTGCAGCGTGGCAGGACGCTGCTGTATGGTCAGGTATGGCGGCAGGCGGTTGATCGGGCCGAAGGCCCACTCCGCATCCGCTGCATGCATGTGTACGGGCACCCCGGGAAAGACACGCGTCAGGTCGTTCAGCGCCGCGATATGGTCGATATGCCCGTGGGTCAGGATAATGCGCGACAGCGTCAGCTCACGCTGGCGCAGCGCCTCGAGGATCATGTCGGCATCCTCGCCGGGATCAATCACCCAGGCTTCGGGCAAGCCGTGAGTCCAGAGCACGGCGCAGTTGACTTCAAACGCGCCCACGGTAATCAGCAAGTATTCCATTCGCAAAACCTTCACGGGAGAGGACGGTTGCCGGCATCGAGACAGACCACCCGCGGCCGGTGCGTGGCGGCTTCGGCCTCGGTCAACTCGCACCAGCTCATCACGATCAGGCGGTCGCCCACCTTGCCCTTGTGCGCCGCTGCGCCATTCAGGCAGACCTCACCGCTGCCGGCCTTGGCGGCAATCGCGTAGGTCTCGAACCGCTCGCCGTTGGCCAGGTTCGCCACGAGGATCTTCTCGAAGTTGCGCATACCGGCCGCGGCCAGCAGCGTTTCATCCACCAGCAGGCTCCCCTGGTACTCGAGATCCACGCGCGTGACGCGCAGATGGTGCAGCTTGGACTTCAGCATGGTAATCGTCATGGGACTCTCCTGACCTTCATGATGCAGACCCCTCTCCCGAGGACGGCGGCTTGCGCCGCAGCTCGAGACGGGGTTCGGTACCATTGAGCAGCCGCCTGATATTGGAGTGATGGCGCACGATGACCAGCAGGGCCAGCAGCGACATTACCGCAGGCAGAAGCGGACCCTCGGCGGGGCGGAAGGGCGGGAACCAGATGGCCACGCCGAGCACGGCGGCGGCGAGGATCGAGGCCAGCGAGACTATACGGCCGGCGAGGAAAATGACAAACCACACTGCCAGCGCAAGACCGGCAGCAGCAGGTGCCAAGCCTATGAGCATGCCGACCGAGGTGGCGACACCCTTGCCGCCCTTGAAGCCGGCATAGACCGGCCAGGTATGGCCGATTACCGCGCATACGCCGCCCAGGAGGCGCCACTCTATCGCCTCCGGCGACGGCACTCCGGGCAGCCAGGCCACCAGTGCGGGAATCGCGACGGCACCGCACCAGCCCTTGCCCATGTCGAGAATGAAGGTGGCGATACCCCAGGGCTTGCCGACACAGCGGAAGACATTGGTGGCGCCGATGTTGCGGCTGCCCACGGAACGGATATCGATACCGCGCGAGCGGGCGATGAGCAGTCCGAAGGGGATGGCGCCTATCAGATAGGCCCCCATCCCGATCAAGAGTGTGATGATAAGGTAATTCATCGGTTTGCCGGCGCGCGGTCTTGTGGCCTCCGCGCCATGTACCGCATAGTTTACCAGAATCCCCCGTGTGAAGGAAGGGGAGTGGTGAGTAGTGAGTGGTGAGTAGTGAGTGGTATCAAGATAACGCGAAGGCGCAGAGACGCGGTTATTTGCTGTCGGTAGAATCGAATCATTCGAATCCATCGACTTTATCGATTCTATCGACATCCCCGCGCTCGGCTAGCGGGTCTCCGCCGCCCTAATCGATCCGCCTCGCCACCAAACGGCTCGAGCCCAAACGGCTCTTGACGGAATTGGGGGGTATTGGTAATGTACATACTAATTCAGCACCAATTCGGGGCGTAGCGCAGCCTGGTAGCGCGTTTGCTTGGGGTGCAAAAGGTCTGGGGTTCAAATCCCCACGCTCCGACCATTTTCCAGCCCGTTTTCCTGGTACAAGCCATTGAAAACGGGCTTTTTTGTTTTTGGCGGGGCATGTACCGCACTAACGGATGACGGCAACCTCAGCAAGCGGAGCATACTTGTGACAACACTGCACGACAAGACACTGAACAGAGTGGATCATGCCTGGCTTCTGTTTCTCATTGTCACCGGTTGTGCCGTGAGCGCACTCCTGGCGGCATCCTTTTTCGACTTCACCGTCTTCCTGTCCGGTGTCCTTTGCGTCGGCCTGACGTCCATCGGAAGGCGCGAGGGCCATTTGGTAGGCCTCTACACCGCCATCTCCTATTCCGTCTTATCCTACAGCAACGGGCTATATGGCGAGGTCTACCTCAATCTCTTCTTCTTCATACCTACCGGCATCTTGGGTTACATAATGTGGCGGCGGCATACAAAGGAAGACCGGACGGTGGAGATGCGGCAGCTCTCCCTGGGGTTCAGAGTTATCCTGATTACGGGCTGCATCCTGGCAACCTATATCGTCGGCAAGCTGCTGGCTCTAAACCCGAACCAGAATACCCCCTTCATCGATGCCTCCACCAATGTGCTCTCCGTGGCGGCAACCTTCCTGGCGATATGGCGTTTCAAGGAGCAGTGGCTGCTCTACATCGCCCTCAATGCCATTTCACTCTTCATGTGGATTCTGCGTTTCCAGGCCGGCGGAGAGGCGGGAGACATGATGGTGCTGACCTGGTCGCTGTATCTGGCAACCGCATTCTTCGGTTACTGGCGCTGGCATGTCGGCATCCGGCGGGACGCCGCGGTCGGCGCTGATCCGGCCATGCCAGCCTGCGACGCGGCCTGACAGACAGATGGAGAAACAAGGGCTCTTTAACATTGGAAGCATGGCGCCTAAGCCGACAAAGCGTAGGGACATAGTGAGGAGACGAAGTGCAACCGACAAAGCATGGAGACAAAGTGCGGGGACGAAGCGTAGGGGGACAAAGTTTTGAGACAAAGTTTTGAGACAAAGTTTTGAGACAAAGTGTATTGTTGCCCCCCCTGTCACTAACCGATTGCCTACCGCCAGTTCAGCCAGACGGTTTGCGTGATGACCGGCACATTGTGATTCCGGCAGACGCGGATGGTGTGGCCGGTGCCGCCCGAGAGCGGGCTGGCATCCCTGACGTAGAAGAGGGCGGCAGTCGCCGGTGCCAGATCGTTCGCGGGATCGCCGACCACCTTGAGCGTGTCGCGCACCAGATAGGCACCCTTGGAGCCCACCACGTTCTTGCTTCCATAGGTGCGGTAGGCCTCGATCACACGCGCGGCAGAGGCCGCAGTGCGCGAAAGGTCGATGATACGCTCTGCAGCCTCGGGTGACAGCTCGTCCAGAGTGACAACACGGCAACCCGCGATGCGCCGCTTGCGTCCCATGCCGGCATTTGTGATGACGTACTCCATGCGTTCCGGCGCGACCGCCGCCACACCCTCGGCAAAGGCCGTGTCGGTTCCCACGGCGTTGCCGGAACGGAACCGGACCGAAGGCAGGCGCTCGGCCAGCAGGCGGCCCAGCGCCGTCAGCGCCGGATACAATTCCGCCGGCAAGGCGCGGGAACCCTCCAGCAGCACAACGGGTGCCGGGGAGCCGGCCAGCAACTTGGCCAGATCGGCCAGTGTGCGGATCGAGTCGGATGAATACTTCATGGCTTTGCAATCACCTGCAAGTTGTGGAAAGTATAGGCGATTTTAACGCCAGACTCAATAGAGACCGCGGGCTCCAAGGCGCATCCGAAGCGAACGGAGCGGTCTGAAAGTGGAGCCCGACGTCCCCGGCGGTACCGTTCGCCACCCCATGCGCACCCACAGTACAC
>JAAYLN010000169.1 GCA_012521875.1 Lentisphaerota bacterium | reverse complement strand
GGGTGGCCCGTTCCGCCAGATTTAACCACGACCAACAAACCAAGCATGGAGAAAGAGAGAACCATGGTGAAGATCAGACCTCTTGGCGACCGCGTACTTATCGAGCCGGTCGAGGCCAAGGAACAGAACAAGGGCGGCATCATTATTCCCGACACGGCGAAGGAGAAGCCGATGGAGGGGATCGTGATTGCCATTGGCAAGAAGAAGGACAAGGAAGGCAAGGAGATTGCCTTTGACGTCAAGGTTGGCGATCGCGTGCTGCTGCCGAAGTATGGCGGCACCGAAGTCAAGTTCAACGACAAGGAGTTCCAGTTGGTGCGCGAGGACGACCTGCTGGGCGTGATCGGCTGAACCATCTAGCAAAGCATTTTTGGAAAGGAAGAAGAGAGTATGGCTGCCAAGCAACTGAAGTATGACTCTGAAGCGCGCCAGGCGATTCTGGCCGGCGTGCAGAAGCTGAGCCGCGCCGTGGTGACCACGATGGGCCCCTCCGGTCGCAACGTGATTCTGGACAAGAAGTTCGGCTCCCCCACGATCACCAAGGACGGCGTAACCGTCGCCAAGGAGATCGAACTGGCCGACCCGTTTGAGAACATGGGCGCCCAGATGGTGCGCGAAGTCGCCAGCAAGACGAGCGACGTGGCCGGCGACGGCACCACGACCGCCACGCTGCTGGCCGAGAGCATCTACCGCGAGGGGCTGAAGAACGTGACCGCCGGTGCCAATCCCATGAGCATCAAGCGCGGTATCGACAAGGCCACCAGCGCCGTGGTCGCGGCGATCGCCAAGCAGGCCAAGCGCGTCAAGGAGCACACCGAGATCGCCCAGGTCGCGATCATCTCCGCCAACGGCGACACCGAGATCGGCGACAAGATCGCCGACGCGATGGACAAGGTCGGCAAGGATGGCACGATCACGGTCGAGGAAGCCAAGACGATCGAGACCACCCTGGAAGTTGTCGAGGGCATGCAGTTCGACAAGGGCTACCTCTCGCCCTACTTCGTCACCAACGCCGAGAGCATGGAGTGCGTGCTCGAGGACGCCCTGATCCTGATCTACGAGAAGAAGATCTCGAGCCTCAACGACATGCTGCCCCTGCTGCAGAATGTCGCCAAGACCGGCAAGCCGCTGCTGATCATCGCCGAGGACGTCGAGGGCGAGGCTCTGGCCACGCTCGTCGTGAACAAGCTGCGCGGCACGCTGCAGGTCTGCGCCGTCAAGGCGCCGGGCTTCGGCGACCGCCGCAAGGCCATGCTCGAGGACATCGCCGTCCTGACCGGCGGCAAGATGATCAGCGAGGATCTCGGCATCAAGCTCGAGAACGTCAAGCTCGAGGATCTCGGCAAGGCCAAGCGCATCTCGATCGACAAGGATAACACCACGATCGTCGAGGGTGCGGGCAAGACCAGCGACATCCAGGCCCGTGTGGCCCAGATCCGCCGCCAGATCGAGGACACCACCTCCGACTACGACCGCGAGAAGCTCCAGGAGCGCCTCGCCAAGCTGGCCGGCGGCGTGGCCGTCGTGAATGTCGGTGCCGCGACCGAGGCCGAGATGAAGGAGAAGAAGGCCCGCGTCGAGGACGCGCTGCACGCAACGCGCGCGGCCGTCGAGGAAGGCGTGGTCGCCGGTGGCGGCGTGGCACTGCTGCGCTGCCAGAAGGCCCTCGATAACATCGAGACGGCGAGCGACGACGAGAAGGTCGGCGTGGACATCATCCGCCGCGTCCTCGAGGCGCCCCTGCGCCAGCTCGTGCTGAACGCCGGACTCGAGGCGGCCCTGATCGTCGAGAACGTCAAGCAGGGCAAGGGTGCCTACGGCTACAACGTGGCGACCCGCGAGTACACCGACCTGATCAAGGACGGCGTGCTCGACCCCGCCAAGGTGGCGCGCAGCGCCCTGCAGAATGCGGCCTCGATCGCCGGTCTGCTGCTGACCACCGAGTGCATGGTCACCGAGATTCCCGAGAAGAAGGAAGCTCCGGCCGGCGGCCCGGGCGGCGGCATGGGCGGCATGGGCGGCATGGACATGTAGTCCCGCACCCCGGTGTTCCAGACTGAACGCCAATGCGGCGGAGACCCATGCGGTCTCCGCCGCTTTTTTTGTGCCTAATCGAAAACCACCAGCCCCTGCTGGCGCAGGCTGATGTAGCCGGGCTGGCTGCCGCGCGGCTGCCCGAGGATCACATGGTCGAGCAGCCGGATGCCCATCAGCTTGGCAGCCTCGGCGATCTGGCGCGTGACGCGCACATCGGCGCTCGAGGGTGTCGGGTCGCCCGAGGGATGGTTGGGGGCGATGATCATCGAGACGGCATTGTGGCGGATGGCCGGCATCAGCACCTCGCGCGGGTTGGCCAGACTGCTGTCGGCCGTCCCCTTGGAGACTTCGAAGGGCTGCTCCATGAGGC
>JAAYLN010000168.1 GCA_012521875.1 Lentisphaerota bacterium | reverse complement strand
GCCGGCACCTACGAAACCGCGGCCTGCAAGGATGTGCGTACCGAGGGGGATGTGACGACCTACTCCTTCCCCGTCGCGAACGGGCGTGATTTCACGCAGATGGAGATCACCCTCGATCCCATCACCGAGCCGTATGAGAAGGCCAGGCAGGAGATCACGATCTTCGACCTGCACTTCAAGTGCTCGAAGCAATACACCCCCTTCAAGAGCCCCGCGCCGCGCGCCTTCATCGACCGCGAGGGGCGCGAGGTGGAGCCGTGGAGCGCGGTCACCAATGCCGCGGCGGAAGATGTGAAGGAGATTCCCGTCAGGGGCTGGAAGCCCGAGGCGCGCAACGGCGAGGGCCTGGTAGTCGAGACGGTACGGGAGAAGGTGGGCGGCGAGACGCTAGACTGCCTGCGCATGACGTGGACCCGCAGCGAGGGCAAGCCGACGACGGCGATCGCCACCCTGCCGTTCGAGGTGAATGCGCTCGAATGGAACACCTACGCCTTCCTCTACAAGGTCGAGGTCGTCGCCACGGGCAGCTACGAGCGTTGCGAGAACCGTGTGCTGAACAAGATCCCGCAGTACTTCATGTTCAACAAGTATGTAGACAACCCCGGCGTATCGTTTGCCAGCAGGCATGACTGCATCAACTGGAACCGCTACGGCGTGACGCGCTCGTACATCTCCGAGGGCCGCCGCCCCACGGCCCAGACGCCCGCAGGCTGGAAGGCCTTCGTCTTCGACATGGTACACGACGACCCCGTCGGCAACAAGTGGTTCACGCTCGACAAGATCACGAGCATGGAGTTCACCTTCAAGAACAAGATGCTGGCGCCCGGCGACAAGGTCATTTTCACGGTGGCGCATCCGCGACTCGTGCGCGGACTGATGTACCGCGGCGGCGACATGAAGCTCTGGGAGGAGTTCAAGACCTGGAAGGCGAACCACAAGGTGCTCTCCTACAAGGAGGCGCTCAAGGAGAACCGCTTCGATGCCGGCCGTCTCGATAAGCCGGTGCCGATCATGCGCGACCGCATCATCGACGCGGAAATCGTCAACGCCGGCTCGACGAAGAACCGCGTGGGACGCGACTACACGATCAAGCTCCTTCAAGAGGAACTCACGCGTGCATTGAACCCGATCAACGAGATCCCGGTGGTCGGCAAGGCCACCACAAACGACAACGTGAAGTTCTTCCTCGGCCTGCCCGGCGACGCGCCGGAGGCGGTCAGGGAGTTCGTCGCCGGGGCGCGCAAGGCGCACGAGGGCACGGCGGTGACCATCATCGCCAACGACGGCAAGAAGTTCTACTTCGCCGGCTCGCCGGGCTACCCCACCGTGGACGAGGGCAAGGGAATCATCAACGGCGTGCTCGACTTCCTCGAGGCCAACTTCGGCCTGATGTGGCCGCGGCCAGTGATGCAGCGCGGCATCGGCAACCCCGATCCGATGCTCGTCGAGGCGCTGCGTCCCTACCGCGCGGGCAACAACGCGGATCTCACATGGGGGCGCAACTGGGTGGTCGAGAGCGCCATCAAGTACTGGGGGCTTTCGGACGGCAACGAGTACTACTCCTACCGCAACCGCGCCAGCTACTTCGGCTGCTGGTACGGCCCGGCGGCCTTCGAGTTCTCCTCCTACCGCGCCTACGCCGCCAACCACTGGTTCGGCTTCGGCGGCGGCCGGGAGGAGAACGAGAAGTGGGGACTCAGCAAGGACGGCAAGCGCCTGCGCCCCGGCTGCTACACCTCCACGCCCTGCCTCATCAAGGTGATCGAGGACGGCAAGGACGACTTCGCCGCCGGCAAGATCACCAAGTGCATGGAGCATCTGCCGAACATCCAGTACTACAAGCGCTACAACGACGACTGCTCCCCTTGCTGGATCGAGGATACGTGGAACACCTGCCAGTGCGCCGAGTGCCTCAAGCCGTTCCGCCTGCCCGACGGTACACTGATCACGAAGGAAGACCCCGACTTCCACGCCGAGGCCCACTTCGTGAACGCCAATGCCTACCTGCAGGCGGTGCGCACCTACCTCAACCGCGACTCGGAGCTCAACTACCTGATCTACTTCTACACCATCCCCGTGCCGCGCACCCCCGTCTCGGGCTATGTGCGCTCGCATTTCTGCCCCTACGTGCGCGTGAACTACGACATCCCGATCTACGCGCCGGTGAACGACAAGTTCTGGCGCGTCATCAGCCAGTGGTGCCAGGTGGCGCGCTCGATGGGCGTGAGCGAGTACTTCCTGGGCGGCAACTTCCGCCCGTCGGCGGACGTGCAGGCCTTCGACCTTGCGGCATACCGCGAGATCGGCGTGTCGTTCTTCGGCCAGGAGACCGAGACGCAGAACGG
>JAAYLN010000167.1 GCA_012521875.1 Lentisphaerota bacterium | reverse complement strand
TCGCGGTGGGTGGGCATCAGGGCGATGCCGGTGCAATTGTTGCGGCGCAGCATGATGCGGAGGGCGGCCATGGCATTGTCGGGCGTGTTGCAGTCCTCGCTGAGATGCGCCAGGAAGATGGCACGCAGGCGCTCGGTCATGACCTCCTCGACCAGCTCGGCGGCCTGCTCGTTGGAGAGGTGGCCCTGGCGGCCGAGGATGCGCTGTATCAGCGACCACGGTCGGCCGCTCTGCCTGAGCATGTCGGTATCGTGGTTGGTCTCGATGACCAGCACGTCGCAGTCGCGCAGGTGGCGGCGCACTACGGGCGTCACCGTGCCGAGGTCGGTAGCCACTCCCACCCGGTGGCGGCCGTCGTCCACGACGTAGGCCACGGGGTCGCCTGAATCGTGCGGTACGGCGAAGCTCTGGATGTGGAGCGCGCCGATGGTGAAGTCCGTGCCGGTCTCGAAGATGTTCCAGGGCGACGGCATCGTGGCGCGCAAGGCCACCTCGACCCCGCCCGCGGTGCCCTCGTTGGCATACAACTGGAGTTCGGGGCGGGCGCGCGAGAGGTTCGGCAGGCCGCGGCAGTGGTCGGTGTGCTCGTGGCTGATCAGGACGGCGTCGAGTTCCCCGACATCACGGTCGATCTGCTTCAGGCGCTGCCGCAGCATACGCAGGCTGATCCCGGCATCGATCAGGATGCGGGTATCGCCGGCGGCAAGATAGATGGCGTTGCCGTTGCTGCCGCTGTTGAGGACGCAGATTTCCATGTGGTCGCGACTGGCGCGGCGGGATGGCGCACGGTGGCCTCCCGCGCGCCGGGATCAGATGTCGAGGTTGCGCACGTTGAGGGCGTTGTCCTCGATGAAGCGGCGGCGGGGCTCGACCTCGTCGCCCATCAGCAGGGTGAAGATGGCATCGGCCTTGACTGCGTCGTCGAGCGTCACCCGCAGCAGGCGGCGCGTGTTGGGATCCATGGTGGTGTCGTAGAGCTGGTCGGCGTCCATCTCGCCGAGACCCTTGTAGCGCTGGATCGTGAGGCCCTTGCGTCCGCGCTGGCGCACCATCCCGAGCAGGTCGTATATCGCGGTGAGCGGCGTTTCGGTGCCATTTTCCAGCAGGTGTGCGAAGACGGTCTCGCCGCCGATGATCTGCTCCAGCGTAAAGCCCATCTGCTCGATGGCCTCGATTTGCCGTCGCAGGGCGTTGACGCGGAAGATCTCCAGCCAGCAGAAGTTGTCGGGCGAGCCGCTGTGGTAGGTGTTGACCTGCGCATCGTGCAGGTCGATGCTCACTTCAAAGCGTTCGGCGGCGGCAGCGCGTGCCGCCTCGAGGGCGGCCTCGTCGTGGACGAAGGATAGCTTGGCCGCATCGCGGTTGCCCGTGACGACCATGAAGCGCGGCCATTCGCCACTCTCTGGATGGCGGGCGCGCAGGAGATCCTCGACGGGCACGCCGCGCCGGGTCAGGCCGCCCAGCGTCTCCTCGAGCGCCACGAGCCGGTCGAGCAGGGCATGCAGCTCATCGGGCGCCAGTTCGCGGCCGTCGGCCATGCGCATGACCAGATCGTCGCAGCCCATCTCCAGCAGCTTGGCGGTGAGCTGCGCGTCGTTCTCGATGTACTCCTCGCGCTGTTTGCGCGTGACCTTGTAGAGCGGCGGCTGCGCCAGGTAGATCAGTCCGTGCTCGAGCAGGCGCGGCATCTGGCGGAAGAAGAAGGTCAGCAGCAGCGTGCGGATGTGGGCGCCGTCGACGTCGGCGTCGGTCATGATGATGATCTTGTGGTAGCGCACCTTGGCGAGGTCGAACTCCTCGGTGCCGAAGCCGGCGCCGATGGCCGAGATCAGCGCGCGGATCTCCTGATTGTTCAACATGCGGTCGACGCGCGCCTTCTCGACGTTGAGGATCTTGCCGCGCAGCGGCAGGATGGCCTGGGTCTCGCGGTCGCGTCCCTGCTTGGCGGAGCCGCCGGCGGAGTCGCCCTCGACGATGAAGAGTTCGCACTTGGCGGGATCGCGCTCGGAGCAGTCGGCCAGCTTGCCGGGCAGCGCGGCCGAGTCGAGCGCGCCCTTGCGGCGGGTCAGCTCGCGCGCCTTGCGCGCTGCCGCGCGGGCACGGGCGGCGAGCACCGCCTTCTCGATGATGCGCCGCGCGACCGAGGGGTTTTCCTCGAAGAAGACGCCAAGCTGGTCGTTGACGATCGAGGCCACGATGCCCTCGACCTCGCCGTTGCCGAGCTTGGTCTTGGTCTGACCCTCGAACTGCGGCTGCGGCACCTTGACGCTGACGATGACCGTGAGGCCCTCGCGGATGTCGTCGCCGGTCATGCTCTCGTCGTTATCCTTGACGAGCTTGTTGTCGGTGGCGTACTTGTTGATCGTGCGCGTGAGCGCCGAGCGGAAGCCGCTGAGGTGCGTGCCGCCCTCGATGGTGTTGATGTTGTTGCAGTAGCTGTGCTCGTTCTCCGTGTAGGAGTCGGTGTACTGCATGCCGATCTCGCACTCGACCCCATCCTTCGCGCCGCGGAGGAGGATGACCGATGGATGCACGGGCGTCTTGTTCTTGTTGAGATAGCTGACGAACTCGGCGATGCCGCCCTCGAAAAGGAAGCGCTCGCTGCGCCCGCTGTCGATATCGGTGATCGTGATGGCGACGCCGCTGTTCAGGAAGGCCAGCTCGCGCAGGCGGTTGGCCAGGATGTCCCACTCGAAGGTGTTGCAGGAGAAGATCGTGCTGTCCGGCTGGAAGGTGACGCGGGTGCCGGTGTGCGTGGAGGTGCCGATCTCCTGGAGCCCGGTGACCGGCACGCCGCGCTCGTAGCGCTGCTGGTAGAGCTTGCCGTTGCGGCGGATCTTGACGACGAGCCACTCGCTCAGGGCGTTGACGCAGGCGACGCCGACGCCGTGGAGGCCGCCGGAGACCTTGTAGTTCGAGCCGTCGAACTTGCCGCCGGCATGCAGCGTGGTCAGGACCACCTCGACGGCGGGACGGTTCTCCTTGGGATGCATGTCGACGGGAATGCCGCGCCCGTCGTCCGTGATGGTACACGAGCCGTCGGGGTTGATGGCGACCTCGATGTGGGTACAGTAGCCGGCCAGCGCCTCGTCGATCGAGTTGTCCACCACCTCATAGACCAGATGGTGGAAGCCGCGCGTGCCGGTATCGCCGATGTACATGGCGGGGCGTTTGCGGACCGCCTCCATGCCTTCCAGAACCTGGATGTTGGCGGCATTGTACTGCGAGGCTCCGGCGGGAAGATCGGCGGACGGCGTGGCAAGGGGGGCTGCGGCAGGAGTGTTTTCCTGCGGTGAAATCGGTGCGGTATCGCTCATGAAAACGACGTTCTTTCGTAAACTTTCAAAACAATATCATATAATATTGAACACGCGCGCGCAATAAGATAAACTCCGGGCATGTCCCTTGCCCTTGATTTCACACTGGATTCCGACACCGGGGAAGTGCTGTCGCGCCTGATCGGGCAGCTCCCGGATGCGGCTGTCATAGAGTATGCCCAATCGACGCCGGCCTTCGCTTCCGGCGGCTTCCGCCGCAACCACGCGCCTTCGATCCGCAAGCGGATCGAGCAGTATGTGCTGGGTGCCGAGGTAATAGATGAGCCGCTGCGCCGCCTGCTGGCGCGCTACAGCCTCAACGCGTCCGTTATCGCGCCCCTATCGACAAGTTTCATCAACGACCATGCCGCGGCCCTGTCCGACCTCTTCGGCCCGGCGCAGATGCGTCTGGCGCGCCTGCTGGATGATCGGGTCGCGGTACGGGAACGGGAGGTGGTCAGGCCGCCCCCCTCGGTGCAGGCTGTCGAGGCCGCGGATGATCCGGAGCACCGCGCCCGCGGGGTGCGCATCCTGCGCGAGCAACTGGCCACCCTGCTGGATACGGTGGGCGCCGGCGCGGCGTCCGGGGATGGCAGCGCGGCACCCAGTAGCCGCGGTGCGGGAGCCGGCGAGGCGCGGGCGCGGCTGGAGCAGCAGCTCCGCGAGGCCAGGAAGGAGTTGCGCCGGCTGAAGGGCATCGAGGAACGGGCCGTGCGTTTGCAGAAGACGTTCGAGACGTGCCAGACCGATCTCAAGCACGCCCAGTCCGCCCAGAATACCGCCGAGACCGCCGCGCGCCAGTCGCGGCAGGCGGTGGAGCGGCTCGAGGCCGAGCTGCGGAGCTGCCGCGAGGAGGGCGAGATACGGGTGCGGCGGCTGGTGGATGCCCAACTGGCGGAGGAGTTCTGCGGCTGGCTGGGCGGCCCGCGGGCCACAGCCATCCGCGACGCGGCAGCGGCGCTGTCGGCACCGGGCGCGGGCGATCCCCTGCTGGCGCAGGCGGAGGCGGCGCTCGAGGCACAGGCGCAGGCGGATCGGGTGAGCGGCACGCGCGCCGCGCTGCAGGCACGTCTCGGACAACTCGAGACGATCCTGGCCCGCTGTACCGAAGCCCTCGGCAACGCCGTGCATCCGCAGACCGCGCTGGTGGCGGCGGCGGAGGCTCTGCGGGGCGAAATCGACCGGCTGCGGCGTGTGCTGGAGGTCGAGGCACCGGATGCCCTGCGCCCACTGCTGGCGGCGGCGGTCAACTATGCCACGGCCGACACGTTCGGGGCGTGGCGCGGGGTGATCGGCCAGCTCAGGACGACCGGTGCGCTGGGGGCGGAGGAGGCGGGGGCGCTGCTGGAGAGCATACGCCGCCGCCAGGCCGCGCTGGCGCAGGCGGCGGAGCCGGCACCGGAGGTCAGGGACGAAGAGATCGAGACCCCGCGCGGATGCCTGCGTGCCGTGATGCTGGGGCAGTTGCCGGGCATCCTGCTGCTGGACGGGCATAACGTTCTTTTCGGGCTCCAGTCGCGCTACCGGCGTCCGCAGGATCACGTATATCCGGGGCGTCCGGCACGCGACTGTCTGGTGGGCGACATGGTGCGGCTGGCCGCCAACCGCCCCAACTGCCGTGTGCGCGTTGTCTTCGACGGTCCCGAGCGCAGCGACACCCGCGCCTCGGCCAACGTCACCACCATCTACTCCGGCGGTGAAGGCGAGCACCGTGCCGACAAGGTGATCGTCGAGGAGGTGCGCTTTTTCCGGAAGGAGTCGGAGGAGAGCATGGTGCTGCTGGTGACCAACGACAACGAGCTGGCCGGCGAGGCGCGGCGGCTGGGGGCGCGCACCCTGTCGCCGATGGATCTGGTGCCGTTCCTGGGGTAGCCGCCGCCCCTGCGGGGCGGCGGCAGTGGCAGTAGGCAGTAGGCAGTAGGCGGTTATTGCGACCACACAGTGGCTCGCAATTTAGAGGGTAAAAGCGCTGCGCTGCCCTTTCGCCGCCCGGTGGCACACCTTGTCTCCACACCTTGTCTCCACACCTTGTCGGCTACGCTTCGTCGCCGCACTTTGTCCCTACGCTTTGCCGAAAGCGAAAGAGCAAGCGGCAGTTCCGGCTCCCCGTTCGCTTCAGATGCGCCTTGGAGCCCGCGGTCTCCGCGGTGCCTTGGAGAGCGCATGGGTGGAGAACGTTACCGCCGAGGACGGCGGGCTCCACGTTGCGGCTTTTCAGTTCACATTCGCTGGCACCTGTACCGAAGCATCCCGCCCGCCGCCCCGGCGCAAGCTCGCGGTACAGCGAGCCGCAGGGTAGGGCGAGCCGTCCCTGTCTGCCGCTACGCGGCGTGACCGGCGAGCCGCACACAGGTGATTCAATTGTAGATTTGTGATTTGTGATTTGTGATTTGGCAGTGGCTTCCCGTTCGCTTCGGATGCGCTATGGAGCCCGCGGTCTCCGCGGATTTCTGGGGAGCGCATGGGTGGTGAACGGTACAGCGAGCGAAAGGTAGGGCGAGCCGTCCCCGTCACGGCGCTACGCGGCGTGACCGGCGAGCCGCACACAAGGCACAGTACCGCCACCCCCGCCTATTCCGCCACCTATACGCCATTGCGGGATCTGCCCCAGAGTGGCGCGGACATTCCTGTCTGCGCACGTCCACAAAGGCAGACAGGAATGTCTGCCCCACAATCCCACGCTCCATCACTGCGGCAAGCCGGGACGGCGTCGCCCCACCTGTGCTTGCGCGCCCTTTCGGGAGCATTCCTGACACTCGACGACAGCCGACGACAAGCGACGACAAGCGACAACGGCTTGCATCTGGCAGACAGACGCCGTATTTCAAGACTATGTCCCGCCCCTTCAGGGCTAGTCGTTATTAGCCTCATTACCCAGGGCGTTGCCCTGGGCTAGTATGTCGCGCCCCTTCGGGGCTTGCATTAACCTTGGCAGAAGCTGCCCTTGTCACCGGACTCGGAGATCCGGTGCAACGAGAATGATCCGGCAGAGCCGGGAGCGAAGCCGGGCAGGGAGTAAGCGGGTGGATGAAGCGTGCCGATTAAGAGTGGGATTAAGAGAGGGTTTAGAGTGGGTGCTTCGCACTTACCTCTGTCACCAACCGATTAAGCTTCGCGCTTACGCTACGATTGCAAGCCGCGGCCATAAACTATAAGCTATGCGGTG
>JAAYLN010000166.1 GCA_012521875.1 Lentisphaerota bacterium | reverse complement strand
TTATTGCGACCACACAGTGGCTCGCAATTTAGAGGGTAAAAGCGCTGCGCTGCCCTTTCGCCGCCCATCTGCCTTCGACGAAGGCGACAAAGTCACCGACAAAGCTCACGACAAAGTTGATGCAAGCTGAAGGGGCGCGATATACCAGCCCAGGGCAACGCCCTGGGTAACGAGACGAAATACAGACGAGCCCTGAAGGGGCGGTATATAGTTCGGGAAAAAAGGGGCTACCTGCCGGATGATAGGCCGGGCCTTCAGCCCTTGTTCCCCTTTGCCGTTGTTTTCCTAGGGCTGCACCCTAGGCTGGGATAGGGCGCGCCGTTGGCGCTTTTTCGCTTTTCGATAGAATCGAATGAATCGATGGATTCGAATGATTCGATTCGCTCGATTCGCTCGATTCATTCGACCGCACCGTCTGTACCGCCAGTTCCCTGCATCTAACCGCACCTTCGTCCCATTCGTCCTCTGCGTCCCATCAAAGATTGCATCGACCAGCGCCCGCAAATATGCGATATTCTGCCTGCCGTTTTGGGCGCGGCATGGTGCCGCGCAGAAAGCCATGTTGCCTAAGCACCGGGGAAATGATGATGAAGCGGGAACTCCAGCTTGATGAAACCACACCTACACAGGAACAGGTCGCCAAGATATTTGATCTCGCCAAGCGGGTTCTTGACATCTCGCCGTGGGAGTTCATGATCGAGTGGCAGATACTGGCCGTCCAGCACGCGGCGGACGATACAAGCTATGTGTTTGTGACCGGTGAAATGGGCGACTACTTATCAGTCCAGATCTATTCGTCCTTTGACGATGTTGACGCGATGTTGAGGATCGCTGAGGGGAACCACCAGGACATGTTTGATATCATGTTCGGGATGCCGCAGCTCAAGCTGGTCTTCGCAAAGGCGAACGAGCTGCTGCCGGGAGACCGCGAGAGGATCAAGGCGTCGGGCATTACTTTCAAGCGCGGCAAGAATCCCAGCTTTCAATCGCTGATGCCCGGATATGACAACTGCTTCCCGGGCGGCAGGGAAATCGAGCGCATGACGGTATGTCTTGAGCAATTGCTGTTCATGCTTGAAGGGGGCCATGCGATTCCGGCAATCAACTGCCCCATGGATCCCATCTGCACCCGCGTGTATCGGGAGGGCGGCTGGGAGCAGGAGATGAAAACGCACCCCCTGTTGCATCAGGAGCCTGATTTGTCCGTTTCGGAAGAACTGCTGGACCAGGTGCTCTGCCTGCCGATGCAGGACATGACCATGGCTTGCGGCTGCTTCGTCGTCCCGACCAGTTTCCGTGAAAAGGGAAGCCGCCCGGCCATAGCCCGGGCATTCATGCTGATGGATGTGGAGTCGCAGGTCATTCTCGGCATGGATCTGCTTGTGCCGGAGCCGGGGAAGTTGTGGAATATCAGGATCGCACTTGATGCGATCCTCAAGAAGTTCATCGCATTCGGCTTCTGTCCATCCCAGTTGAGATTCAACGGCATTCTGCTCCGGGAGGTCGGGGAGCAGTTTTGCGACATGATCGGTGTGGCCTACGATGGGCGCCGCTTCGGGCCCCTGTTGAAGGCCGTCAACGAGATCATGAGCCGTCTTTGAGGCTGCGGCAGGGAGGGGCTTTCTTTCGACAAAGCGTGGGGACAAGGTGTGGGGACGAAGCGTAGCCGACAAAGCGTGGAGACAAAGTGTGGAGACAAAGTGTAAGCGCGAAGCACCCACTTAATCCCACACTTAATCGGCACGCTTAAACCACCCGCTTAATCTTTTGCTTGCGACAAAGTTACCGACAAAGCTCGCGACAAAGTTGATGACAGCCCTGAAGGGGCGAAACATACCAGCCCAGGGCAACGCCCTGGGTAACGGGCCAAAAATGACTAGCCCTGAAGGGGCGGGATATAGTCATGGAATTAGACGTATGTATGCCGGATGATAGAGCGGGCTTTCAGCCCTTGTTTTCTTATGCCGTTAGTTTCCTAGGGCTTCACCCTAGGCTGGGATAGGACGCGCCTTTGGCGCTTTTTCGCTCCATCACTCCATCACTGCGGCTCGCCGGTCACACCGCGTAGCGGCGTGACGGGGACGGCTCGCCCTACCTTTCGGTTGCTGTACCGTGAGCTTGTGCCGGGGCGGCGGGCGGGGTGGTTCGGTACAGGCGCCGGCGAATGTGAACGGGAAGCCGGAACGCTGGAGCCCGCCGTCCCCGGCGGTGTCGTTCTCTATCGTGCGGCTCGCCGGTCACACCGCGTAGCGGCGTGACGGGGACGGCTCGCCCTACCTTCCTGTGCTGTACCGTGAGCTTGCGCCGAGACGGCGGGCGGGGAGGCTCGGTACAGGCGTCAGCCCAACTTTAGAACTTTAGAACTTCCGAACTTTAGAACTTCTCCCGCGCTCCATCACTCCATCGCTGCGGCTAGCCGGGACGGCGTCGCCCCACCTGTGCTGGCGCGCTTCTTCAGGGCTTCCCAAGAGCTCGACTGGGTAGCGCAAGGACAGCGCAGGGCTTTTACCCTCTCAATTGCGAACCACTGAGTGGTCGCAATAACTGCCACAGCCTACTGCTACTGCCGCCGCCCTGCAGGGCAGCGGCAGGGCCCTACTCCTCCAACTGTATAACCGTTGCGCTGTCGAGATCGTCGATCGAGACGGCGGCCC
This sequence comes from Lentisphaerota bacterium, assembly GCA_012521875.1. GTDB lineage: Bacteria > Verrucomicrobiota > Kiritimatiellia > RFP12 > JAAYLN01 > JAAYLN01. The sequence goes on along the minus strand of JAAYLN010000166.1, from coordinate 5,084 downwards.
TGGGCTGGCCCTGCAGCTTTTCCAGCACGCGGTTGAGGCGGGCGATGCAGCTCTTGCGCAGGTCACCCTCCTCGTCCTTGTTGTACATGGTCTCCTCGCGGAGGTAGCAGTCGCGGGCGGTCTTCCAGTCCTGGCGCATCTCGGCCACATGGCCCTGGGCCTTGAGTATCTCGCGGTTCTTGAACGGCTGCTCGTTGTTCGCCAGCCGGTAGGAGGTTGCCGCCTGATCCCAATCCTTGAGCGCGGTATAGGCCTGCGCTCGCTTGACCAGCAGCGTGCTGCGCTGGGCGGCGTCGAACCTGGCGTCGGCCAGTTGGGCATCGATGAAGTCGATGCCGGGCTTGTCGCTGCCGCCGGCGACATAGGCGTTGGCCATGCGGTTGACGGCCTCGAAGTGCTCCTGTTGCGGCAACTGGAACCCGGCGGCCTCCGCCAGTACCGCGGCGGCGGCGTCCAGTTGCGCGGCGGTGTACTCCTCCTCGAAGATGCGGTCGGTCAGCAGCGTCTGGACCTTGCGCAGCAGGAACCGGCCACGCTGCGCGCGCGTCAGTTCGCGCCGCTCCAGCAGCCCGTCCAGCAGCCTGACGGCCTCGTCGCGCCGCAGCATCTCGCACAGCAGCGGCACCTCCGCCAGCGTGACCTCGATGGTCTGATCCAGCGTGGTGGCGGGATCCTCGCGGATGGAGGCCAGCAGCGGCAGGGCGATGTCGTAGCGGTGGCGCCTGACGCATTCGCGTGCGAAGTTCAGCTTGCCCTTGTAGTCGGCGGGGATCTCCTTGCCGAAGGTACAGGGGGGCAGCCCGGGCACGGGCTTGAGTGGTGCCTCGGGCGGCTCCTCGCCGACAAGGCCGACCAGGATGGTGATGCGCCGCGCCACCTCGCGGCGGAAGGCGTGGAGATCAATGATCGCCTCGGGATCCTGCGCATCCATCCAGACGAAGTGCTCGCGGCCGCAGGCGCGGATGGCGGGATCGGCGGACCTCATGGCGGCCTCGGCGCGCAGCCGCAGCAGCGAGAGGTAGCGGATGTCGTCGAGGGCCTCGCGCACGCCCTCCCAGGCGAGGGTGGCGATGATGCCGTCGTAGGTGGGGTAGACGATCTGCATCTGGGTGTAGGAGCCGCGCCACTTGAAGTCGTTCCAGTGGTTCCAGCGGTTGTAGAAGAGGACGTACTCGTGCAGGCCGTCGAAGTCGGCATAGTAGTAGCGCAGGCCCTTGGTGCGGCGCCAGATGTCGGGGCACGACGGGCCGGTGAAGGTGCCGGCGTAGGTGACGGCCAGGGCCGAGCCCTTGTGCCACAGCCAGGCCGTGGTGTGGCGCGCGGCGGCGGGGACGTCGTTCATGCCGATGCTCCAGGAGATGTCCTCGGGGACGCCGTAGTCGGACCAGGTCTTGAAGCCGCGCTTGTGGAGCTCGGCGAAGAAACCGTAGCCGCGGCGGTGCTGGTAGGTGCCGCACTCGTCGGGGCCGCAGAAGTAGCAGTTGCGGTGGCCGAGGTACTTGTCGAGCACGGCCGCCTGCACGTCGGCCATGTTGCGGTACTTCCCGAGCGTGCGCTCGTATAGTTCGGGATCCTCCTCCGGCGAGATGAAGGGCTTCTCGACCGGCGCCGCCCAGCCGAAGTCCATCGAGTGGCCGTTGATCATCACGTTGCAGCGCATCCCCGCCTGGCGCATCAGGATCAGCGAGCGCACGGCGAGGTCGTCGGTATCGTTGGCACCGAAGACGCCCGGCCCGGAGGGCTCGTGGGCATTGTGTTCGGCCAGTGAGCGGTAGATGTTGCGGCACTTGGCCTCGGAGACGGCGAGATTCTTGGAGTGGGCGAGCTCGCCGGCCAGCGAGGGCGTGCCCATCCAGGCGGAGATGAAGGGGCGCGATGTATCGTAGTGGGTGCGCGCCGAGGGGAGGGCGAAGGGATAGACCTCGACCTCGACCGGCAGCTTGCCGAGCGGTTTGCCGTCCTCCCGGACCTCGAGGGTGCCGCGGTAGAGGCCCGCCCTGGCATCGTCGGGGATCTTCCAGGTGAACCAGTACTGCTGGAAGCGTCCCTCCTTGAGGTCGAAGGGCACGAACTTCTTGGCATCCATCACGGGATAGACCTCGTGCCTGAAGTGGTCGCGGCCGCCGCCGTGCTTGCGCATGTCCACGTAGACGGGACCCTCCGGGTAGCTGAAGCGCAGCAGGATGGTGCGCTTGGCCGGATCCTCCGCCTCGACCACGCGGATCAGGTCGTTATCGTGCAGGATCAGGTCGTTGATCAGCGTCGGCTTGCCGGTATTGCCGCTCCAACTGGTTATCCAGCGGTTGTCGGCGCGGTACCAGACCTTGACGAGCGCGAAGTCCGAGGCGGAGGCGGGGATGGTGGCGCCGCCGGGGCCCGTCAGGTCGGAGGGGATGAAGTCCACGAGCCTGAGATCGCGCGCGGGTCTGACGGAGAACGAGACCGTCTCGATCTCGCCCCTGGCGGCGGCGAGCGAGATGGTGTTGGTGGGGATGCCGCCCGCGGGTTCCGCGTCGGGCAGGTATGGGGTGGTGCCGTAGGGATCGACCCACCAGATCGAAAGTGCCGCACCTAGCAATAGTGGAAGAGCATTCATGTCAGAACTCCATCTCGTCAAGCTGGATGTCTATGCCGCCGCCGAAGTCGAGTTCCGGCCCCGGCGGTTTCTGTTGCCGCTGTTCCTTCTTCTTCGGCGGCTCGGGCGGCTCCCGGCCGGCGAAGCGCAGCGCCAGATAGTCGCGCCGGCGTATACCGACCTCGTGCGAGAGATAGAGCATGCGCCCGAGCATTTTCCAGATGTCGAGCTTCACCGCATCGCTCTGCAGGTTGAGCCTGGGCTTGTGCTCCTTGTCGGTTTGTACAATCTGCCAGGCGTTGTCGTTGGCGTCCACGAGGGGCTGGACGAGCCGCTCGCGGAACATCTCGTCCGATTCGAGGTCGTAGCGGTTGAAGCAGGGCTGCGCCGTCTTGGCGAAGGGGTAGTAGCGTTCGCGGAAGGCGGTTGACCACACCTCGATGGTGCGGTCGAGCTCGGTCTTGTAGATTTCGGTGAGGGTGCCGGTGTTGATGCGCTCGGCGAAGGGCTTGAAGGTGCCGGTGTGGCCCCTGGGCCAGACGAGGCGGAAGGCGGCGGGCCTGCCGGTATCGGGCGAGCGGTCGATGCCGACGCACCAGACGTCGCGCTCGCCGGGGCGCTGCATGGGCCAGTGTCCGTAGAGCGCCAGCCAGCTTACCGACATCACCGCCCGCCAGCCGCCACCCTCGTTGGGGGTGAGCTGCAGTGACGGGCGCATGTCGGGATAATCCGGGCCGTACGAGCGCAGCCGCGGCCAGGTCCGGATGCGGATGTTCGGTACACCGTAGGCCAGCGAGTAGGGTTTGAAGCGCTCGTCGGTACCGAAGAGGAAGCTGCCGCGTCCGATGGCCGGTGCGCGCGGGCCGCTCCAGAACGGCTCCAGGTCGCAGTGGAAGCGGTAGGGCAGCCATTCGCCGGCTTGCGGGCCGGGCAGATAGATGCGGAAGCCGAGCGAGCCGCCCGGGGCCCCATTTTTGGCGAGTTCGGGGCCGTTGGTGGTGGAGAAGGCCAGCGAGAAGCCGACGTTGTCGGCGCGGAACTCCACGCCGTCGCCGAGCCGGATGGTGCGTCCGTCGGGGCCTTTCAGCGTCACCTCCTGGGGCTTCACCTGCAGGTCGGCGAACGGCTCGAGCGCGAGGGACTCGGCCAGCGGGGTCTTGGGGGGCGCCAACGGCAGGTTCGCGGCGGGGAGTCCCAGCACCTGCTCGAGGCGTCTGGCCCACGCCACGCACTCCAGGCGCAGGCAGTCGGGGTTTTCCCACTCCGCCGGCATGTAGCCGAACCAGTAGGTGACGCGGTTGGCATCGGTACGGACGATGCCGTCGGTGCTGGCGGCGGCCTTGTCGCGCAGTCCGCGCAGATAGAGGAGGATGCGCCAGTCCTCGCGCGCCTCTTCGAGGGCCGCGCGGAAGTTGGCGGGCAGGGTGGCGGCGTCCGGCACCCAGAGGCCTTCGGCACCGCCCTGGAAGGCGATGAAGCCCGCCTCGCGGCGGAAATACTCCGCTGTGCCGCCGTGGCGGAGGCGCGCCGTCTTGAGCACCCTGACACCCAGGCTCTTCCAACTGTGCAGCAGGTTGAGCCGCGGCAGCTTGTCGAAGGCCACGGCACTGGCGAAGCGGGCGAAGTTCGTGAAGGCGACCGCGTCGTCGATCAGCTCGGCGGACTCGACCAGCGGCGCCTTGCCGGCGGCCGCGAGCGTCTCCAGCCGCGCCGGCGTCGGCTCCTTGACGAACTGGAACTCCCCGGGCTTCTCCGGCGAGAACACCTCGACTGAAGCGGCTCCGGCTGAAGCCGCCGGGAGTCCGCAGGAGACGACCGCTAGCGCTGCGGTCACAACTCTCTTCCTGATATGCATGTCACTACACCCTTTCAATGCGGGCATTATAACCCTTATGCGGTAGATAATGCCAGCACAGGGTGTGCCGACAGGCAGTGGTGAGTGGTGAGTAGTGAGTGGTGAGTAGTGAGTGGTGAATATAACGCAGAGGCGCAGAGAAGTGGGGGAAGTGAGTAGTGGGTGGTGGGTGGTGAGTGGTGAGTGAATATAACGCAGAGACGCGGAGGAGTGAGTGGTGAGTGGTGAGTGGATATAACGCAGAGACGCAGAGACGCAGAGACGCAGAGGAAGAGGCGGCGGCAAGATAGGGCGAGCCGTCCCCGTCACGCTGCTGCGCGGCGTGACCGGCGAGCCGCGCACAAGTGCTGAACCGCCAAGACGCCAAGGACGCCAAGAGGTGCTGGGGAAGAGGGTGGTGAGTAGTGAGTGATGGTACACCTGTGTCCCCTGCGTCCCTTTCGTCCCATCATTGTCGAAAGCTAAAGATTAAGCGGGTGGATGAAGTGTACCGATTAAGAGCGGGTTTAAGTGCGGGGTTTAAGTGGGTGTTCCGCACATACACCTTGTCCCCCCACCTTGTCTTCACACCTTGTCTTCACACCTTGTCTTCACACCTTGTCTTCACACCTTGTCTTCACACCTTGTCTTCACACCTTGTCTTCACACCTTGTC
>JAAYLN010000165.1 GCA_012521875.1 Lentisphaerota bacterium | reverse complement strand
TCGCGTCCGGAGGCGCGCAGGCGGTTCTTGGGCACCTTGTTGGTCACGTCCTCGAGGAAGGCGTGGATGCGGTTGGGGAAGGTGGTGCCGAAGTCGGTCACGCCGGTGTTGTGTACCTGCGGCGGCGGCGCCTTGCCGAGCCCCGCCGTGTCGGCATTCTTGGCATCGGGCGAGCCCGGTGCCGGGATGTAGGTGAACTTCTCGACGCAGTTCTCGATGATGAAGGTGCCGCGTGTTCCGCCCACCTCGACACTCCACCAGCCGCCGAGGCCCATCGTCCCGTCGCCGCGCTGGCTGTAGAGATAGCCGATGCAGCCGCTGGCGAAGCGCACGTGGATGCTGTTGAGCGAGACCATCAGGTCGCCGGTGGCGCGCCGGTGGTGCGGGCGGTCCATGAAGGCCTGCACGTGGGTGATGTCGCCGCAGAAGTGGCGCATGATGCTGAAGGGGTGGGCCAGGAAGGCCTTGACGTGGGCGTAGGGGAAGCCGGCGAAGTTGCCCGAGTCGGGGCCGCCGTAGGTGTACTCGCCGCCGGGGAAACCCATGCGGTGGAGGCAGAAGAGCTGCTCGCCGATCTTCTTCTCGCGGATCAGCGCCATGGCGCGCTCCGCGGGCTCGGTGAAGTAGTGGTTGAGGTTGCAGCCGAGGTAGAGATCCTGCTCCGCGGCGAAGGCCACCATGTCGCGGGCCTCCTCGATGCAGTTCGAGATCGGCTTCTCGACCAGCACGTGCTTGCCGGCCGCCAGCGCCTGCATCGTCGGCTCGTAGTGCCAGCCGCCGTTCTCGTCGCCGCCCGTGCAGACGTCGACAATCTCGATCTCGGGATGCGCGTCCAGCATCGCCTCCAGCGAGTAGTAGGCGGGCACCTTCAGGTCGCCGGCCAGCTTGTCGGCCCGCTCGTGGACGACATCGCAGACCGCGACCAGATCGGCCAGCTCATCCTTTTGGTGACAATTCGCATGCGTGGTTCCGATGCCACGCGCGCCGACAACAGCGACTTTCAAGGCCATAGCAAGAATCTCCCATGCGCGAAAATACGCGAATGGGCACATTATAGGACAAAATCCGCCGCGATACCATTGACAAAACAGGCAAACATTAGCACAATCCTGTCACTATGCCGCACGCCAAAGCTCCGCGTAAAATCCGCTCCGAAGCCGTCTTCCGCGACCGCGACATGCCGATTGCCGTGATGCGGATGGACAATCATGGCGACACCTCCCTCCACAGCCACGACTTCCACGAGCTGGTGCTGATCACGGGCGGGGCGGGGCGTCACATCACCGCGCACGGCAGCTATCCGCTGAAGGCGGGGGATGTCTTCCTGATCCGCGGCAGCACGCGCCACGGCTATGCGGTGGCCGGGCGGCTCCGTCTGATCAATATTCTCTTCGACCCGCGCCAGGCGCGGCTGCCGCTCAACGAGCTCGATCTCGGCACCGTGCCGGGCTACCACGCCCTCTTCGAGATCGAGCCGCGCATGCGCCAGGCGGGACGCAGCGGCCTGCGCCTGCGGCTCAACACCGCGCAGCGCGAGCAGGCCATCGCGATCATCGGGGAGATCGAGGAGGAGCTGCGTGCGCGCCGTCCCGGCGCCTGCTTCATGGCCTGCGGGCACCTGATGCGCCTGATCGGTTTCCTCTCGCGCTGCTGCGATGCCCAGCAGGAGCCGTCGGGGACGCCGGAGCTGCTGGGGATCAGCCGCGTGCTCAGCTTCATGGCCGAGCATTTCGCCGAACCGCAGACGGTCGCGCAACTGGCGCAGGTGGCCGGCATGTCGGAGAGCACCTTTGTGCGGCGCTTCCGCGAGGTCGTCGGACGCTCCCCCATCGACTATCTGGCGCGCATACGCATCGCCCGCGCCTGCGAAATGCTCCGCCGCGGCGACAACCCCAAGATGACGGCAGTCGCGGACGCCTGCGGCTACAAGGATGCCAACTACTTCAGCCGCCATTTCCGCCGCGTGATGGGCTGCACCCCGCGCGCCTACCGCACCCTGCCCACCAGGCACCTGGCAAGAGAGGCCGATGGCGGCAGGGGTAAGTGAGTAGCGAGTGGGAAGCGACTGCTCGCCCTCGTCCTCGAGCCCGGGCGCTACGGGTAGCGGGCTTCCGCGAGGGTGTAGAGGCCGTGCTGTTTTTTGACCTTATTGACAAGGGGGACCCTATTGACAAGATTGACAGCGGCTCACACCCCAGCTCCACCCCGTCAATGAGGTCAACAAGGTCAACCTTGTCAATAACGTCCCCCTCCCGCCATCACGCGGCGGGGACGCCGCGTCTACCCGCCAGACGCCCGGTATTTCAGCTTATACGCCCGTTCGCCCCCCCCGCGTGGCGCACTGCGTACGCTGCGCGGGGTGCCGTACCGGCCGTCTTGTATCAGCACCAGGCATTCGCCCTGCATACGCAGCGCCCCCGCCGCGTGCCAGTCCTGTGCCCGCCGTTCACGGCGGGATCCCGCGTCCCCGCACCTCCCCCTTCGCCTCTTCTGTGCGCACGGCATGCCGTGCGTCTATTGAGCCTGCCGCCCCGTATCCCCGCGCGCTCCCTGCGGGCGGCATGCGTGCCACCCCTACACTGCCTACTGCCACTGCCTACTGCCACTGCCTACTGCCTACTGGGCCCCCCGCACCTTTTCATGTGACATATCGCGGGGTGTGGGGTATTATTCTTCTTTCGTAATTTTCCGGCTGCCGGCGGGCTAGCGCATCCGGCGGCCGCAGGATCTCGCACGAAGGAATCTGTTGCAATGGTTAACATTGATTGGTCATCTCTTGGTTTTCAATACATGGACACCCGCTGCCACGTCCGCTATGTGTGGCGTGACGGCAAGTGGAGCGATGGCGAGGAGGTCAGCGAACCCTACCTCAACATGCACATCGCCGCCTCCTGCCTGCACTACGGCCAGGAGGCCTTCGAGGGTCTCAAGGCCTTCCGCTGCAAGGATGGCAAGGTGCGCATCTTCCGTCCGCAGGCGAATGGCGAGCGCCTGGTGAACTCCGCCCGCCGCACCTGCATGGCTCCGGTATCCGTCGAACTCTTTGTCGAGGCGGTGCGGCGCGCGGTCAGGGCCAACGAGGACTACGTCCCGCCCTACGGCACGGGCGGCTCGCTCTACATCCGCCCGCTACTGATCGGCACCGGCCCGCAGCTCGGCGTGGCGCCGGCAAGGGAATACACCTTCATCGTCATGGTCATGCCGGTGGGCGCCTACTACCGGGGCGGCCTCAAGCCGGTGCGGGCGCTGGTCGTGGAGGATTACGACCGCGCGGCTCCGCGCGGCATGGGCGACGTCAAGGTGGGCGGCAACTACGCCGCCAGCCTCTACGCGCACGAGGCCGCCAAGCGCGCGGGCTACCCCGTGGAGCTCTACCTCGACCCCAAGACCCACACCTATATCGAGGAGTTCGCCACCTCCAACTTCCTGGCCATCACGAAGGACGGCACCTACGTCACGCCCGACTCGCACTCCGTGCTGCCGAGCGTCACCAACAACACCCTGCAGCAGATCGCGGCCGATCTCGGCATGCGGGTGGAGCGCCGTCCGGTGCCCTTCGACGAGCTGGAGAGCTTTGCCGAGGTGGCCGCCTGCGGCACCGCCGTGGTCGCCACGCCGGTCTATGAGATCACGCGCGGCGACAAGGTCATCACCATCAGCGATCCCGAGACCAGCGGCCCCGTGCTCCAGAAGCTCTACGACACGGTGCAGGGTATCCAGTACGGCGTTCTGCCCGACAAGCACGGCTGGTGCGTGGATATCTGATCCCCACCCTACGACCCCTTCTAAACGGAAGCTCACATGAAAGGTAAAGGCAAGCGCATCCGCCGCATCCTGGCGGGGATTCTGATAGTGCTGGTCGTGCTGGTGCTGGTGGTCGTCCTGCGGCTGGGCACCATCATCAAGACGGCGGTCAACACCGCCGGGCCCGCCATGCTGGGCGTGCCGGTCTCGGTCGAGTCGGTCTCCGTCTATCCGCTCAAGGGCGAGGTCAACCTGAAGGCGCTGACAATCGGCAACCCCGAGGGCTATTCCAGCGAGTACCTCTTCCGGCTCGACCGGATGCGTGTGGAACTGGCCGTATCCGACCTCTTCAAGGGGAAGACGCGGTTCCGCGAGATCATCATCGAGGGGCCCCACGTCTGGTACGACCGCAAGCTCACCCGCAGCAATGTCGGCGATCTGCTGGAGAACCTGGAGAAGCTGGCTCCCGAGGAGTCCGAGCCCAAGCCCGAAAAGGAGAAGAAGGAGGCGAAGCCCGTGGAGATCGACCGCCTCTCGATGCAGGAGGGTACCGTCGGCATCCGGGTCGGGGTGGGCATGAAGCTGCCCCTGCCCGGCATCGAGCTCAAGGATATCGGCAAGGAGGGCGCGCTGATGCCGGTGCAGGTCGTGCGCCTGATCCTCACCAACATCTTCAAGGGCGTGCTCAATGTTGTCGCCGGCGCGGGCGAACTGGCCGTCGAGGGCGTCAAGGAGGTCGGCGCACTGGCTGTGGATGGGGTCAGGGAAGTCGGGTCACTGGCCGTGGACGGCGTCAAGGGCGCGGGTTCGCTGGCCGTGGACGGTGTCAAGGGGGCAGGCTCCCTGGCGGTGGATGGCGTAAAGGGGGCCGGCAAGGCCGTCGGCGGCGTGGTCTCGGGTATCGGCGGGCTCTTCAAGGGCGGCTCATCCACCAACACGCCGGCCGGGGCAACCCCCTGATCCTCTTGCAACCCCCTCGTGGCATGGGCGTCTCGCCCGTGGGGACTGGTGATTTATTCCCCGCGCGGATTAATCAGGAACTCAAGAACTCAAGAAGAATGCAAGAATGCGCGGTATCCACAAACAAATTCCTGATTTCATGAGTTCCTGATAAAAAAAGCAGCAGGAATGTGCAATAAATCAACACTCCCTATGGACGGATCACGGGCAGGATGCCCGTGCCACGTTTGACTGAAAGGTTTTTAGCATGCTAATAGATCAGCTTCGGTACGCCGACAAATACGCAAACCTGCATCCGGGCTTTGCGCAGGCGTTCGACTTCCTCTCCAGCGCCCCGCTGGCGACACTCGCCGCGGGACGCTATCCCATTGATGGCGACAACGTCTTCGCGTCGGTACAGGACTACACCACCAAAGAGCTGGAGCAAGGCTTCTGGGAGGCCCACCGGCGCTTTATCGACGTGCAGTTCGTAGTCTCGGGCACCGAGCGCATAGGCTACGCCCCGCTGGACAGCCTGACCATGACCCAGCCCTACGACGAGACCAGGGATCTGGTCATGCTGGCCGGGAAGGGCGACTTCGTGACGGCAACCGCAGGCACCTTCGCAGTCTTCTACCCGCACGACGCCCACATGCCCGGCATAGCCCTCGGCGCACCGTCACCGGTGCGCAAGGTGGTCGTCAAGGTCGCGGTCCAGTAGCCGTCCTCAGGGAACGGGCTCCCAGACACCTGCGGCGTAGTTCGCGCCGTAGCTGCGCATGTGGCGGTTGATGATGCCGTTCTCGTCGAAGCGGTAGTTGTCCTGACCGGAGCCGTCCGCGGCGTGGATCGAGACACTGCCCGCCGCCTTGGCAGGCAGTTCCTTCAACTCCTTGTCGTCCAGCGTGAAGAACTGCATCCGCAGCCCCTTGGCGGCGGCGATCACATCCTTGACCGGACAGCCCGACTGGCTCTTCACGGCGGCGGGCTTGGCCGCCGGCGCGGGCGCTTCCTTCTTCTCGGCGGCAGGCTTGGCCGCCGGCGCGGGTGCTTCCTTCTTCTCGGCGGCAGGCTTGGCCGCCGGAGCAGGGGCTTCCTTCTTCTCGGCGGCCGGTTTGGCCGCCGGAGCAGGGGCTTCCTTCTTCTCGGCTGCCGGTTTTTCAGCCGGCGCGGGTGCCTGCTTCCCGGCCTCGGTGGCTTTCACCACCTGCGGCTCTTGCTTGACCATGGACTCCGGCAGCGTGACGTCCGTCTTGGACGACCGGCATCCGGCACCGACGGCCAGACAGAGTAGTATCAGGGTGATGGACTTGAGTTGCATTGTTGGTTCCTTTCTGTTGGCTATATGATAGCGGCTATCTTGCCATAGGGAAAGCCCAAAACCCATGGTAGCCCGGTACTGCCTACTTGGCCGCCACCACGGTGGC
>JAAYLN010000164.1 GCA_012521875.1 Lentisphaerota bacterium | reverse complement strand
GGCGTGACGGGGACCATACTTCGCCAAGGCTACGTATTGCCAACAGCGGAAAGTCTTGATTAGGGTGGATTAGGCTTGAATAACTTTGAAAACACTTGAATTTGCTAGGGAATGCGCATGATCCGGCGGCGGGTGGACGGCGGAGCGCAAAAGGGTTGCTTGAAAATCTGCAAAGGGGTGGGATTCGGTCGCGCTGGTGTCGCGAAGTGGCCGCGCTGGCAGCGCGGACGGATGGCGGAGGTTCCGCGGACAGCCAGCGCGGCGGGAGCTATTGACGACCGCGTAGCGCACGGGCGGCGAAGGCCTCCATCACCTCGGCAACAATCTCGGACGCGTCGGCGCTGGGATGCGCGCGGACGTACTCCTTGATCCGGCGCAGCGCCTCGCCCGAGGAGGTGGATCGCAAGATGATGTCCTGAATGGCCTCATCGTGTGCCGTGTAGGATGCTGCTAAACGATCGACATGGGAAGAGGACGGTGTTTCAGGAACCGCCGAAAGAGGCGTTGCCGAGAATGGGAAGGCCGGAGTAATGGCAGCCCTGCGCCGAATGCCGAAGCCAACTCGCTCCTGGATGGTTTCAAGTCCCTCGTCGTCGGGTTCGAGGCCGGCATCATACAGGTGCTTGACACTGGCGACTAGCTTGAACATGTCGGCTGCGGAGTCGGCTCCGAAGAGGACATTGGGCGCATTGCCTGCTAAACCGTTGATGGCGCACAACTGCATGAACAACTGGTTACGCAGCGTCATTGAGAGGTGACGGGCGTCTGCCTTCCGGATGTCGTCACGGACCTCGCCTTGCAGGGGGGCGGCTCCCTGGCCGATGCCGGTAGAGTCAGCCGTGGAGGAGAGTGTCTGGCCAACGATCAGCTTTGATATCTCCTTGTTGCAAAGCTCGATGAAGAGATTATGGCTGCTGCTGCTATCGCTAGCCGCAGCCTGGGTGATCTCGACCTCGGTGTTTTGCGACACGACTATCCCACCAAGACGCAAGGCCATGCGGAACGCCTTCTCCAGCACGTCCTTGCCGGCCTGATCCCTGTATTTGCCTTTCAGGAAGGGCATGCCAAAGCGCTCGAGCAGATCAGCCCACCATTGCCGCCCCATCGTGCGCAAAAGCACCCAGAAGAGGATGCTGCGCATAGGACCGCCCCAGGTGTCGGGAATAGGGAGCGTGTGCCCGCGGTGGACAATGTAGCGCGCAGGGTCGGCAATGTGGGTCGTGGGCAGCACGGTGCCGTCCTTGTCGGTGTCGAAGATCTTCAGAATGCCGTCGCGGTAGTCGAGCAATCTGTAAGGCACGGGGATGAGTGACTTGATTTTGAAGCCGTCGGGGGTCTGGCGGTAAACCTTCTCGACAACTGCCACGGGGTAGAGCGTGCCGTTGAGCAACCACGCACACGCATCATTAAAGACTGCGGAATCCAGCAGGGGAGCGCAGATGTCCTTTGTCGCCACATCGAGGTGGCTGTTCTTGTCCCAGGGCTGGATGGAGACTGTATCGCCGGTGACCGCCCACTTGCGCTTGGCAAACTCGGACTGGAGCTGGTTATCGGATGCAATCAGGTCGCGATAGATGGCAAACAGATTGGCGGTGTAGCCGGCCTGGGCCTCTTCAATCGCGGCAAGAAGGCTGGCAGCCGTCAGGTTGCGGAGGTCGCTCGGCAGCTCGCTGCGGATGTTGTAGATGGTAATGGCATTTTCCGGCAACATACGTAGTGCTCCTATCCCTTGAAGATGGCGGGTGCGGGCAAGGCCTCGTCCGGCGTCATGGCCATGCGGCTGGATGAGTGCGCCGGGTCGCTCCACCCTTTGCCGACAGGCACACCCGAAGCCTCGGTTTTGAGATCCCCTAGATTGAGTGAGTGAAGGGAGAGCTTGAAGGAATCGAAGAGATCGCCGTGGCGACCGGTAACGGCATCAACGCGGTTGTTGAAGCCTCCCTTCTCGCGGATGACCAGGCGGAAGTCATCCTTAACTGCATGGTGCGGGGGGATGGCGGCGGCGCGATCCTCGAGCGCGGCAACACCGAGATTGCCGAGGTACGTTTTGACCTTGAGCCTCTCGCCCAGGTAATCGGTGGTCTCGGAACCGACCACCAGTTCCACGTGTACCAGCAGTTGCAGCTCCTCCTTTACCTCGGCGCACCAGTAGCGCTCGGACGTGGCATCGAGTGAGAGGCATACCGGGCGCAGGGTGGTGACCAGCTCGCGCAGGATATCCTTGGGCTTTTGAGGATCGGCGGACTTGAAGCTGAGCATCAGCCGCGCGGCATAACGCCCGTCGACCCGCTCGGTGACGGTGATGCCGAAGGGGTTGCTCTTCGCGCCCTCGGTGGTGGCAGGGTCGCCGCCGATGCCGACCGGTCCGCCGGTGAACAGGCGCTCGTAGCCGACGGGGAGAGCATCCTCGGCGAACACGCAGCCGAGACGCCGCCCCATATCCTGCGCGTCGGCAATGGCAAGGTACGAGATCGCGGCGCTGCCGCCGGTGATGAACTTGCAGCCGTAGTTGCGATCACAGGCCTCCTTGTCCACCTGGCGCTCGCGGAAGGTCTCGGGATCGAGGGCCTGGCCGGTTTTCAGATCATAGACGGGGACGCCATCGGCGTAGGCATCGTGGTAGTCCAGGCGCAGCACCGTGACCCCATGGATGGACTCATAGACGTTGCCTGCGGGGTTGACCGGAAAGACGGTGCCCGGCAGCGGTGCGAGCTGCTCGAAGGAATAGTGGGTATCGTCCGGCGGCGGCGTGGTGGAGAGGAGGAGGCGCAGTTCGGGATTGCTCTGCACGATGGGCTCTATGGCCTCGTAGACCTCGCGCCAGTTTGCGATGCGCCCGACCTCGTCGGCCATCAGGTCGCCGGTCTCGCCGACCGTGTCGGGGCGCTGTGCCACGACCTTGGTGCGCGAGTAGCTGCCGCGCGCATGGTAGTAGCGGAACTCCCGGCGCTGCGCC
>JAAYLN010000019.1 GCA_012521875.1 Lentisphaerota bacterium | reverse complement strand
GAAGGTTTTCTGCAAGATGATAGGCTGGGCTTTCAGCCCTTGTCTGTAATTGCCACTGTTTTGCATGAGGGTCGCAGTCGCGTCGGAGTGCCGGCTTCAGCCGGAAGTCAATAAGGGCCTTCAGGCCCGCAAAGCCCTTTTTCCTTTGGGAAAAGGGGGCATGGGAGCGGGGCTGAAGCCCCTGAACCACTTCCGCCTGAAGGCGGTACTCCGGCCGGGGATAATCTTTACACATAGCCGTCTCTCTGTTGTCCGACAGAGCGCGCCGTTGGCGCTTTTTCGCTCCATCGCTCCATCGCTCCATCACTGCGGCACTCCTTGGCGGCCTTGGCGTCTTGGCGGTTCATCACCTGTGTGCGGCTCGCCGGTCACACCGCGTAGCGGCGTGACGGGGACGGCTCGCCCTACCTTCCGTTTGCTGTACCGCGAGCTTGTGCGGGGGCTGCGGGTGGGGAGGTTCGGTACAGGCGGGGGACAGGAGACAGGAGACAGGAGGCAGGGGCAGTGGCGACGGCGTCGCGAGGTGGGGGTGGTCGAGCGAATCGAATCATTCGAATCCATCGAATCCATCGACTCTATCGAGTCTTTCGACAAAGTTACCGACAAAGCCCGCGACAAAGTGGGGATCCGCCCCTTACAATGGCCTCGCAGTGGCCGCCTCGGCGACCTGGCGGGGGGTGACGCCCGCCTCGCGGGCGCGTGTGGCGCAGTCGTCGAACTCGGGGGTGCGGGAGATCGGGCGGCCCTCGAGCTCGCCCACCTTGACGCGCACGGGGCCGTAGGGGGTCTCGACGGTCTCGTGGTGCCGGGCCAGTGCCGTGCGCGCCACGCTCCATTCGCGGATACCGAAGGTGGGGGTGGCCTGGAAGATCAGCCGCCGCAGCGAGGCGGCATCGTCTGGCGCGCAGAGCACGCCGAGCTTCAGGGCCGGACGCCCCTTCTTCATGACTATCGGCACAGCCCAGGCATCCCGCGCGCCGGCCTTCAGCAGGCACCCGATCAGATCGCCGACCCACTGCGGATTGGCATCGTCGAGGTTGGTCTCGAGCACGGTCAGCGTTTCGCGGTCGCCGGGTTCGGAAGCTGCCTCCAGCAGCGTCGCGCGCAGCACATTGGGGCGCTGCTTCAGTTTCCATGTACCGAAGCCCATGCCCGAGGCGAGAATGCGCCCTGTCGCGGGCGCCGGCTTGAGCTCGGCCCGCCACGTGGCCAGCAGGGCGGCACCGGTGGGGGTGACCAGCTCGAAGGGCTCGTCGGTCTGCGTCACGACGAAGTCGTGCAGCAGCACCTGCGTGGCGGGGGCGGGATTAGGCATCTCGCCATGCGCGCAGCGGATTGTACCGCAACCGGCCGGCAGGGGGCCGACGCGGAGCGCCTCGACTCCGAGCAGTTCCAGGGCGTAGCAGCAGCCGACAATGTCGGCGATGGCATCGGCGGCGCCGACCTCGTGGAAGTGGATGGTCTCGGGGGTGGTGTTGTGGATGCGCGCCTCGGCCTCGGCCAGGCGCCGGAAGGTCGCCTCGGCCAAGTGACGTGTGCGCGCCGGCATCTCCACTGCGCCGATGAGCGCCAGAATATCGTTCAGCCCGCGGTGCGGCGCGTGCGGTTTGGAAGCTCCCTCACCCGCACTTGGGCTGTGCGTGTGCCCGTGATCATGTGCGTGCCCGTGGTCATGCCCGTGGTCATGCGGGTGCCCATGTGCGCGATCGTGATCATGGCCGTGTACGTGATCGTGCGGGTGGTCATGAGCATGAGCGTGGTGGGGTGCCGCCGCTGCCGCCTGCTGTGCGATCCAGACGGTCGGCGCTTCGGGCGTAATGCGGATGCGTGTGCCGTGCAGACCGGCATCGCCGGCCGCCTCGCGGGTGATGGCCAGCGGCTCCGGAACAACCGCCTCGATTAGCTTTGTGATGCGATCGAGATCGGCACCAAGGTCGACGAGTGTGCCGAGGAGCATGTCGCCGCTGGCGCCGCCGACGCTGTCGAGCGAGAGGAACTTCATGCGTATAGTATTTGGAGACGCTGTGCGTCAGGGCTCCTGCGCGACGGCATGGGCGACACCGCGCAGGAAGGCGGCCGTCTCGTCTTCCATGTTGAGCGGCTTGAATGAGTTGCCGATGACGCTGCGTCCCGTCATGCGCTCGAACCAGAGGCAGCCGCTCAGGAAGCAGCCGGCGCGGTTGAGGTGGATAACGTCCTTGGTCAACTCGGGTTTGCCGTCGGCGGTGCCGTTGATGTTCCAGCGCCAGCCGACGATCAGCGAGTGGGTCTGGTCGGGCAGGGTGGGCGGGGCGGGGTGGGCGTAGTCGAAGGCGGGGTCGGGCCAGATGAAGGCGTGGCCGGGGGTCTCGCGCGCGGTCTGTACCGCCGTCCCCGAGCGCAGCAGCCGGAGCTTGTGGACGGCGCTGAAGTGGTCGTAGTTCTCGCGGATACGGTCGAACATGTAGCGCTGGGTGATGCCCTTGTCGGCGAGGAAGCCGGCGTCGCTGCGGTAGGCCCAGGTCTGGTGCAGGAGCGGTTCCGCGCCGGGGGCAAGTGTGCGCACCTCGCGGAGCAGGTTGCTGAGAAACGGCTCGAACGTGGCGCGGATCCAGCTCTTGTGGCTGACCTGCTGGAGGGTGACGAAGTCCCAGGGCTGTGCGG
This sequence comes from Lentisphaerota bacterium, assembly GCA_012521875.1. Taxonomy (GTDB): domain Bacteria; phylum Verrucomicrobiota; class Kiritimatiellia; order RFP12; family JAAYLN01; genus JAAYLN01. Next base: position 44,220 of record JAAYLN010000019.1, on the reverse strand, counting down.
CGAGCGCCTCCTGCAGGGTGGCGGCCGACGCCTCGTCGTCCTTCAGGCGGTAGGGTTTGTAGGCGGGCTCCCGGCGGGTGTATTCCGCGAGATTCCAGTGCTTCTCCAGCGAGCATCCGCCGAGGCTGGCGCGATGGATGTCGAAGGCGACGGTACCGTCGGCCTCGGCAAGCTGCGGCAGGTAGGTAATGGCGTTTTCAGAAAAACTGTTACCGATGGTCAGCAGGCGGATTGTTTTCATGGGGATATGTTAGCGGGGTTGCCGAAAGGTTGCAATGAGGAATGGGGCTTTGGGGAATTTTAGATTTGTGATTTGTGATTTGTGATTTGTGATTGTGTTGTGCTTCGCTCGAACACTTTGCCCTCGCACATTGTCTCCACACTTTGTCGGATACACTTCGTCTCTTCACTTTGTCTCTAAGCTTTGTCGAAAGCTAGAGATGGGACGGTTGGTGGTGTCCCAGACTAGTGTGGGGCAGACATTCCTGTCTGCCCTCGTGGACGTGCGCAGACAGGAATGTCCGCGCCACTCCGGGGCAGTTCCCGCAATGGCGGATAGGTGGCGGAATGGGCGGGGGTGGCGGTACAAAGCCGGTGCGCGGCTCGCCGGTCACACCGCGTAGCGGCGTGACGGGGACGGCTCGCCCTACCTTTCGGTTGCTGCCCCCTGTCCCCTTCATTCGCCGCTTCGCGCCTTAGCGTGAGCTTCCGCTGCCTCTTCTGCCGTGTCCATCAACCGGTCGATCTCGTGCAGGTTGCGGAGTACCACGGTGCGTTTTCCTTCCAGTGCCGCCGCCACGGCGTCGGGATAGCCGTAGTTCCAGCGCCGGTGATCATGCGCGATGTAGGGAACCAGTATGGCGGCTTGTCTGGCGAGTCGCTCATCAACGGCTTCGTCGGCCAGCGGGCCTGCGCGCAGGAGGCGCCAGCGTGCCGCGCATCTTTGCCTGTAGCCGGGCAGATCGGTAGCCATGCGCCGCATCAGGTCGTTCTCGATCCAGGACCAGGGGCGTGCGTTGAGGCCTCTATCGAAGTCCCATGGCACGTGCGCGAAGGGCGGCTGGCTGCCGGGTTGATATATGAGGGCGTCGTGGAACCAGAACTTGAAGGGTTCTCCGTTGTGGTTCTGCATGACATTCAGCAGCAGTTGGTAGTCAATGACGCTGGCGAAATCGATGTGCCGGCCGATCTGGTTGATCCAATCGCCCGGGGGTGTTGTATCCACGGTCTGCTGCAGTTCAAGGAATGGTGCCATGAAGTCGCCGTCGCGGCGGGGTGGGCGCGCGGCGCGGAAGGGCATAAGGCGCGGCTTGAGATTCTCGTGGCGGTAGACGATCAACCCCTTGCCGGGTATCAGCTCCTCGTCGAGCCGCGTGCAGAGTTCGAAGAGCCCCTGGTAGGCACCGTTCACGTAGAACTCCGCATGGAGGACATGCGGTGCATAGCGCGGCGCCTCCGGTGTGCCGAAGGCCCGGAAGAGGTCGAAGGCGAGCATGTTGTTCTGAAAGCCGGGATCCTGCATGGAATTGATGGTTCGTGCAGTCAGACGTGCATTGTCGCCGAAGAGCTGGTGCGGTTCGTCGAACTTCAGGGTGAGGAGTTTTTTTGCGTACCAGTAGCTGGTGTTGCCGCGGTGGTTTACGCCGCCGCGCCCTCCCTGGGTGGCATGCAGGCGCCGCGAGGGTTGGTCTTCACCGGTGTCGCAAATCTCGATGATGGCATCGACCCGCCGCGTCTTGACCACGGCATCGCGGATGTGGAGGGCCACAGTTGGCAGGGGGATGTGGCGCGGCATGACACGCAGGGAGAGGATCCGCGTGGCGCGGTTCGTGCCGTCGTCCACCTCTGCTGTCAACTCGACCAATACGGGGGAATTATCGTCTGGCCGCGTGATATGGCCGGTGTGCGGGTCAATGACATCCGGTTGCGAGCTGTGCCAGGTCACCTGCATGCCGGGGATGGCGGGCAGATGCAGGTTTAGTGGTTCCGTCAGGCGGTCGGGCGAGAGGTTGCGGCCGAGGAACATGAAGGGATTGAGGAACCGCGCCCAGCGCTGTGCCGGCGGCAGGGCGGGATCGGCCGCAGGCCACGTTTCAGCCACGCGCCGCCGTTCCTCCTGCAAATGCCTTTGCAGGAGATCGAGGCTTTCGGGATAGAGTGTGTCGCCCGCGATCAGGGGGATAACCTCGTCCGCCACTTCGTCGTGCAGCGCCAGCAGTTCCGCGCGCGTCAGCGGCCAGGGATGCTGGTGGATCAGCCGGTCGGTGCGGCTGGTGGCGACGGCCGTGAAGATTGAACCGAAGTCGGCGATCCTGCGGACGTTGCCGCTGGCGATATCGGGGGTGTCGCCGGGCAGGACACCGTCGCGTGTGAAATCCTCGAAAATGTAGCATCCGTAGTCGTTGCCATTGAGCATCAGGCGGCAGAAGCCGTTGGTGGCCGTCGGCAGGCCGCAGCGCCGGCGGAGCTGGTCGAGCAGGAAGGGGGTGGTGTGGCCCGCCGTCTCAGGGGGTTGCAGGCGCAGCCGCGTGGTGCCGAAACAGGGGGCGGTGTCCGGAAGTTCGAGCATGAAAGAGGGGCGTGGCGAGGTGCCGTAGGCGATGTCGCTGCCGTCGAGGAAGAGCCGTGCCTCGCTGACGCGCCCGCCGAAGCGGGCATGTATGCGTCGTGACCGTGCCGCGGGCTGGGTGCGGCGTCCCGAGAGGCGGCTGCGCTGGTGCGCGCGCAGGAAGTGACGCTGATCCGCGCCAGATAAGTGGAGCCCGAGCACGGGCAGGGGCGGCGTGGCGCTTCGTGGCAACCCGAGGCGGAGCACGGGTGCCTTGAAGGCGTCGATCAGCCGGTGCAGCAGGGCTGCGGCATCGGCCGCATTCCGGGCATACCGCCACCGGGCGTAGCGGCGCGGTGCGGTGAAGTGCCTTAGAAATCCCCGGCGGCTTTGAGTCAGACGCCGTATCCCGGCGGGGGAGAGGACACCCGTCATGAAGACCGCCTCGTCGATGATCCCGTGGAAGGGATGCTGCGCGCTGTACCAGAGCGGCTTGCCGAAGGAGATGTTGTAGTGTGACCAACTCACGGTTTCAACCGTGTTCGAGGCCATGAGCCGTCCATCCTCATAGAGGCGGAGTGTCCGGTTGTGGCTGTCGACCGTGGCAGCCAGGCAGATCGGCTTGCCGTAGCTCTGGAAGGGATAGGCGGCGGCTTGCCGGTTGTCGGCGGGCACGTCGAAGGTCATCTTGCCGTCTATCAGCCGGAAGCCTGTCAGGCGGTTGCCGCCGCTACCGCAGAGGATGTCCTGGGTATGGGAGCCTGGCCGGATGGTGAGACGCAGAGCGATGGTGTAGTTGCTGCCGAGCGTATGCCAGCGCAGTGTTGTGTCTATATGTGTGCGCTCGCGTCCGTCGAACTTGCGTCCGGCACCGCAGCGCGTCGGCACACAGACCGTGCCCGGCGCCTGAACCAGATGCCTGCCGGTTGCCCACTCGCGCGGTACGGGCTCGTCGAACGTCAGGAGCCCGATCAGGCGACCTTGCTGCGAGAGGTCGCGCCGGATGGAGGCGATGGCATGGTCGAGTTGCGCCTGCGGGTGATCAATCAGCCATGGGGTGGCGTTGATCAGCAGGGCGATGATCAGCCCCGGGCCTGCAAGAACGAGCGTGGCTTTGAGCAGCCGCTTCTTCATGCTAGTGCAGGCCGCCGGGACGATCCAGATAGGTTTGGACGGAGGTGACCGCCAGCGACCGCCGCAGATCGTCCTGGAGCTGCCCCACGTCGGTCTTGAGTCCGGAGAAGGTCACCTGGAGACTTGTATTCTCCTCGCGGGAGGCGGCGCTCTGGACGCTATGGCGGGTCAGGTGACGGTCGAGGACGGCAGTGACCTTCTCCATGTTGCCGATGGCGGTATCCGGCAGTGTCATGACGAGCAGTCCGTCGCGCTTGAAGAAGCGGGCGAAGCGCACCCGCCGCATGATCAGCAGGCTGATGATGGCGAAGATGTAGAGGATGACGAGAAAGGCGAAGTTGTAGGTTGCCGCCGCCACCGAGGAGGCGATCACCAGCAGCAGGAAGCCCACCTCCTCGGGTTCCTTGATGGGGGTGCGGAAGCGGATGATCGAGAGCGAGCCCATGAGGCCCAGCGAGAGGGGAATCGACACCTGGATGCAGACGAAGAGCGTTGTGATCGCCAGGGAGAGCAGTGCGAAGGAGCGCGAAATCTGGCTGCCGGTGCCGCGGTTCTCGTAGAAGAGGCGGTAGAGGCCCGCCGTGACGAATGCAGCCACCAGCGAGACGGCCAGCGCGGCGGCGAAGCGCTCCAGTCCAAGGTGCGCGGAGGTCTGCTCGTAGGCCTCCAGGGCTTCGAGAATGCTGAGGTGTTTCATGAGTGCTAGCGTCCTCCTTGTATCCGCTGGTTGATGAACTCGCCGTATTTCGAGAAACTGCACGACCGGAAGCCGAGGCGGAAGAGCGTCTCGCTCCACGGCCAGTGGCGGTGCATGGGGGATTTGGCCTCGCAGACGATCTGCGGGATGTGCCGCGGCTCCGTCCCTGGCATCAGGTCGGGGTTGCAACGGTCCGAGACGAGCCGCGTGTCGAGACTGATGCGGGTCCGTGTGATGGGGCAGACAAGGCGGTAGCGGTAGTAGCGGATGGAGATCGTCGGCACGATCATCTCCGCCATGGCCACGTTCATGGCTTGTGCCTGTTGCCGGATTGCCCTTAGCAGATCGGAGTCGGTAAGGGGGGCATACTGCAGCATGGTGCCATCCATGCGGAAGCCGGTATGGAGCTTATCGCGCGCCGCCCCCATGCGGTCCTTGACCTCGAAGAAGGCCGGGATGGTGGTGCCGGGGATTTCTGGATGCGGACGCGGCGCGGTGGCGGGATCGGTGTCCGGGTACCAGCGCACACGGATTTTGCGCTTCAGGTTGTCGCCGTTGGCCTTCTCCCGGTAGGCGGTAAGCAGTGGTGTATCGAAGTAGATCGACTCGATCCAGCCTTCGGGGTACCTGGGATCCGGCAGGCAGTGGAGCCTCAGCACGTCGAGTGCGGCCGCGGTCATGGTGCCGGACGCCACGAACTTGTTCTCGCGGACGAAAGCCTTATCCCGTCCCCCGCGAGGGTACGGTTCGGCGGCGACTGGAAATGGCAACTGCATTCGGTTATGGAGCCCACGGTGCGGGCGGCTAGATGAAACACTTGTCATTCCGCCCGAGCCCAGACCGGACGGAACTGATTACTATGGAGGATTTCGCTGATTGTGTCAAACGGCAGTTGCAGCGCGGCGCGGTGCGGGGTGCGCGCCACAATAGTGGATGCGCACCCAGAATCCAGAATCCAGAATCCAGAATCCAGAATTCAGAATGAAAAAGCGCCTCCTTTTGCTTCCCTTTTTGTGTCCATGCAATTGGGACACACATCCTGAATGGACGCCAAAACACTCAAATTGCTGCCTTGCAATATTCTGGATACCGGATTCTGTGCGATTCAACCAAGTTGACTCGCACCCCGCGGTGGCGGCGGGGGAGTCCCTCACGGAGGCACGGAGGCACGGAGGTGCGGGAATTTTAGATTTGTGATTTTAGACTGTGATTGGGGAGCTGCGCGCTGAGGCAGGCGCGGTGCGGTGGCTGCGGGGAAGTCTCTCACGGAGGCACGGAGGCGCAGAGGCGCGGGAATTTTAGATTTGCGATTTGTGAGTGGGGGGGAGCTGCGCGCTGAAGCAGGCACGATGCGGTGGCGGCGACTGGTGTTTTAGCTACGGATTTCGCGGATTTGCGCTGGGTCAGGCGCGGTGCGGTGGCTGCGACTGGTATTTTTGACAGGATTTCAGGATTGCCATGATTTTGGCGGTGCGCGGGGAGGGGGAATTTTAGATTTGCGATTTGTGATTTGTGATTGGTGGTGCTGCGCGCGGAAACAGGCGCGGTGCGGTGGCTGCGACTGGTATTTTTGACAGGATTTCAGGATTGCATGATTGTTTTGGTTGGCGGTAATGCCGGGGAGGGTTCTGGTTTTGGCGCGTGGCGGAGGGGGGGGCTGCGCACGGAAACAGGCGCGGTGCGGTGGCGGCGACTGGTTTTTTAGCTACGGATGTCGCGGATTGGCGCGGAAGCAGGCGCGGTGCGGTGGCGGCGACTGGTAATTTTGACAGGATTTCAGGATTGCCATGATTTTGGCGGTGGGAGGGATGTGGGAGGGGAGATTTTAGATTTGTTATTGGGCGGTGCTGTGCGCGGAAACAGGCGCGGTGCGGTGGCTGCGACTGGTTTTTCAAATCAGGAAATCAGGAAGGCAGGAAGGGTGGGGGAGTAGCAGTAGGCAGGGGCAGTAGGCAGTAGGCAGTAGGCAGTGTCGCCCCGTCGATAGCAAGCCCCGTTTGTCATAGCTTGTCGGCACCGTCGACAGCCAGCCTCGACGGGGGTCGCCGGGGGTGGCTGTGGTCGATGGGGGTCGAGTGTTTGGTGTGCTTCCGCAAAGGCGCGCCAGCACAGGTGGGGCGACGCCGTCCCGGCTAGCCGCTGCGATGGAGCGTGATAGTGTGGGGCAGACATTCCTGTCTGCCCTCGTGGACGCGCGCAGACAGGAATGTCCGCGCCACTCTGGGCGGCATTTGTCGCTGGCCATCGATCCTGTCGCCACCTGTCGATACCTGTCGCCACCCGTCGGCAGTACCGGCAGTACCGGCAGTACCGGGGCTCGAGAACGAGGACGAGGACGAGGACGAGGACGAAAAGCCACCCATCAGCTCTCCTGTTGCTTTCGACAAAGCGTAGGGACAAAGTGTGGAGACGAAGCGTAGCCGACCAAGCGTGGGGACAAGGTGTGGAGACAAAGTGTTGGAGCGGAGCACCCACTTAAACTCCGCACTTAAACTCACTCTTCAACGGCACGCTTACTCCACCAGCTTAATCTTCCACGTTCGACGAAGGCGACAAAGTTACCGACAAAGCTTGCGACAAAGTGGGGGAGCCGCACCGCCCACCTTTCGTGAGCCCTCCGCACGCCCCCTGTGGCTAACCGATTGCAGGGAATAGGATTGCCGCACAGGTCTGGATGCTTTATGGTTTTGTAAGTTCATGATCGCTTTTTGCAAGCTTGAGGGGACTGGATGGCTTTCTGTTTCGGACAGATGGGCCAGGACATGCGAGAGAGAACAGAATGAAGATAACACGCAAGCTATGGATCGCCCCGGTTCTGGTGTTCGGGCTTTTGCTTGGCATGCTCATTATCAGGCAAAAGGGCGAGGAAGCGGCGCCGGAGGCAGCAACCAAGCCGGCAGGGTCGGTCATGGCCGCGCTGTTCGGGCAGGAACTGCGCAACGCCAAGGGGGAGAAGGTGGCAGTGGACAAGCTTGACGGCAAGCTGGTCGGCATATATTTCGCGGCCTACAGATGCCCTCCCTGCCGCGTCTTCACGCCCAGGCTAGTGGAGTTCCACAAGGCTGTCACTGGCGCAGGCAAGCCCTTCGAGATCGTCTTTGTCAGTAGCGATCTGGGCGAGAAGGCGATGATGAGCTACATGCAGTATGCCGGGATGCCGTGGCTCGCCGTGCCCTATGGTTCGCCCAAGGTTGCGGAACTTAAGCGGAAGTTCGGTGTTCGCGGTGTCCCCGCCCTGATTATCGTCAATGCCAAGGGCGAGACGGTCAGCACAAGCGCCCGCAACGAGGTGGGCAGCAGAGGTGTTGCCGCTTTTGATGCGTGGGTGAAATAGGCCGAATGTGATTCGCGTCCTTTCCGCTTCCCGCACCCTCTGCCGCTAACCGATCACGCCGGAACCGCCGGGCGGTTCCGGCGGTCTCCAGCGTGTATTGTGCCCGGCGGCCCACAGGGACTGCCGCGCGACGCCCATCATGATGTGCGCATCATCCTCGCTCTTCACGCCACGCGAGAAGATGCGCTGGAAGCCCTGCATCATGTGGTCGGCCTTCTCCTCGTGCATGAAGCCGATGGCCAGCATGGCCTGCCGCCAGAGCGTCAGCAGGCGGTTGCGCTGCGCGGCGGGGGCGGGGGGCGACTTCTCCCCGGGCACCTCGAATACGCCCCCGGCCACGAAGAGCTCGTAGCAGCAGATCATCACGGCCTGGGCCAGGTTGATGGAGACGTAGTCCGTACTGGTGGGAATGCGGATCAGGTGGGTGCAGCGCGCCACCTCGTCGTTCTCCAGTCCGTTGTCCTCGCGGCCGAAGACCAGCGCCACGCGCCCCCGGGTGGCGGTCTGCAGCAGTTCCGGCGCCCACTCGCGCGGCGTGCGCACATGCTGGCGGTAGAGGCCCAGGCGCGCCGTCGTCCCGACCACGGCGGTGCAGTCGGCCACGGCCTCGTCCAGGGTGGCCACCTCGCGGCGGCGCTGCAGCAGGCCGCCCGCGTGTACCGCCAGTTTCCCGCCCTCCTCCCAGCCGTCGACAATGCGGGGGGCGACCAGCGTGAGGTCTGAAAACCCCATGTTGGCCATGGCGCGGCAGATTGCGCCCACGTTACCACTATATAAGGGCTCGATTAGTACGATGCGAAAAGCGTTCATCCGGGACATGCCGGAGAGGGTAGCCGATCCGGGCGGCGGCGACAACGCGGAAAAGCCGGCGGAGCACCGATTTCATTTTTTTAAGGGGTAAGGGACGAAAGAGTGTTGACCCCCGTCCCCAAAAAAGAGTATAAAGGCGGCATGGAACGTGGATTCGTGTCCCTGGGCCCGATTTGCCGCAGGGCAGCCCTGGTGTTCGCACTATTGGCGACCGCCGTCTGTGCCCAGCAGGCCGGCTCGGCAGGCGATAAGCTGGAAGAGGAGCTGCGCTATGTCGATGGCCTGCAGAAGCTCTATCTGATGGACCTGGCCGACGAGGTCATGGCCGTCGTGGAGCGTGAATACCCGGAGGCCAAGGCGAAGCTTGCCGTGCGTCGCATCCGGGGCGAGCTCGGCACGGGGCAGTTCGACGCCGTGAAGCAGCGCATCGCGGCCATGAAGGATCAGGATGGTGCCGAGGCGTGGGCCATGAAACTGGCGCTGGCCGACGCCTACTACGCCTATACCAAATACCCCGAGGCCATGGGGTACTACGAGGACTTCTTCAAGCGGTTTGCCAAGGAGACCCCCGCCGCCCTGCAGTCCTTCTATAATGAGTCGGCCTACAAGTATGCGCAGATGCTGCTATACCTCAAGAAGGACAAGGAGGCTCTCGCGGCCTACCGGCGCGTGCTTGACGGCAAGCTGGAGCAGCACGTCGAGCGCCAGTGCCGGGCCGAGATGGCCGACGTGGCCCTGCGGGTGGTCGCGGATATCAAGGACGCCAAGGAGCGGGAGAATCTGCTCAAGGACATCGAGTCGTGGGCCGACAAGCTGCTCTGGGTGCAGGACATCTGGTTCGGCAAGGCGATCGTCATCAAGGCGCATGTAGCCATGCTGCGCGGCAAGCCTGACGAGGCCAAGAAGCTGGTCGACGACTACATGTCGACGCTGCAGACCATCCACCAGGCCCTGGTCGAGCTGGAGGCCGAGACTGGCGACCCCCTGACGCGCGTCAGCCCGATGTCCGAGTGCCGCTACCTGCTGGCCGTGATGCTGCAGGAGGAGGCCGACCGGCTCATGAAGGAGCCGGGCTACGACAAGGAGGCCGTGCTCTCGTTGCTGGTCGGTACCCGCGGCAAGGACGGCAAGCGCCAGGGCAACGGCGCCTACCAGCACTTCATCAATGTCTTCTTCAAGTATCCCGAGAGCGCCTGGGCGGCGCAGGCCGGCGAGCGGGCGGAGCAGGTGCGCCTGATCATTACCGAGGTCTTCGGCGGCAACATCGCCATCCAGATCAAGCCCGAGGACATCGCGCGGGTGCGCACGCTCCAGTTCCGCGACGCGCGCATGCTCTTCTCGCAGGGGCAGATCAAGAACGCCACCGAGAGCCTGCTGCGCGTGCTGAACCAGTTTCCCGACGCCCCCGAGTGCGTGCCGGCCCTCGGCGACCTGATGCGCTGCTATGTGCAGGGGATCGAGGAGGATCCCGCCGCGGAACTCTATGCCGACACCGTGGCCGGCCATCTGGCGGAACGCTTCAGCCAGAACCCCGAGACGCGGGGGACTACGGGCGACGAGCTTGTGCGCCTCGCCGAGTACTGGCTCGAGGCTACCGGACGCGCCGACAAGCGTTCGGCGGTGTACGACCTCTTCTTCGAGAACTGCCCCGACCATGCCATGGCGCCCAACTACATGCTCTCCTTCGGCGAGCGCCACTACAAGGAGCAGGACTATCCGGCGGCCCTGAGCTACTTCCGGCAGGTGGCAAACAACTATTCAAACACCGCCGTCGCCTTCGCCGCGCTCAACCGCATCGCCACCATCCACGAGGAGACTGGGGACATCACCAACCAGCTCGCGGCCATTACACACTACGTTGATCGGCTTGCAGCCAGCGACAAGCCCAGCCAGGAGCTGATGAATGCGCGCTACCGCCAGGCCTCGGCCTACAAGGACTATGGCATCTCTCTGCTCAGGAACGCTTCGACCAACGCGGCCGAGCAGGCGCTCGGCAACCAGTGGATCGCCCGCGCGGCGGTGGCCTACAACCAGCTCGCCGGCATCCTCAAGAAGTCCGATAATCCCTATCAAGCCAACGAGAAGGAGCGCAAGGCCAACGCCTCCCTGCTCGAGGCGGCGCTCTACAACATGGCCTACTGCCTCTCGCAGGTCACGCAGCCGGAGGCCAACCTGCCGGCCATCCGCAAGCGGGCCATCGAGGCCTACGAGGGGTTGGTCACGGCCTTCCCGAAGTCGCCGCTGGCACCTACCGCCCTGATCCAGGTCGGCTCGCTCTGGACGATCATGCGCGACGCCGAAAAGGCCGAGGCCACGCTCTCGCGCCTGCTGAAGGATTATCCCGACTCGCCCGAGGCGCGCAGCGCCCTGCCGCTGATCGCCGACAACCTCATGAAGCTCGGCATGCGTGCGGAGGCGGTCGCGCGCTACCGCGACATGTTCGCCGAAACCGGCAGCAAGTACGGCGATCTCGACCTGCTGCGCGCGGCGCAGGCCCTGACCGAGGCGGGGGAATATGAACTGGCCCAGCAGGGGCTTGACCGGGTGCTGGGGCGTGCCAAGGATCCCAGCGTCGTCGTGCCGGCACGGCTGGCCCAGGGCAACCTGCTGCTCAAGCGTGGCCGGTACGCGGAGGCTGTCGATGCGCTGAAGGCCTTTATCAATGAATTTTCGGGCTATGCCCTGATGCTGGATGCCAACGTGCTTTTGAGCGATGCGGCCAGCGAGGCGGGCAAGCTTGAGCAGGACGACGAGAAGCGCAAGGATCTCTTCAACGAGGCCATCGAGGCGCAGAAGGCCGTGCGCCAGCGCCGTACCAACCAGGTTGATATGGCCCGCAGTGATATCGAGGTCGGGCGGATCATGGCGCGCAAGGCGGAGGCCGAGGTGGCGTTCAACAAGCCGAGGGCCGCCGATGAGAGCCGCGGCAAGGCGCTCATCTCCTACCAGACCTTCATTGACACCACGGATCCCGCCAATCTGGCACTCGCCCCGTTGCTTGAGACGGCCTATTACGAGAGTGTTCCGCTGCTGCTGGCGCACCGCCAGTGGCTCATGGCCGCCGAGAACTGCGAGGCCTACCTGCAGAGCTTCCCGCGCGGGCGCTATCTTGGGCAGATGCGTTCCTGGCTCAACCAGGCGCATATCGAACTGGGCACGGGGCCGAAAGGCGGGGGCGCAGCCTCACCTGCCCCCAGTCCCGTCGCAGGGGCATCCGGCGGTGCCGCCGCACCCTGATCATCCACCATGCCGCATACTGCGAGGAGACCATTATGAAACATACAATCCGCGTCCTTCCACTGTGCCGCCTGCTGCCGGCCGTTCTGGCCGTCGTGATGCTGGCCGGCACGGCCGCCGCCCAGATCAGGGGCACCATCAAGACCACCGATGGGAAGACGGTCTCGGGCCAGATCCGCTGGCTGAACAGCCAGAAGAAATACATCGTGATGTCAACCCGTCCCGGTACGCAGGCCACGATCGAGGTGCAGTTGACGGCAGATCAGGTGGCCGACATACAGGTGCCCCAGCCGCGCGAGCTTGGCCCCGCCATCCAGGCCGTGCGCTCCGGCTCGAATATCGCCGGCGCCATTCCCGTGCTTGAGAAGATCATCATCGACTACACCATGATGCAGTGGGACGAGCCCGCCGCGCGTGTGCTGGCCGAGGCGCAACTGGCCGTCGGCAAGCCCGATGCCGCGATCAAGGCCTGCGAGCGGGTGATCGCCATCAGGCCCGAGGCCGCCTACAAGGGTGATATGGCCGTGGTTTACTGGCAGGCCTTGCTCAAAGCCAACCGTTCTGCTAAACTGGAGGCACTTCTGAAGGATGCCATCGCCAAGGGTGGCCGCGAAGCCTCCGCCAGCGCCCTGATCATGCGGGGCGACATGCTAATGGAAAGCAAGCAGCCGCGCGACGCGCTCAAGGATGGCTACCTGCGGGTGGTGATCCTCTACGAGAATGTCCGTTCGGTGCAGCCGGAAGCACTCTACAAGGCCGCCAAGGCCTTCGAGGCCATCCACCAGAACCCGAATGCGGAGAAGATGCGCTCCATCCTGCGGACGAAGTATGCCTCGAGTGAGTACGCGAGGAAGATTTGAGGAACGGCGTCGGCCCGGGGCCGTTGCCAAACTGAGAACGAGAGTTACTAGGGAACAGTTAACTAACGAAGGTGAAGACCCGATGAAACAGATGCTCCGAATTGCCATGATCAGTGCCGGCCTGCTCCTCGCACATGCAGGTGCCGCGCGTGCCCAGGACGAGGCCGCCGCACCGGCGGTGCCGGACTTTGCTGCCGAGGCCGCCGCGCCAGCCGCCGCTGCGGCTCCTGCCGCGGCAGATGACGCGCCGGTTGGCACCGGTCTGGCCGAGAACCCCGAAGCCGCTCCAGCCAAGAAGCCAAATGTGTTTGCCCAGGTCGTTTTCGGTTCCGGGCCGATCGGCTTCATCCTCTGGATGGGACTCTTCGCCGCCGCCGCCGCCGCGATCTACTTCATCGTGGACTGCAGCATCCTGATCAAGCCCCAGAAGATGATGCCGCAGTCGCTGATCGACAAGGTCACCGCCGCCATGGCCGAGGGCGACGTGCTCAAGGCGCTAAAGGCCTGCGAGAGCGAGCCCGGGCCTCTGGCCAACATCCTTGTCTCCGGCTTCAGCCACGTCGAGGAGGGGTTCGACATCATCCAGGAGGCCATCGGCACGGCCGCCGACATCGAGACCGAGCGCATCATGCAGCGTCTCAACTGGATCTCCGTCATGGCCAACATCTCCCCCATGCTCGGCCTTCTCGGCACGGTGCAGGGCATGATCATGTGCTTCGATAGCCTTGCCACGGGCGCGCCCGACGTCGGCGCCCTCGCGCTGGCCATCTCGCAGGCGCTCTGGACGACCGCGGCCGGTCTCTCGGTTGCCATCCCCGCCGTGACCTTCTTCTATGCTCTCCGCAACAACGCCAACCGGGTGATCCTCCGCATGGAGGCCATGACCTTCGAGCTCATCAAGGATCTGCGCAACGTCGAAGTCGTCGAGTAGCCCCGGATGACGCAGGAAGGGACACGACGATGAGCAAGAGCAAACGCAGACGGCCGAACGAGGGATGCGAAATGGACATGACGCCGATGATCGACGTCACGTTCCAGCTCATCATCTTCTTCGTGGTCACCATCAAGTTTACCGAGAACGCCAATCCCGACATCGTTCTCGAGGATGGCAAGCACGGCGAGATCATCACCGCCGAGAACCAGTCCAAGCAGACATTCACGATCGAGGTCAGCCACAAGGGGCGGGTCTCGATCAACAACGCCACGTGTACCATGGCCCGGCTTGAGGAACTGGTCAAGTACCGCTACAGCCGGTACGGCTCATTCCCCGTCATGATCCGCGCGGACTACCGCACGCCCCACGACTACGTCAGGCGGGTCATGGATGTCTGCACGCGCAACGGTGTCTGGAGGGTCGGTTTTCTCGCTGTCCAGGAACGCAAGGTCAAGAATGCCCCACGACCGAAATAAGAAGAGTTAGGAGCCGCCATGGCGATGAAACGGCAAAGAAGAGAGAGTGAAAACCCCACGCTTGACATGACGGCGATGATCGACGTCGTCTTCCAGTTGCTGATCTTCTTCATTGTCACGCTCAAGCAGGAAGACATCATGTCGCGTCTGGTGGCCACGCGGCCGGCGGCGGATCCGCATGCCAGACCGGAGAAGCAGCCCGACCTGATCAACATCACCGTCCACCGCGGCGGATTCATCCTGCGCGGCACGCCGGTGACCTACGAGGGCCTCGACCGGCAGGTCCAGCGTTATGCCACGCTGAGCAAGACGGCCAACGTCATCATCCGCTGTACCAAGGACTCGCCCCACCGCTACCTTGTGCAGGCGCTCGACATCTGTAACAAGCACGGTATGGTGAACCTGTCGATCTTCAGCATGTAGCACCAACCAACCGGAGGCAACGCCAATGAACCAGGGTGCTTCTCCGCTCCAGGATCAGGCCTTCCTGGACATGATGGCGCTCTTTGAGGAGCCGAACTACTGGCAGCGCCTCAAGGAGATGTTCGCAGGGCTCGGTGAACCCCGCGACAGCCGTGCATACAAGATGGCGCGGATTGAGCTGCAACGCCAGTTGGCTCCCGCGGCGGCTATACTAATACCTGTGATCTCAATAGTCCTGCTCGCGCTTCTGGCCGATGCCACGGTCAAGGATGAGGTGATCATCGAGACCGAGATCAAGCAGGTCGAGGAGATTGAAGAGCTGGAGGATATCGTCGAGAACGAACCGCTGCCGGATGATTTCGAGCCGATGACCGACATGTCTTTCACGCCGGACATGGCAAACATGATTTCGCCGGTGTCTGCAGTTAACGCCCCGAATGCGCCCATGAGCCCGCAGCCGCAGGCCTTCGATGCCGTCCTGCAGGTCAAGAGCCCCGTGATCCTGCGCAACATCTACGGCTCCACACGCAACGCCGGCATGCGCGGACAGTTGATTGCCAGCGGCGGCGGCAACAAGTCCACCGAGGCCGCCGTCATGCGCGCCCTGCGCTGGCTGAAGAAGAACCAGCACCCCGACGGCTACTGGCGCAATAACAAGAACGCCATGACCGCCCTCGCGATACTCTGCTATCTGGCCCACGGCGAGAAGCCGGGCTCCTCGCCGGAATTCGGCGATACCGTCCAGCGCGCAATCGAGTACCTGCTGAATTCGCAGCCCTCCAGCGGCCAGTGGCCCGGCAACTACGAGCACTACATCGTCACCTACGCGCTCTGCGAGGCCTACGGCATGACGATGAACCCCAATGTCAAGTCAGCCATTGATCGCGCGGTCAAGCTGATTATTGATGGCCAGCACCCCTCGGGCGGCTGGGACTACGCCCTGAAGCAGAACGACCGTGACGACACCTCGGTCATGGGATGGGCCGCGCAGGCGCTCAAGGCCGCCATGATGGCCGACTTCTACAGCGATCCCGAGGCGCTGAACCGCGCCAGCAAGCTCTCGGTCAAGGGCTTCCAGAAGAACGCCCATCCCAACGGTGGCTTTGGCTATACCAGTCCGGCACGCGGCGGGCTCACCAGCGTCGGCACACTCGGCATGCAGTTCCATTTCGCCGGTCACTACCCCGAGGTGAAGAAGGCATTGGAACTGATGGAGACCTGGAAGCCGGTGTGGGTCGGGAACACGCCGGCGCTCAAGCTGGGCAACAACGAGAAGCCGCCGAACGCCTCTGCTGAAGGTGTCCCCCCGGGCGGCAGCTCGCAGTACTACTTCTATTACGCCACGCAGGCCAAGTTCCAGGTTGGCGGCTCCACCTGGGACAAGTGGAACGCCGAGATGTGGCGGGAGTATGTCAAGACCCAGTTCGTCGAGGAGAAGGCCATTGCCGACCACAACGGTGTGATGCAGGACATCGGCTGGTGGGTGAACTCCGACAATCACAGCGACCGCCCCGTGATGGACACCTGCCTCGCCGCGCTCCAGCTCATGGTGTACTACCGCTACCTGCCCACCTTCAAGTCCGTCAGTGTCCCCGAGGAGGTCGCCGCGACCGCCGAGGATCGCGACGATATCAAGGTGGATATTAACCTGTAGCGGCGCACTTAGTCCCTACGCTTAGTCCCTACGCTTAGTCCCTACGCTTAGTCGGATACACTTAGTCCAGACACTTAGTCGAAATGCAGGGAGTAAGGGAAGACTAAGTGCAGCGACTAAGTGTTAAAGCGACTAAGCGTGGAGACTAAGTGTGGAGACTAAGTGTGTCTCCCGCCTGTTCCAACTGCCCATCTTCAGCTTTCGACAAAGCGTAGTGACGAAGTGCAGGGACGAAGCGTAGCCGACAAAGCGTGGGGACAAGGTGTGGAGACAAGGTGTTAGCGCGGAGCACCCACTCTTAAACCCACTCTTAAACCCACTCTTAATCGGCACGCTCCACCCGCTTACTCTTTCGCTTGCGACAATGATGGGACGAATGGGACGAATGGGACGAAGATGTGCGTAGACAAGGTGCAAGCGCGAAGCACTCACTTAAACCCTCTCTTAATCTCACTCTTAATCGGCAACGCTTCATCCACCCGCCTAATCCATATTTGTGTGCATTTGTGTGCATTCGTCCATTCGCGGCTCACCTTTCGCGCTTTTCGCGTTTTTCGCGGTTAAAAAAAACACCATCAATTCGCGTGCATTCGCGGTTCCGTTTCCCAGCGCCTTCGCGCCTCCGTGCCTCCGTGAGAGACCACCAACTGGTTTCGACGAAGGCGACAAAGTTACCGACAAAGCGCGACAAAGTTAGGCTCCCCTTTTACCCTCTAGATTGCGAGCCACTGTGTGGTCGCAATAATCGTCCCCGCCACTGCCCACTGCCACTGCCTACTGCTACTACCACCGCCCCGCTGGGCGGTGCCCCCACTAGTCTGAGGCACCGCATTCCAATCTGCGGAAATCTGCGCACATGTGCCTGCGAAGCAGGACATCTGCGGTTAAAATCCTTCGCGCCTTCGCGCTTTGTCTGGGCTTTTCCTGTTGCTTTCGACAAAGTTACCGACAAAGCTCGCGACAAAGTGGCGTTTTTCGCCCTTTCCAACCTCCCCGCCGCAGGCGGCGGCTACCGCCCGCGCAGCGGATCATACTGGCGCGCCGCGCCGCGGTGGCGCCGCCAGAACTCGGCGAAATCCTGCTGGAAACGTTCCATGTCGATCCCCGCGAAGGCTGCGGCAGTCGCCGCAGCGGCATCTTTTCCATCTGCCAGATGCTTCAGGTAGGCGTCAGGAATCTGTTCGTAGTCCCGCATGCGCCGCGATGGTGCGCCCTTGCGTAGGAAATAGACCAGCCCCCACGCCGTGGTGTAGTTAAGCGAGCGCACACGGTCGTCGCCGGCATAGAAGGCGGCTATATCCGCCCGCAGGATGACCGGGATGCGGGCCGCGACCTCCGGCAGATGCTTCAAAAGCTCATCCACCCGCTGGTTCTCGGGAAAGGTGACCCGCCGGCCGCCGCCGATGCGCGCCGACTCGACGAAGCAGGCGTGCCCCTCGTTGAACCAGACGGCATGCTCGACCCCGGGCATCGCCTGATGCAGGTATTGGTGGAAACCCTCATGGCGGATGATCTCCATCGTCACGTCGCGGGCGCGCTCCTGTGCCTGGATCACCAGCTCGCGGCGCTGCGGATCCCAGATTCCGCTGCTCCACGCGTGGGCGGGGCCGACGTAGCTGCGGTAGGCCTCGGGATCCTCGAAGATACGCACGACGCCGAACTCCTCGGCATCGCGGTCGGGCGGCACCAGTTGCGCGTAGGCGGCGCGCAGCACCGGCAGGGTCTCCTGCAGTTCGCGGATGAGCGCGCGTCCGGTGGAGCTGCGGATGTCGGAGAGGATCACATATTCCGGGGTCTCGGCCACCCACCAATCCTTGAGGTTGGCAATGCTCTTGCGCGCGGCCTCGCGGGCGGGCGACGACCTGGGCGCTCCCGCCCCGCGGGTTGGCAGCGTCCGCGAGCGCAGTTCGCGTTCACCGCTCTGCGATGCGGAAGGCAATGCCGCGACCGTGGGGAGGAACTGCGTCTCGAAAGCCTGCCGCACCTTTGCGGGAGGCGTGTTGTCGCCAATACGCACTATGGCGCAGAACCAGGGGACGGAAGCGGCCTGCGCCGCGAGCGAGCGCGGACGCACACGGAAAAGATACGCCAGCGTATCACGACGACCGGTAGGATAGTAGCGTGCCTGGGCCAGATTGTTGCCTGTCCGCAGGTTCTCGGGGGGGCTGGGTGGGAAGCCCCCGAAGGCCGCCACCCAGCAGGCGAGATGCTCGTTGTTATCCGGATCAAGACGCGCTTCCCCGGTCTCCATGGCCGCCTCGAACGCCTCATGCGGTATATGCGGGAGCTCGCTCTCAATGCGCGGTAGCCGGCGCTTCACATGCCCGATAACCAGCATATTGCCATGCGCGTCGCGCCACTGGGCACCGTGCTGCGTGGCATACCAGAGTTCATGCGGATCATGCAACACGCGCTGCTCCTCGTGCCCGTTGCGCCTGAAGGTGTAGGTATAGGCCTTCGGCTGCGGCAACGGCTCGGCGGTGCCACCGGCCAGCGGACGCAGGCGCAGCCCGAGGCCGGGCAGATTCTGGGCGCCGCGGAACGCGGGCGCGGCTAGCGCGGCTCCGGCAGCGACTAGCAGGGCGGCCATGACGGTGCAACGCCAGCGCGCAACAAGGTTCGGAGGGTGGTGAACTGGCATGGATACAGTATACGCGCGGATCATTCTTATGCAACCACAATGCGTTTAAGTGTTTAAGTGAGCTTACCCAACCCCCCAACCTCTCTCTTGCCAAATCGGTCAGTTTGGGGCATAATACCTCGTTTGATGTCCCTTAGCCTTACCCGACAGGAAAGACCCATGCCGAACAAAGACCTTAAAGCCGCCTACCGCACCATCCTCGACGACCCGTTCCCGCCCGAGCTGGAGATCAGCTTCGGTACGGGTTCCGAACGCCAGACTCTGCGCTATGAGAAGGTGGTCTGGAAGATCGGCGACGAGGTGCGCGGACTGCGCTACGGCGAGAACCCCGACCAGCCGGCGGCCATGTACAAGCTTATCAACGGCAACCTGGCGCTGGCCGATGTGGTCTCCATCCAGCCAGGGCGCTACCTGGCCTCGGATCCGGAACTGCTCCAGTTCGGCAAGCACCCCGGCAAGATCAACCTGACCGATGCCGACAATGCCCTCAACATCCTGCGCTACCTCGCTGACACACCCTGCGCGGTGATCGTCAAGCACAACAACCCCTGCGGCGTCGCCAAGGCCGGCTCGCTGGCCGATGCCTACTACCGCGCCAACAAGGCCGACCGTCTGGCGGCCTTCGGCGGCTGCATCGCGCTCAACCGCACGTGCGACATCGAGACCGCGCGGCAGATCGCGCAAAACTACGCCGAGGTGGTGCTGGCACCCGATTTCGCGCCGGGTGTGATGGATATCCTCGCCGCCAGGAAGAACCTGCGTGTGATGCGCATCGACAATATCGCGCGTCTCGAGAGCTTCGCGGCGGAGCGCTTCGTTGACTTCAAGTCGCTGATCGACGGTGGCCTGGTGGCCCAGTGGTCCTTCATGCCGACCGTGCGCACAACGGCCGGTTTCCTGCCTGCGGCGGCTACGTATCAGGGCGTCACGCACGAGATCAGGCGCACACCGACGGCGCGGGAGCTCGACGACCTGCTCTTCGGCTGGCTGGTCGAGGCCGGCGTGACCAGCAACTCCGTGCTCTACGTCAAGGACGGCGTCACGGTGGGCATCGGTACCGGCGAGCAGGACCGCGTCGGCGTGGCCGAGATCGCGCGCGACAAGGCCTACCGCAAGCTGGCCGACTGGCTCTCATTCGAGCGCTTCGGCAAGCCCTACAACGAGCTGCCGGACGCCGCGCGCCGCGCCGAACTGGACGAGGAGGTCGCCGCCTGCCACGGCGGCCTGGAGGGGAGCTGCATGGTCTCCGACGCCTTCTTCCCGTTCCGTGACGGAGTCGAGGTCGGCATCCGCGAAGGGGTGTCGGCCATTGTCCAGCCGGGCGGCTCGCTGCGCGACTGGGACGTGATCGACTGCTGCAACGAGGCCGGCGTGGCGATGGTCTTCACCGGGCAGCGCAGTTTCAAGCATTGAGCCGCGCCGCGGCGATGGGCGAGGGGAGCTAGACATGTGGGACTATACGGAAAAGATTCTGGATCACTTCCGCAATCCGCGGAACGTCGGCACGATTGAAAACCCGGATGGCGTCGGCACCGTCGGCTCGCTCGCCTGCGGCGATGCGCTGACGCTGATGTTCAAGCTGGGGCCGGACAAGCGGATCGCCGAGGTCAAGTTCAAGACCTTCGGCTGCGCCAGCGCCATCGCCTCCTCCTCGGCGCTGACCGAGATGGTGCTCGGCAAGACCATCGAGGAGGCGGAGCAGATCACCAACCAGCAGATCGCCGACTATCTGGGCGGCCTGCCGGAGCAGAAGATGCACTGCTCCGTGATGGGGCGCGAGGCGCTCGAGGCCGCCATCCACAACTACCGCACGGGCGAGACGGTGGTGCGCGACCTGCACGACGAGAAGATCATCTGCGCCTGCTTCGGCGTCTCGGAGCAGGAGGTGCTGCGCGTGGTGCGGGAGAACAACCTGACGAGTGTCGAGCAGATCACCAACTTCTGCAAGGCCGGCGGCGGCTGCGGCCAGTGCAAGCCCGACCTGCAGGCGCTGCTCGACCAGGAGCTGGCCGACCGGCAGGCGCGCAAGAGCGCGCCCAGACCCGAGCGCAAGCTGACCAATCTGCAGCGCATACAGATGATCCAGGATGTCATCGAGCGCGAGATCCGCCCCGTGCTGCGCCGCGACCAGGGCGACATCGAGCTGGTGGACATCGACGGCCCGCGCGTGATCATCGCCTTCCGCGGCATGTGCGCCGGCTGCCAGAGTGCCGAGCTGACCCGCAGTGGTCTTGTCGAGGCCAAGCTGCGCGAGCTCGTCTCCAGCGACATCGTCGTCGAGGAGGAGCGCTGACATGTCCACGCCGCTCGTCTATCTGGACAACAACGCCACGACCGCCGTCGCGCCGGAGGTCATCGCGGCCATGCAGCCCTACTTCACCACCAAGTGGGGCAATCCGTCGAGCATGCACCGCTTTGGCGGCGAGGTGATGCGTGATGTCGAGGAGGCGCGTGCGCGCGTCGCGGCGCTGATCAACGCCGATCCCTCGGAGATTGTCTTCACGAGCTGCGGTACCGAGAGCAACAACATGGCGATCTACGGTGCCGCCGAGATCCTCGGTCCTGCCGCCACGATCATCACTTCGCGGGTCGAGCATCCCGCCGTGCTGGGGCCCTGCCGCCACTTCCACGACGACCACGGCTACCGCGTCGTCGAGATCGGCGTCGACGGTGGCGGGCTGCTCGATCTCGACCATCTGCGCCGCGAGCTGCAATCCGGCCCGGCCCTGGTTTCGCTCATGTGGGCCAACAACGAGACGGGGGTGCTCTTTCCGATGGAGGAGATCGCCCGCATGGTCAAGGCCGCCGGTGCCGTGCTGCATACCGACGCGGTACAGGCTGCCGGCAAGGTGCCGATCGACGTGCGCCGCGTGCCGGTGGATCTGCTCTCCTTCGCCGGCCACAAGCTGCATGCGCCCAAGGGCATCGGCGTGCTCTACATCCGCCGCGGTACACGCCTGAAGACCTACATGGTGGGCGGACACCAGGAGCACGGACGCCGCGGCGGTACTGAGAACGTGCCCTACATCGCCGGCCTGGCCCGCGCCTGCGACCTGGCGCGCGAACATCTGGCGGAGAGCGATACCGTGGCGATCCTGCGTGATCGTCTTGAGAAAGGCTTGCTGGAGAGCTGTCCCGATACAAGCGTCAACGGTGACCGCGCGCACCGGGTGCCGAACACCACCAACATCAGCTTCGCGCTGATCGAGGGGGAGGCGATCCTCTACCACCTCAGCGATCTGGGCATCTGCGCCTCGTCGGGTTCGGCCTGCTCGTCGGGCTCGCTGGAGCCATCGCATGTGATCCGCGCCATGGGCATACCCTTCACGGCGGCTCACGGCTCGATCCGTTTCAGCCTCAGCCGCTATACCACCGCGCGCGAGATTGACTACGTGCTGGAGCACATGCCCCGCATCGTGGCCAAGCTGCGCGCGATGTCGCCGTTTGTGCGTTAGTGCGATTCAACAAGGTTGAATCGCAGAATTCAGAATTCAGAATCCAGAATCTTGTACCGGTGCATAGGCACTAAATGGAACGCGAAAGGAGTAGCGTTACATTCAGAATTCTGGATTCTGGCTACTGGATTCCGGGTGCGCATCCACAATTGTGAAGCGCACCCCGCGCGTTAGCCAATCACGTTGGCGTTCTTCAGCAGGAACTGCTCGGCCTCAAGCGACCACAGCCCGCGGTTTCGCTCGCAGATTTCCGCCAGTCCGGCGAGGAGCGGATTGTCCTTGCCCTTGGCGGCGAAGTCGCTGATGGCGGTCATCGGCATCGAGATGTGCGTATAGACCAGCTTCTTGCCGCCGGGGATCGAGGGCAGGTTGATGGTCGTCTCGGCTGCGGAGTCGATGCCGCCGACGTGTGTGACCATCACGGCAGGGTCGATCTTGCCGGCGCTCATCAGGTTCAGTGAGTCCTGCAGATCCTCCTTGTTGCCC
This sequence comes from Lentisphaerota bacterium, assembly GCA_012521875.1. GTDB lineage: Bacteria > Verrucomicrobiota > Kiritimatiellia > RFP12 > JAAYLN01 > JAAYLN01. The sequence continues at coordinate 21,531 of JAAYLN010000019.1, read as the reverse complement.
CCCGACGAACCGACGACATGGTGACCCATGTAGTGAACATCGTAGAAGTTCATCTTCGCCTTGAAGTCGGTCTTGGTGGGACCCGCGAAGAAGTTGAGGCAGCCGTTGAGGCCCAGGATGTCGGAGGCCTGCTCGACCAGCGCGGCCACCGGCGCGAAGACCATGACATCGTCATAGCCCTGGCCGCCGGGCGTCAGCGCCTTCAGCGCGGCGACGGGGTCGTCGTGGGCGGTGGTGTTGACGTAGTGCAGTTTCACGCCGCACTTCGCGGCCTCGGCCGGCGAGAAGATTGCGGCTGCCCGGTCTAGGCGCGTCTGGTCGATGTCGGTGATGACCAGCACGGCGGGGCGGTAGGTCTCGTCATGCAGGGCTAGGTCGATCGCGCTGAGTCCCATGGGGCCCGCGCCCGCCAGCACGGCCATGCAGCCGCCGCGGCGCACGCCCATCTGGTGGACGTAGGTGCCGGGGGTGTAGTGGTAGCTGCTCTTGTAGGCACCGACGATGCACGAGACCGGCTCGGCCAGCGAGGCCTTGAAGAAGGCGTCGCCATCGTAGGGCAGCAGGCAGTTGTGCTCCATCACGTCGTTGGGGATGATGACGTGCGTGGCGTGTCCGCCGATATGCGGGTAGGAGTAGCCGGGGGCCATGTGCTCGCGCCCCTTCATGCTGAGCGCCGGCTGGATGGCGAACTTCTGGCCGGGCTGGAAGCGGTCACGCCACGCCGGGCCGACCTTCAGCAGCGTTCCGCAGAACTCGTGGCCGAGGATGATGGGGTTGGTGGCGCAATCTGCCGGCACGCGCTTGTGCCGTCCGCCCTGCGCGGCCGCCTTGTGATCCGACATGCAGATGCTGTTGGAGATTACTTCCGCCAGGATTTCATTGTCGGCAATCTCCGGCAGCTCGAACCGCTCGAGCCGGAGGTCGTTCTCGCCGTAGAGTCGCAAAGCCAAAGTCTTCTGCATGTCGTCCTTCTCCTCAAAACCCGTCTGGGCCTGTGAAAAGTCATAGTATGCATGAGAAGCGCGCAAACGGCAAGGGGAATGTCCGGCGAGACGGTAATCACACTCTTTCAAAACCTCTTGCCTTTGCGGGATGGTGACGAAACTGCTCGTGCCTTTGAGCGCTTGCGCCTTGTTTCGGTGGCTGGCAGAAGCGGCGAGGTGTAGTGCTCGTAGAGGGCGAAGAGGAACTCCACGCGCTGGCGTTCGGAGGTAAAGGGTGCGGTACGGTAGCAGCGGTCCACCGCGCGGTCGAGGTCGGCATGCGCCTTGACCAGATCCGGCGGCATGGTCAGCGGGTCGTAGAGGTCGGCCAGCGTCGCGAGCGGATGCCGCGCCCGCACATCGAGCACGGCCTTTGCCTTGGCCTCAACTGCCGCTATTTTCCGCGCATCGCCGATCAGGCGGACGGTCGGGGGCTTCGGTTGTGGGCGGAAGGCGTTTTCGTCTTCCCCGCCTTCATGATAGGAGGACCAATAGATCCGTGACGCTGCTTCCCGGACGCGGACGTCACCCTCCTGAAGCGGCAGGTCGAGTCGCGGCCATGGGAAGTTATTGTAGACCAGCCCCGCTGAGTAACGGTAATCGGATTTCAGACGTCCGCACACCTGCCGCATCCATGCCATGTGCATGGTGGAGGTCAATATGCCGAAGTGGTACAGCGTGGCGTCGGGGATGGTGAATATCTCAGTGCTTGCGATCACATCAGGGCCAAGAAATGCGATGGGAATAAAAGCCCGTCTTTCCGACGATGTTTTTGGGATGGCAAGATACCGGGTGGTTGGTTGCCGTATCTCTCCGAATAAAGCGGGTGTCTTTGCCAAGGCTTGCGTTTCCGCCCTTGTGCTGATGCTTCGCTTATCGCGCACCGCTTCTACACGTTTTAGCACGCCGGAACAATTGCGTATCTCGTGGGGAGAAACATCTACAAGCCACAAGCAGGCACGCGGACAACCGTTAATCAACTCTTCTGAACCGATAAAGGGACGTATCCACTTGGCAGCAGCAGGATAAGCCTTCTCAAGTGCGGCAGCTTCTTTATCTGACAGCAACAGGTTTCCCCCGTCGTTCGGCATACTGCCGAACATCATATTGGGTACAGGGCACAGCGGCACACTTCGTGACACGGGGAACACATCGTTGCCTTCGACCAAGTACGGGTTGATATTTTCAACCTCTTCGCAAGTGACCTTGTCGCCGTCACATTCGTAAATCCGTTTCCGCATCGGGTTGAAACAGCCGAACCCGATGATCACCACATGCACATGCGCTTTGCCACGTGCTTCGCTTGCCCACGCGAAGGTTCTGTAAGCAAAATGAATCTTGACGTTCTGTTGGAAAAGCGTGTTCCAAAGCACACCGACCTGTTCACCCTGGGAAATGGAGTTGGTCGAAACGAACCCGACGCAGATCGCGGAGTCCTGTATATAGTCGGCTGCCTTCGCATACCAGCAGGTGACATAGTCGAGTACGCCCGCGCCTTTGACCTTGCCCCAGACCAACTTCATATCCGCCTTTTGCGAGACATCTTGAAACTGTTTGCCGATGAAGGGCGGGTTGCCGAGCACGTAGGAACATTGTTCGGGGGGCAGAACCGCCTTCCAGTCGAGCCGCAGGGCGTTGCCGAGAACGATGTTGGCGGATTTGCGGAGGGGCAGGCGGACGAAGTACTGGCCGAACGCTTCCGAAAGGCGGATGTTCATCTGGTGGTCCATTAGCCACATGGCGACTTCGGCGATGCGAGCGGGCCACTCCTGAATCTCGATGCCGGTGAAGGCGTCGACGTCCACCTGTGAAAGCACCTGTATGTCCAGTTCCTGTTGTACCTCATCCCCGAACAGCGCTTGGAGGACTTCAATTTCCAGCAGGCGCAGTTCGCGGTAGGTGATGACCAGGAAGTTGCCGCAGCCGCACGCCGGATCGAGGAAGCGGAGGGTGCCGATTTTGCGGTGGAACTGCCTGAGCAGGGACTTGCTGCGCCGGGCGAACTCGAATTCCTTGCGCAAGTCGTCCATGAAGAGCGCGTTGACGACCTTGAGGATGTCGCGTTCGGACGTGTAGTGTCCGCCGGTCTGGCGGCGTTCCGCGGGATCCATCACGCCCTGGAAGAGCGAGCCGAAGATGGCAGGCGAGATGGCTGACCAGTCGAACTCCGTGCATCGCATCAGCGCGTCGCGCATGGCGCGGTTGAAGGCGGCAAAGGCGAGACGCTCCTTGAAAAGCTCGCCGTTGACGTACGGGAAGGCGGCCAGCATTTCGTCGAGATGCGCCTGGCGGTTCTTGATCGGGGTGTTCAGCACCTCGAAGAGCTGCGCCAGGTGCAGCCCCAGGTCGGAGCCGTCGGCAGCGGTGCGGTTCTCGATGAAGAGCTTGAAGCTGTCGGGCTCGAAAAGGCCGGTATCATCGGCGAAAAGGCAGAAAAGGATACGGACAAGAAAGCGCTCAAGGTCATGGCCTGTGTAGCCGCCGGCAGCCAGCGCGTCATGGAGATCGCCTAGTATCTCGACGGCCCGGATGTTGATGGGATCCTCGTCGCGCAGGCGGTGCTGCCGGTAGCCGGCGATGAAGGCGAAGTCGTGGAGGTGCTTATGGAGTTCCTTTAGCGGAAACTCATTCTTATAGTAATGGCGGGGTTCGAAGGGCGTCAGGTTGGGTTGATCCTCGGGCTCGAGATCGTACAGCGCGATGCGCTCGAAATCGGAGAGGATGACGAAACGGGGAAGTTCCTCGATGCGCTGCTCGCGGGCTAGATCACGAATGTAGCTGAAGGCCTGGGACTCGGCCTCGTCGAGGGATTTGCCGCGGCTCTTGTGCTCGGCGAGCATGGTGCCGGGCCAGAAGAGATCGATGTAGCCGTACTGGCCGCTGATCTTGCGGACGGGTTCCTCGAAGGTCGCCAGAAGACGGCGGCGGACACCGAAGACGCCGAAGAACTCATCCCAGAAGGATTTGGCCTCGGCCACCTCGCGGCCTTCTTCAGCCCATTCGCGCGAGAAGCGGATGGCATTCTGGCGGATTTCATTCCAACTGAGCGGCATGCGGTAGTCCTATGGTTCCATGGCGACCGTGGCGTAGACACGGAGATTAACAACAAGTTAGCACGACAGGGGGCGTTGGGCAAGGAGGGAAACGGGATGGAAACGGGTGGGGGACATGGTGTAGGAGACAAGGCGTGGGGACAAGGTGTAGTGCGAAGCACCCACTCCAAACCCTCTCTTAATCCCACTCTTAATCGGCACGCTTCATCCACCCGCTTGCTCTTGGCCCGGCTTCGCGCCTTCGCGTGAGCTTTCCTGTTGCCTTCGACAAAGGCGACAAAGTTACCGACAAAGCTCTCGCGACAAAGTTGATGAAAGCCCTGAAGGGGCGAAATATACCAGCCCAGGGCAACGCCCTGGGTAATGGGGCTAAAAACGACTAGCCCTGTAGGGGCGGGATATAGTGCTGGGGAAGAAGGGTTGTTTGCCGGATGCAAGCCGTTGTCGCCTGTCGTCGTTTGTCGCGCTTGTTGATCATACGACCTAGTCGTATGATCGAAGAGTGTAAAAGGAGAGTGTAAAAGGGTGAGGGGACGCGGGGCGGTGGGTAAGGCTGAAGGGGCAGCGTGGTAGACGCGGCGTCCCCGCCGCGTGCCCGCCGTACCGTGCTGCCTTTGTGGTTGGTCTTGCGCGGCTGACGGTACAGTATCTACGTGGGTGCCGCAGTCGCGTCGGAGTACCGGCTTCAGGGACTGTTGATTTATTGTCCGCGCGGATTAATCAGGAACTCAAGAACTCAAGATAAGTGCAAGAATGCGCGGTATCCACAAACAAATTCCTGATTTCATGAGTTCCTGATAAAAATGCAGCAGGGATTTGCAATAAGTCAACACCCCCTTCAGCCGGAAGTCAACAAGGGCCTTCAGACCCGCGAAGCCCTTTTTTCTTGAAAAAAGGGCATGGGAACGGGGCTGAAGCCCCTGAACCACTTCCGCCTGAAGGCGGTACTCTGGCCGGGGCGGCTAGTCGGAATATTGACTTAAACTTGGCGCTATTGGCGTCTTGGCGGTTTATCAACTGTCCGGTTCGCCGGTCACACCGCTTACCTTGGCGTTCCTTGCGCCTTTGCAGGTTCCCCCGTGGCATGGGCGTCCCGCCCCGGAATACGGGCAGGATGCCCGTGCTACGCCTGCTCATCCGGCCCGAGGAAGTCGACGATGGGCTTCAGCTTGTCCGGGTCGAGCCCGTGCGGATGGTGTCCGAAGAGATCACGCGGGATTTCCGTGAGCGTGCCGCCCGCCGCCTTGAAGCGCTCCGCGAAAGGCAGGCAGTTATGCGCGGGCGGAACAACGGTATCCGCGCCGCCGTAGACGAGCAGGACGGGTATCCCGGCGGCCGCGATCTCCTCCGCCTTGTTGATGGGCAATTCGGGGTCTTGCGACCACACGCCGTCCGCCGGCCTGCGGTGCGCCCAGATACCGATGCGCCCGTAGTCGGGATTGGCGAAGCCGTCGAAGTTGAGGAGCGGCGCGTCAAGACAGATCCTGCGCACGTTCTCCGGATAGGCCGCCGCATAGCGCGTCGAGAAGAAGCCGCCCCAGCTCATTCCCACGAGATTGGCCTTCGGCGCGAAGCCGAGTTCCTTCACGAGAAACGCCTGGTACGCGGCCGCCGCCTCGAGGCCGTTCCCGTCCATGCGCGTATCGAAAAGGTCGATCGTCACGTGGTGGTAGCCGCGCTTGAGAAGATCAAGCACGCCCGTGCGGTCGACGAAAGCCTCGGCCCACTGCATCGTCCAGGTCCAGGGCATCCCCCCGGCGGCAAAGGTCGAGGGCTCGACGATCCACGCCCCGCGTCCGCCGAAGTCGAACTTCGTGCGCCGGTAGCCGTACCACATGTCCTCGTCCGTGATCTTGCATGACCGCGCGATCTTCGCGCGCAGCGACTCGCCCTTGCTGTCGAGATCCGCCCAGGCGTTGATGTTGCGCGCCACGGCGATCTCGTAGGGATCGTACGGATGGTGCGAGATGCGGAAGAGGTCGTGGAACCAGCGCGTCGGATCGCCGCCCCGGAAGTCGAACTTGGTCTTCCACATCGGCTCGTACGGCTCGTGCGTCTGGTACTTGCCGTTGACCAGACCCCAGTTGAACGCGCCGATCTTGCGGCGGGCCATGAACGCGTAGTTGTCGGGGAACTCGCAGCCGCCCATCCTCTGGAGCCATTCCGTGTTGTAGAGGGGACGTCCCCAGCGCCTTGACAAGGCGTCCGCGAGCTTCTCCTGAAGCGCCGCGTCGTGATAGCCGTGATAGGCGATGACGTCCGAAAGGTCGAGCGCCAGGCGCTGTATCTCGGGCGGTTCCCCGCCGTTCGCCACCTGCCGGGTGCCCGAGCTCCAGAGATTGGCCGCAAGCGGTTGGTCGGGATCGATCTTCCAGCAGAGCGCGAAGAGATCCTTCAGGAGCTGCGCGGACATCATGCCGCGGTTGCTGGCCCCCGGCTCGTTCCACATCTCCCACATCGCGACGCGGCGGTCGTGCGCGTACTTGCCGACGAGCTCGCGGCAGAAGGCGAAGAACTTCTCACGGTAGCCGGGCTCGTCCACCATCAGGTAGCCGGGTTCGCTGAAGCTGCCATGCTGCGTCCTCTTGCGCCCGCCGTGGTACCCGATGTCGTATGACTGCTCGCCAAGCTGCGGCATTGACCACATGTACTTCGGACGCGAGCAGTCGTTGCCCAGGACGACGAACGCGCGCATCCCGTACGTATCAAGCAACGTGAGATAGCGCTCGAAGTTCGCGCGGAAGGCGTCCGGCTCCTGCAGCCAGACGGCAAAACCCTGCCACTCGATGATGAGCCGCATCGCATTGAAACCGACCTCGCGGGCGAGCGCGAACTCGCGTTCCACCTCGGCGAAGCGCGCCCCGCTGCCGTGCGACTGCCACTGGTCGACGCGGTTCGCCGCGCTCGCCGGCATGTAGTTGCAGCCGCGATACCAAGGCTGCGCGTCATGCCACGCCCAGGCCTTTTCCCTCGGCCAGGGTCCATTCCGTTCCGCAAGCTCAACATTGTCTCTCTTCATCTTGTTTTTCCCGCCAGCATACGCCAATCGGGGGCAATCGTACTTGGTTTGGCGGGGCGGGTCAATCCCGCGGCATGGCGGCACTTAACCGGCTAGTGACAGGGGTAAACAATACACCTTGTCTCCACACCTTGTCCCAACACTTTGTCTCCACACCTTGTCCCCACACTTTGTCAAAAGCTAAAGATTAAGCGGGTGGAGTAAGCGTGCCGATTAAGAATGAGTTTAAGAGTGAGTTTAAGAGAGGGTTTAGAGTGTGTGCTCCGCGCTTGCATCTTGTCTCCTACACCTTGTCTTCCACGACAGGAATGTCCGCGCCACACTGAGGGAGGCGCTCATGCAGAAGCGCGCCAGCACAGGTAGGGCGAAGCCGTCCCGGCTAGCCGCACGCAGGGCATCAGACAAAACGCCGGGGCCGCAGCCACGGGAGGGACGAGCGTCTGCGCGTCCTCGGTTTCGCGGGCAAGCAGACGCTTGCCACCGCCGGCAATACCGGCAGTACCGGGGCTCGAGGACGAGAACGAGCGCGAGCTCTCCAATCGCAAATCACAAATGTAAAATTACGAAATTCACTTGGCGCTCTTGGCGTCTTGGCGGTTCATCGCCTTTGTGCGGCTCGCCGGTCACACCGCGTAGCGGCGTGACGTGGACGGCTCGCCCTACCTCTCGGTTGCCGTACCGTGAGCCTGTGCCGGTGCGGCGTGCGGGGTGGTTCGGTACAGGCGCCGGCCCATAACTTTGGAACATTTTTACCCTCTTCTGCGATACAACTGAGTTGTGTCGCAAACGGTTCTCTCCCACCCCCTCTCCGCGCCTCTGTGTCTCCGTGCCTCCGTGAGGAAAAAAGCCGCTTTCGACAAAGGCGACAAAATTACCGACAAAGCTCGCGACATAGTGGCGTCTCTGGCCTGTTCCAACCGCCCCGCAGGGGCGGTCGGCGTTACTGAACCCTGAACCCTGAACCCTGAACCCCGAACCCTGTTTCTCGCCCTTCCAACACGCCCTTGTTTTTTGAACTATCCCCCGGCGGGGTTTTATAGTCTAATATGACCATGTCCTTTTCGGGTACATCATGGCTTGAACGGCACGAGCTGTTGCTGATGCTGGTCGTCCGCAACGTCAAGATCCGTTACAAGAATTCGGTGCTGGGCTTCTTCTGGTCGCTGCTGACGCCCATCTGCTTCATCGCCATCTATGCCATCTTCGCCGGCATACTGGGCATCCGCACCAGCATGATCGGCGGGGAGACGTTCGACTTCATGCCCTACCTGATCACGGGCATCATCGTATGGCAGTATACCGCGACCTGCTTCAACGATGCCCTGCACGCCATCACGGGCAACTCCAACCTCATCAAGAAGGCCCGCTTCCCGAGGCTGCTGCTGCCGCTGGCGATGGTGCTGGCCAACGCCTTCAACTTCCTGCTGACACTGCTGGTGCTGCTGGCCTATCTGGCCTTCACCCGTCCGGCCTTCGGCCCGGTCGGCTGGCTGCCGCTGGCCCTGCTGGCGCAGACGGCGCTCTGCCTCGGCCTGGCGCTGCTGATCGCCACCTCCAACGTCTTCTTCCGCGATACGGAGCACATCATCGGCGTGGCCTCGATGGCCTGGTTCTTCCTGACGCCGGTCTTCTACCCGGCGTCGCGCCAGATCGAGTTCCTGGCCGCCTACGACTTAGCCCCGTGGCTGGTCTATCTCAATCCGATGACCGGCATCCTGGGCGCCTACCGCGCCTTTTTCCTGGGACTGGCACCGGCGGCGGGTGGTTTTGCCATCTCGGCGGCGGTGTCCGTATGTGTGCTGGTAGCTGGACTGGCCCTCTTCCAGTCGTCTGAGGGTAACTTCGGAGACGTGCTATGAACCGCGCCCCCCATACCGGAAAGGCCGGCACGCCGGCGATCATCGTCGAGGGCGTCGACAAGCGCTTCAGGATGCACGGTCCCGGACGCACACTAAAATCGACTGTGCTGGACGCCCTGCGTCCCAGCCGTCGCGCGCCGCCCTTTCATGCGTTGCGGAATGTCTCCTTTACCGTGAACCGCGGCGAGACGCTGGGCATCATCGGTGCCAACGGCGCCGGCAAGAGCACGCTGCTGGGCATTGTGGCCGGCACGCTGCGCCCCAGCCGCGGCACCGTGCGCACCTATGGCACGGTGGCCTCGCTGCTGGAACTTGGCGCGGGCTTCCACCCCGACCTGACGGGCCGCGAGAACGTCTTTCTATACGGCGCGATCATGGGCATACCGCGCCGCCGCATGGCGGAACGCTTTGATGCCGTGGCGGCCTTCGCCGGTATCGGCGACTTCATGGATCAGCCGGTCAAGTACTACTCGTCGGGCATGTACGTGCGCCTCGGCTTTGCCGTGGCCGTCGAGGTCGATCCCGACATCCTGCTGGTGGACGAGGTGCTGGCGGTCGGCGATGCCGCCTTCCAGCGCAAGTGCCTCGACAAGATGCGCGCCTTCCGCAACGCCGGCAAGACCCTGCTGATCATCTCGCACGATATGCACACGATCCGCTCGGTGTCGGATCGCATCCTGCTGCTCGACCATGGCGAGGTGAAGGGGCTCGGTACTCCCGATGAGATGGTCTCGGCCTACCAGCGCCAGGATGCGGCGCGACTGCCCGACGCCCCGCCGCGGCGTGAATGGGGCAGCGGCGAGGTGCGCGTGGTGCGCACGGAGCTGCTGCGCCTCGACAACACGCCGGCCACCTGCGTGCCGTCCGACGAGGGCCTGCGCCTGCGCCTGCACTACAGTGCCGCCCAGCCGGTGGCCGCGCCGGTCTTCGGCTTCGCCATCTCCGACCGCCAGGGGCGCGAGGTGCATGGCAGCAACACGCAGATCGCCGGCTTTGCCGTGCCGGAAGTCGCGGGGCAGGGGAGCATCGAGGTTGAGCTGCCGCGCCTGGGACTGGCCAGCGGCCACTACCTGATCTCCTTTGCGGTACATTCGTCCGATCATCTAACACACTACCACCGTGTCGACCATGCGCTGTCGTTCGAGGTGGAGAACCGGCTGACCTTCGACGGCTGCGTCGAGATGGAGAGCCACTGGAGGATTTGCTGATGCTGCTGCCTGATCTGCTTGCCGATCCGCGTGTACACGAGGCGATTGACCGCGCCATCGAGGAGGATGTCGGTCCCGGCGACGCCACAACCATAGCGCTGGTCGATCCCGGCATCCAGGCGACCGGCGAGATCCTCGCCCGCCAGGCGTGCCGCGTGGCGGGTGGCGGTGTGGCTGCCGCCGTGCTGAAACGGATCGATCCATCAATTGTATGCGAGACCATCGTGCCGGATGGCTGCGAGGCGCCGATCGGCGGCCCCATCCTGCGTTTCCGCGGACCGGCCGCCGCCATCCTCACCGGCGAGCGTACCGCGCTCAACTTCATGCAGCGCATGTGCGGCATCGCCACCCTGACGCGCCGCTTCGTGGCGGCGGTCAGGGAGTTCGGCACACAGGTGCTCGATACGCGCAAGACCACGCCGGGACTGCGCCTCTTCGAGAAGTACAGCGTGCGTTGCGGCGGCGGGGTCAATCACCGGTTTGCGCTCTACGACCGCATCCTGATGAAGGACAACCACCGCCGCCTCTGGGCCGGCAACGATCCCGACCGCCTCGACCTCGCGGTACAGGCGGCCCGCGAGCGCTTCCCAAACCTGGTGGTCGAGGTCGAGGTCGAGACCATCCAGGAGCTGCAGAGCGCCCTGCGCGCCCGGCCTGAGTGGGTGCTGCTCGACAACATGTCGTGCGAAATGATGGCCGAGTGTGTGAAGCTGGCCAAGGGCATATCGCTCACCGAGGCCTCGGGCGGCATCACTCTAGAACGGGCGCGCGATGTCGCGGCGACGGGCGTCGACGCCCTGTCGCTCGGCTGCCTGACCCATTCGGCACCGGCGGTCGACCTCGCGCTGGAGTGGTCGGTGGTTTGAGAAATGAGAGGAACGTATGGCCGTACTTGTCATTGATGCGGGAAACAGCTCGACGACCGTCGCTTGCTATGCCAACGGACGAATCACGCGCGCGACCTCGATCAGCGGTGGCATCAAGAACGATGCTGTGCGCTGCGCGGCGGCCGTGCGGCGTGTCGTGGAGGGACGGCGGCGTTTCGATGGTGCCATGCTGGCCTCGGTCGTGCCGGCGGCCAACGACGCGTGGAAGCGGCTCGTCAAGCGCGAGACGGGACTCGACACCCTGCTGCTGACGCACACCATCCGCCTGCCGATGAAGCTCGACTACAGGCACCCCGAAACCACCGGTGCCGACCGCCTGGCCGACATCGCGGGAGCCCTAGCACGCTACGGGGCACCGGCACTGGTCATCGACATCGGCACGGCTGTGACCTACGACCTGATCTCGTCCGACCGGCGCTTCTTCACGGGTGTCATCGGACCGGGGCCCGACATCATGGCGCGCGCGCTCTACGACTACACGGCGCTGCTGCCCGACGTCAAATGGTGGCTGCGGCCGGCCCCGCGCCTGCCCAAGGATACCCAGGGGGCGATGCGGTTTGGCATTGAGGCGGCCTTTTGTGGTACACTACGCGAGACGGTGACACGGCTCCTGCCGCTGATTGAAGACGGCGAGCCGCGTCTGATTGCCACGGGGGGCTTCGCCGCGCGCTTTGCCAACCCGCTCAACATGAACTTCGTCATCGATCCCGATCTAACGCTCTACGGGATCGGATGGCTTTACGACTACCAGAAGGAAAAGCAATGAACCCACACAACTACGCAATCATCCTCGCCGGTGGCCGTGGCGAGCGTTTCTGGCCCCTTAGCACGGCGGCGCGTCCCAAGCAGTTCATCTCGCTCTTCGGCGGCCGTCCGCTGATCGCACTGGCGCTCGAACGCCTCGAGGGCGTGGTGCCGCCCGAGCGGACGCTGATCATCACGGCGGAAGACCTGCTCGATGCGACCGCCGATGTCGCGCGCCAACTGCCGCCGGAGAACCTGATCGGCGAGCCGGTGCCCCGCGACACCGCCGCCGCCTGCGCGCTGGCCTGCGGCCTTGTCGCCGCGCGCGATCCGGAGGGCGTGGCGGCCATTCTCACTGCCGACCAGCTCATGTCCGATATCGAGACCTTCCGCCAGACACTGCGCGACAGCTTCACCGCCGCCGCGCAGGGGGAGCATATCGTGACCATCGGCATCCCGCCGTCCTATCCCGCGACCGGCTTCGGCTATATCGAGGCCGGCGAGGCGCTCGAGTTCCGTACCGCCACGCGCTTCAACAAGGCCAAACGCTTCGTCGAGAAGCCCGACGCCCAGCGCGCCGCCCAGTATGTCGCCAGCGGCAACTACTGCTGGAACGCCGGCATGTTCATCTGGCATGTGCGCACGATGCAGGCGGCGATCGCCGAGCATGTGCCCGAACTGCAGGTGCTGATCGACATTCCCGCCTCCGCCCAGTCAAGCGCCGATCTCCAGGCGCTGCTGGAGGTCGCCTACGCCAACCTGGTCAAAGTCTCCATAGACTACGCCGTCATGGAGAAGGCCGACAACATCATCATGGCCTATGGGGCCTTCGGCTGGGACGATGTCGGCACATGGCCAGCGGTGGCCGGACACTTTGCCGCCGACGAGAAGAACAACGTGGTCATCGGCTCCAGCGAGTCGATCGACAGCGGTGGCAATATCGTCGTCTCCGAAAACCGCCTGACGGCGCTCATCGGCGTGCATGATCTGGTGGTCATCCAGTCGGATAACGCCACGCTGATCTGCCCCCGCGAACGCGCGCAGGAAGTGAAGCAGATGGTTCAACGGATCGCGCGCCGTCCCGATGCCGCCAAATACCTCTAGCCCTCCCACGCGCCGCTTCCGTCTCAAGATAGCCTACGACGGAACCGCGTATGCCGGCTGGCAGGTACAGCCCGACCACCTTACCATCCAGGAGATGCTGGAATCCAGGATGGAGGCGGTGGTCGGGCATCCCTGCAAGGTTCACGGCAGCGGCCGTACCGACCAGGGCGTGCATGCCATGGGACAGGTGGCGCATGTCGATATCGGCACGCGCATAACACCCCGGTCCTTGCGGCTGGCGCTCAATGCGCGCCTTCCGGGCGACATCCGCATCGTGGGCGCGCGCGTGGTCAATGCGCAATTCCATGCGCGCCGCAGCGCGGTGGCCAAGGAGTACCGCTACTTCGTCTGGAACGACGACCTGATGCCGCCGCACAAGCGCCTCTACGCGCTGCACGTGCGGCGGCCGCTGGATATGGATGCGCTGCAGGAGGCGGCGGCGCACTTTGTAGGCGAGCATGATTTCGTGGCCTTCATGGCCAATCCCCAGCGCGCGGTCGAGAGCACCGTGCGCACGATAATGGAGTGCGAGTTCAGGCGCCACGGCAAGCGCGTCGAGTTCCGCGTCAAGGGGAGCGGGTTTCTGTACCGTCAGGTGCGGAGCATGGTGGGGCTGCTGATGCGCATAGGGCAGGGGGCCGAACCGCCCGGGGCGGTGGCGCAACTACTGGCCGAAAAGGCTCCCCGCACCGCCCGCGTGCCCACCGCACCGCCACAGGGGCTGTTCCTGTGGCAGGTGTGGTATTGATGCGGGGGAGCAGTTGCAGTAGGCAGTGTGCCGCCGCCGGGGCGGCGGGGGCGGCATGCGTGCCGCCCGTACATGTTGCGGAGAATGCCGAGGTTGTCGAAAACCAGCCTCGATGGTCGGGTTGGTGGCGAGTGGCTGGGCTGTTTCCGCGAGAGCGCCAGCAGAGGTGGGGCGAAGCCGTTCCGGCTAGCCGCAGCGATGGAGCGTGGTAGTGTGGGGCAGGCATTCCTGCCTGCCCGCGCAGACAGGAATGTCCGCGCCACACTGGTGGCTGTTTCCGCGAGAGCGCCAGCAGAGATGGGGCGAAGTCGGGCTAGCCGCACGCGGGGCACCAAACTTGGCGCCAAGGCCGCAGCCACGGATCGGATGGGGGCGCATGGGATTGCGCCCAGCGCCCCTTCCACACCACCGGACATGCGGATCCGCATCCGGCGGTTGGACACGGCAAGGGTCACACATGTGCCCTCGCGAAGTCCCACGGCATGGACAACCCCATCGCGTTGAGTGTCGAGTTCTTCAGCGCGTGTTGCATCGCGTGTGATCGAGCAACGCGCCACGCGCCCAGTCCGGTGTAGGCGATTCCAAGGGAGCGCCCCTTCACTCCGTGGCGTGCGAGGGCGTTGAGTCTCCCTTTCGGCGTTCTCCACCGCAGCCAGAAGCACTTGCGCATGTGGCGGCGTATCCAGCCGCTCAGGTTGCGCGGTTCGTACCCGCTGTCCGCGATTTTGAAGTATTCCCACCAGCCATTGATGAACTTGCCCCATTGGGCGGCCAGTCCCTCCTCCGTCCGGTTCTGCCGCGCGTCCCACAACCGGCGCACCTCGGTCTTGAGCTCCGCTATGGATTTCGGCGAGACGTACACGCCGCCGTCCCGGCCAAGCCGGAACCCCAGCAGCGCGCTCTCGTCCACCGGCCCGCTTCCGCTCTTGTCCCGGTTCACGGGGATTTTGAGGTGCTTCTCGATCCACTTTATAAGGCGCTTAAGGATGCGGGCGGCGGAGCGCTCGCTTGAGGCGAACACCGCTATGTCGTCCGCATAGCGCACGAACGAGAGTCCGCGCGCCTCCATCTCCTTGTCCAGCGGGTCGAGGTAGATGTTGGCAAGGAGCGGCGACAGCGGGCCGCCCTGCGGCGTGCCCTTCGTGCGCTTCTCCCTGCTCCGGTCGGGGAACTGCATCGCTGCCCGCAGGTATCTGCCGATCAGCCGCAGCAGCCGCTTGTCCCGCACCTTCAGCGCGACCAGCCGCATCAGAATGTCGTGGCTCACCTCATCGAAGAACCCTTTCAGGTCGATGTTGATTATCCACACCTTCCCTTCGCGGATGTATCCTTGCGCCTCGCGGATGGCGTCGTGCGCGCTGCGCCCCGGCCTGAAGCCGTGGCTGTGCCCGCTGAACTCCGCCTCCCAGAGCGGGGACAGTGTCCGGTGGATGGCCTGTTGAATCAGCCTGTCCTGTACGTTGGGGATGCCGAGACGGCGCGTGCCGCCGCTTGCCTTCGGGATGTCCACCGCACGCACCGCGCCGGGCTTGTATTCCCCGGCCAGCAGCTTGGCACGGATTCCGCCCCAGTGCGTCCGCAGGTGTTCCAGCGTCGCCTTGGCATCCAGTCCGTCGACACCGGGGGCTCCGTCGTTGGCTTTCACCGAACGCCAGGCCTCCCGCATGTTCTCGCTCGACAGCACCGTCTCCAGTGTTGCCGTTCCCGTGTTCTCTTCATTGTGCATCTTCTGCTGTCTCCTTGTCGCTGGAAGTCGGACTGGAGCCGCGCGCTTGTGGACGGGTGCCGGAATCCACCGGCACCGTCCGCCGCGCCGCGGGGGTGGCTACCGCAGTTGTTGCGCCCCCTTGTTTCACGGCTCTCCCCGCCGTCCTTCCAAGACGGTTGACCGATCGCACTCTCGTTGTCCTTCGGCCCTTCGCTCCTCCCGCCTTTCGGCGGGCGTCCACGCTACTATGGCTTCTGCTGACTCCCCGGGCGCTCTCACGTCCGGGGCCTCCCCAGGTAAGGTGCATGTACTACCGGCCCGCGCCGCCAGGCTCTACACCGTGCGTCTTTCGGTGACTGTCGGATTTCGTGTTCTCTCGCACACTCATCGCCCGCACACTGCCTCGCTGCCTGTTCGTGTTCCTGCGGCCGTGCCTTTGCTAGCGGCTTCCTTCAGCTCGCTCCCTTGCGGTCGCGGCCTTGCCGTTCGCTACGTTTGCTGTCACTGCTTACGATCAACTCCTTTCAGTTGGTTAGTACATGCCCATGCTGGGCGCACGAGGGACGAGCGTCTGCTCGTCCGGGGGGTGCGCGGGCAAGCAGATGCTTGCCCCACCCGCCGGCAGTACCGGCATGATCGGCAGTTCCGGGGCTCGAGGACGAGGACGAGGACGAGGACGAGGACGAGAGAGCCTGGTCTTGAACACTTCAGCCGCTTGAGCTTGCACTTTAGCTTTCGACAAAGCGTAGGGACAAAGTGTGGAGACGAAGCGTAGCCGACAAAGTGTGGGGACATGGTGAAAAGGGACAAAGCGTAGAGTCAAAGTGTAAGCGCGAAGCACCCACTCTAAACCCACTCTAAATCTCACTCTTAATCGGCACGCTTCATCCACCCGCTTACTCCATCGCCCCGCTCCCTGCCCGGCATTGCTCCCGGCTCCGCCGGGTCATTCTCGTAGCACCGGACCTCCGTGTCCGGTGACTGGAGCAGCTTGGGCCAAAGCTAATGAAAGCCCTGAAGAAGCGCGATATACCAGCCCGGAACAATTGCAAACCGGCTGTTGACGCTATCTTATCGATCTGTTACCTTAACCCATAATGGCGGTTTGATGGTTATTGCTGCCACTGGGTTGCGCGCCATGCGGGCGCGCATGCATGACCATTGCCTGAACCGCCACTTTCAAACGGAAGACGGAGCCATGCATAAACTTAGAGCGTTTCTTGTTCTGGCGGTGGCAATCACGATCAATGCGCAGGCGGCCACCACGTATTACGTTGATGGAAGCGTTGCGGCTTCGGGCGATGGTTCCGCCTGGAGCAATGCCTTCAAGACCGTTGCCGAAGGCGTGGCGGCGGCGACAAACGATGGCGACGAGGTGGTCATCACCAATGGCACGTATGATATTATGGCAACCATTGATTTGACCCGTGCCATCACGGTGCGTGGCTTCTCCGGCAACCCGGAGGATGTCACACTGGATGGAGCGCAAAGGACTGCCACTTCACCGCTCTTTAAATTCAGCAACTCCGGCGCGACTGTGGCAGGCGTGCGCGTCTACCGCGGCGGCTGTACCAACAATAAGGGTGGTAGCGTGTGGATGTCCTCCGGCGGCACGCTGACCAACTGCATCATCGAGGCCGCCTATGTCACGGGTAACAGCGCTATTTACGGAGTCGGCGCCTACATCAACGGCGGTGGACGCATCACCGGCTGCATTATCAGGAACTGCGCAACGCGGCTGACCGGTGGCAATTATGCAGTCGGCGTTTACATAAATAACGGCACGCTGGAACACTCGCTGGTGACCGGCTGCTATCGCTCGGATTTTGCCGATAGTATCAACACGCTTGGTGTCGTCTATCTCGTGAAGGGTACGGTGAAGAACTGCACCATCGCCGGGAATACGGTTTCGCACTACCCGCTCTATGTCACCGACAGTGCCAACTGCATCGTCACGGACACGATCGTGTGGGGGAATGTCGCCTTGCGCGACTCTTCGGACGGACGCCCCAACGTCTCAATCGGTGCCGGCGCCCTGGTAACCAATCTCTGCACGACCGGCGCGTTCGGCACCAATCCAGTCAATGCCAACCCCTGCTTCACCGACGCCGTCAACGGCGACTACTCGCTGATGCCGGGTTCACCCTGCATCGGTGCCGGCACGGACGGCGGCGACCTCGGCTACCTGCCTTTCGACGCCACTAGGAACGCCCTTGGTGTCAGAACCAGTGCCTATAGCGGCTGCGATGCGCTTGATGCGACGGTGACCTTGACGGCGAACGGCTACGATCTGACCGGTGCCACCATCACCTGGGAGGGACTGGAGCAGACCGGTTCCTCGTTTACCCACACCTTCGGTTTCGGCACCTACTCGCTCACGGCCAGCGTGGCGCTCGCCAACGGCACCAACCTCACCTGCACGCTGCCGGATGCCATCCGCGTCAGTTGCAGCGGCCCCATGTATGTGGATGACGACAGCGTCAACCCGGTTCCCCCATACACCTCACCGGCGACTGCCGCGCAGACGCTTGACGCGGCGCTTGCACTGGCCGGCGAGGGCTCCACCATCCACCATCTACGTCACCAACGGCACCTACACGCTCTCCGACTCCTACGCCTTGGTTGATGCGATCAAGATCATCGGCACCGGAGAGCGTGATGCAACGATTGTCAAGGCCGCCAGCTACAGGCGCTTTTTCTACCTCGGCCATGCCGAGGCTCTGGTGGCCGGGCTCTTCATGACCGGTGGCTATGCTAGCCGTACGGGCGGCGGAATCTATATCGCCGGGGGTGGCGGCACGGTCTCGAACTGCACCATCAACGCCAGCAAGTCCGGAACGAATTCGGCGGATGGCGGCGGGTTGCGGCTCTCCTCGGACAATGCGCTCTGTACACATTCCTGCATCATGAACTGCGGTAACTCGGTCGGCCCCGGTAAAGGCGCTGGTGTTTACATGGATTACGGCACGCTAGCGGACTGCCTCGTGATTTCCAACGCAGTCGGAAATCTCAACAACTCGGGCGCTATCGGCGGCGGTGTCTATCTGGCGAAGAGCATCGCAAACGCCAAGGTCGTCAACTGCACGATAGCTGACAATAAGGCATATTCCGGCGGGGGACTCTACCGGACGGCCAATGCGGGCTATGTCCTTAATACAATCTCCTATGCCAACACTTCCACGTCCGGCGAAAACAACCTCAGATCCGAAGGCGGATCGACGCGTCCGGATGCCACCAGTTTCAGCAACTGCTGCTCGACGGTGGCTATCGGGGCCAACGCGCAGGTAGAATCCTCTGCGCCCTATGTCCTGCCGTACTACAAGCTTAGCGCTGCCACTAGCGCCATGTGCATTGATCTGGGATGCAACGACCATGTTGTCTCGACCAGGGACTATCTCGGCCAGCCGCGCATCTTCAACGACACGGTTGACATCGGCGCAATTGAATACTGCGTATCCAAGGTGGCGCCCGGCATTGTGGCGGACTGCTATGAAGTCGCCGGCGAATACGAGTTCACCTTTACCGCCACCGTGCAGAATGCCCCCATCGAGGAATGTACCTGCACCTGGTACTTTGACGGCTCATCCGTGGCGGCGGGCACGGGCACCGTCATCCAGCAGACCTTCGGGGTCGGCAGGCACAGCGTCAAGCTGGTTCTGAATTACGACGGGGTTGACTACACGCGTGAGGAGCCTCTCGGCTTCGTCACGGTCTATCCCACCGAGGCCTATGTTAACATCAACTCCACCGGTGCCCAGTGGCCCTACGATACGCCTGCCACGGCGGCCTCCAACATCAATGAGGCCGTAAGCGGGGTGCTCAGGCCGGGCGTGACGCTGCATGTCGGCGAAGGGCGCTACCGCATCACCGGCACGATATTTGTCGGCGATGGACAGCGGCTTATCGGTGCGGGCATGGACGCCACCTGCTTCTATGCCAACCGCAACCGGAGGGTACTGGAGATCAATGGCCTCGATGCCTATGTCGAAGGCGTCTGCGTTTCCAATGGCTACAATCGTGGCGGTGGCCTCTACATCTACGGCAACGGCGGCACCTTCACCAAAGGCAAGGTGACTGATTGCCAGGGTTTGGCTAACCAGGCAGGTGGCGGGGCGTGGATCACGGGCTGGCGAGCCAGGGTTTCCAAGTCTATAATTGTCAACAACCAGACCTTCTCCTACACCGGGAGCGGTGGCGGCATCGTGGTCTCGGGTTCCGCCATTCTCGAGAACTCGCTGGTGATTGGCAACAAGGCCAAGAGCGCCGGTGGTGTGCTGGTAGAAGGTGGTACTGTCCGCAACTGCACGGTAGTCAGCAATGCCACCGGAACGGCCACGCATGGGACCAGGGAGGGATGCGGCGGCGTCTCCGTGCGCTCCGGTTCGCTGGTGAACAGCATCGTATGGGACAACTTCGATGCGGGGGTGGACGATCCCGCGAGCCGTGACCACAACGTGGTCGGCTACACGAACAACTGCTTCAACTGCTGCATTCCGGTTGTGTTTGGTTTCGACAGCGTCACCAACGATCCCTGTTTCAAGAATCCGGCATCCGGCGACTTCCGTCTGCAGCGGAACAGCCCCTGCCGCGACGCCGGTCTCTACCAGGCCTGGATGGCCGCCGAGACCGATTTCTTCGGCAATCCCCGCAGTCACAACACCAGGCATTGCGATATCGGCTTCCACCAACTGCCAACAGGCGGCACGCTGATACTGATCAGGTAGTGCTGGCGCGCCAGCACAGGTGGGGCGAAGCCGTCCCCCGGCTAGCCGCGGCGGGGCACCAAACTTAGTGCCAAGGCCGCAGCCACGGGAGGGACGAGCGTCTGCTCGTCCGAGGTTGCGAGGGTGCGCGGGCAAGCCGACGCTTGCCCTCCGCCGGCAGTTCCGGCAGGATCGGCAGTGCCGGGGCTTGAGTACGAAAAGAATAGACTGAGACTCCAGCGCGCTCTCTTTCGCTTTCGACAAAGCGTAGGGACAAAGTGTGGAGACGAAGCGTAAAGAGACAAAGTGTGGAGACAAGGTGTGGGGACAAGGTGTTGTGAGCGCGAAGCACCCACTTAAAACAGCCGCACTTAAACTCACTCTTAAACGGCACGCTTACTCCACCAGCTTAATCTTTAGCTTTCGACAAAGTTACCGACAAGGCTCGCGACAAAGTTGATGAAAGCCCTGAAGGGGCGGGATATACCAGCGCAGGGCAACGCCCGCAACAAGGCAGGCCTATCCCGCTTGCGTGGGGCGTTGTGCCCAGATCTCGTGCATCAGGATCCAGGGATCAAGAAAGTAGGTGCCGCCCTGCTCGAATACGCGCCAGACGAAGTGCGTGTGCTCGTGATAGCCCACAAAGGTGCCTGCCGTGGTGGCGTAGGGGGTGCCGCGCGCCAGCGGCGTGCGTTCCGGGGTGATCATGTCGATCAGGTGGGAGGTGCGGATCTCCCATGTCGCGCCATCCGCCCAGCGCCGGGTGGCGAGCCAGCGGTTGTTGTTGGCGCCGGCCGCGAGGCTGTCGTAGAGGAAGTGGTCGTCGAGGTCGAAGGGTGCCGTGAGGATCGTGCCGGCCGGCATGTTGATATCGAGTCCTCCGTGGGCCGCGCCGCCGTTGTAGGGGCCCATCCAGCAGTCCTCGCCCGTGTAGCAGTTGCGGATGTCGAGCGTGCCGGCGGGGTTCGGATACCAGTCGCCGAGCGGTTCGGGGCAGATGGGCAGCCCCTCCTGCTGGAGCGCCCAGCGGGTCAGCCTGAAGGGCTTGCAGAGCAGTCCGCCCTGCCAGTCCTTCTCCTCCATGAATCCGCCGTTGTCCTTGAAGGCGCAGGAGGCCGCATCGAACCAGAGGCGCACACCGTCGATCAGCCATGGCTCGTAGAAGCTGGCTTGCGAGCCGACCTCGCGCCGCAGTGTGTGCTCGCGGCCATTGATCCGCACGACGGCGGTGAAGGCATAGACCGTGATGTCGCCGGCGGCGTGGTTGCGGCAGCGGTAGCGGTCGAAGCCCCGCGCCACGACCCCGGCCGTGGCGTTGACGAGCTCCATGTGCCAGCGACGGCCGGTGGTGAGCGTCAGATCGAGCGTGTCACCGGGGTTCAGCTCGAAAGGCGTGATTGTTGGCTTGATTGTGCGCAGCAGTTTCATGGTGTGCCCTGGGTGGCCTGCTCCGGCAGCTCGAAGTCGCAGATGAGCGGCAGGTGGTCCGAGAGTGTCACCTGCGGCAGGGCGAAG
>JAAYLN010000018.1 GCA_012521875.1 Lentisphaerota bacterium | reverse complement strand
TGAAGCGTCACCCGGTCCGATGATCAACAGCGAGGCCTTCACGAAGTTCGGATCATCCGAACCGGGAACCGGCGGAGCAGGCGACGCCGCAGCGAATCCCGCGAGCAGAACACACCCCAGGAGAAAGGCGCAAGAGAGCCGGCCTAGCGTCTTCTTGCCGCGCGCAGAGAACCATTCCGGCTGTCTGCCGAGTTTCCTCCTGTTATTCATGCCTTAAGTATAGCGCCTCCCCTCGCTGCCCAATGGATCTTAGACGCAAGCCGAAGTGCGTATTCCCCCGTTAAACCCGATTCTCTGTGCCATCATGGATTGTTACGATAAGCGTTATGCACAAAGATCAAGATGTATTTTTCACACACGGCATGCCATACGCGGCACCGGCTGTGGAGCCAGCGCTGCGAATTTGTTATCCGTGTGGTTTATAAATTGTGCCATGGGGGTATTTAATCACATGGGCGTTTACCTCGCAATTAGTAGTAAGCCGAAATATTGCCAATGAAAAACACTAAAGCTCAATAAGACATTGCCAGCCATCATTAAGCAAAATGCTGACTGTTTTTGCAGCAAACAGCCTACAGTATTGGTAGAGCCAGGGGGCTGCCTGAATTAGCAACGGCGTTCGTGCCTTCTATCTTTACCGCCCGTTAGCCTCATCAGCCTTCACACTGCTCCCTGAGCCAGAGCGTGGCGGAATGGATCAGCTCGGCGGCCGTGTGCAGCCCCAGCTTTTCCTTGATATGCTCGCGGTAGGTCTGCACGGTTTTAGGGCTGAGATTGAGCTGACTGGCGATCTTCTGCGTGGTCATGCCGCTGCCGATCCTGCTGTAAACCTGCAACTCACGCGCGTTAAGCATCTCAACGCCATTGTTTTCAGGCGCGGCACCGGGCACGAGCGAGGCGATCAGGCGCGTGGTCAGGCTGGGGCTGACAAAGACACCTCCGTCCAGCACACACCGGACTGCGACCAGCACCTCTTCGCAGGATTCCTGCTTCATCACATATCCCCTGGCACCGGCCTGAAGCATATGCTTGGCAAAGTCGCTTTCGTTAAACATTGAAAAAACGAGAATCGGCAGATTGGGATGGCTGTTATGAAGGTTCCTCAAAAGGTCGAGCCCGCTCGCCCCGGGCACTATCAAGCCCAGCATAACAAGATTGGGCATGCCGCCTTTGAGCAGCGTCAGAGCGTCGGCTACGCAGGTTGCCTGGTCAGTCAGCTCCAAATCATCCGTTGATTGAAACAACATCTTGAGGCCGTAGCCTACCACCGGCTGACTGTCGACAAGCATGATCTTACGACGCGGCTTCAAGCGGCCGTTTGCCTCTATCGCTTTTATTTCCGGCTGTGGGCTCATTTCAGTCCCAGTCCCTTCTGCACTCAGGCGCATTCTCTGTATGTAACGCAGATGCAAACAACTTGTTTGATCGCGCTTGTCGCACCGTATGACACAAAACAGCCCCGCACGTGTAACCGCAAGCGGACTTATAATTGATGATTGTACCATATTTTTGGATAACATGAAGTCAGCTTTATGCTGATTTATCAATGAGCGTTAAACGCAATGCATTTCATCATCATGCGTATATCAAGGAGTAGGAGCAGATCCAGTTGCAAACAGGGCAAACTGCCGTGCGGTGCCCTGCGGAAGGCTTCACCTTGGAATATCACGCCGCGGCGGCAGCCTAGCGGTTGCGGCGGATCAGGATGGCCGCCAGAACCAGGCAGACGACTGTCGGCAGCCAGGCCAGCAGGTGCGGGTAGTATTCCGGGCGCTTGGCCACCGATTTGGTAATAATCAGCAGCGAGTAGTAGAGCACCATCACGGCCATGCTGATGGCGATGCCGACAGTCGACTCGCGGCGGCTGGAGCGGATGCCCAGCGGCATGCCCAGCAGGATGAAGACCAGCGGCGAGAAGCCCAGCGCCATTCGCCGGTGCAGCTCCGTGCGCGCGGCCGAGACGCGCTTGCGCAGGTCAACCCGTACCAGGTCGCGTTCCGCAGGCAGCATGGTCTCGTCGCTATCCAGCGCGGCGGCTTCGGCCTCCAGTTCCCCGATCATGGCCTTCAGATCCCCCCGGCGGTAGGAGGAGACGGTAGGCTTGTAGACGCGCGGCTTCATGGCGTCGGGAATCACATGCGTGAGGCGGTCCGCCGTTACGGCACCGGGATGCGTATCGGAGAAGGGCTCGATGCGCACATTGTGCATGTCCAGCAGGATGTCGTCGCCCCGCACCTCGACCAGCGCGCGTTCGGCACGGATCTCGCGGTTCTTGCTGTCCCGCGACTTGTCGAAGATCAGCAGGTTGAACAGCTCGTTGTCCTCGCGGCGCGCGAACCAGAAGGTCATGCCCGGGAAATCCTGGATGAAGATCCCCGGCTGCAACAGCTTCAGCCCCGCCCCCGAGGCCGCGGTGGCCGAGAGACTGCGGCGCGCGTAGTGGCTCTGGGGTGAAATCTCGTTGTTGATGTAGATGGAGAGCAGCGACATCAGCACACCCAACCCCGCCACCGGCAGCATCACCTGCCACAGGTTGACGCCGCAGGCCTTCATGGCGCTCATCTCGTTGTCGGCCGAGAGCCGACCGAAGACCAGCAGCGCGCTGACGAGCGCCGCGAGGGGCACGGTGAAGGTCAGGGACTGCGGCAGACTGACCAGCAGGAACTTCGCGATCAACGCGGGATCGAGTCCGCGCACGACCAGCTCGGCGGCCTTGACCAGAAGGCCGATCGAGAGCACGAAGGTCAGCACCAGCTCGCCCAGGATGAAGGCGGTCAGGTAGCTGCCGGTCACGTAGCGCTGCAGGATTCTCATGTGCCAGCCAACAAAAAAGCCGCGCCAAGAAGAATCTCCTGGCGCGGCGTGTTACCGCCGATGGCGGTTATTTGAGGGTCTCCAGGACAGACGCACGGTCGATGCCCTGGATATAGACCTCCACACGGCGGTTCTCAGGCGTGCCCGTGGTGAGGTTGTGGGCCACCTTGGGACGGTCGAAGCCATATCCGACTGCGCGCATGCGCTTGGCCGCGACGCCCTTGTTGGCTATGTACTTGCGGACAGCCTCGGCGCGGCGCTCGGAGAGGCGGCGGTTGTAGCCGGCCTTCGAGGTGCGCAGGCGGTCGGCGTGGCCCTCGATCAGGGCGGTCGCCTCGGGATGGCGCTGCAGCACCTTGACGATCTTGTCCAGATCGGCGAAGTACATGGGCTTGATGACCGCCTTGTCGTAATCGAAGTTGATCTTCAGCTCGAACATCATCAGGTCGTCGCGGGGGTCGAGCGGATTGGTCTTGTCCTCGAGCACCTCGTGCCCGTCGTAGACCCCGCCGCCGTCAGTGTCGCGGTTGAGCGGATCGGTCTTGTAGACCAGCACCTCCTGGCCGTCCGTCAGCAGGTCGAAATCGGAGTCGGGATTGAGCGGATCGGTCTTGTAGATCAGGACCTCCTGGCCGTCCGTCAGCCCGTCGCCGTCGGTATCGCGGTTGTAGGGATCGGTACCGATGCGCCGCTCGTGCTCGTCGGAGAGGCCGTCGCCATCGCTATCGATCGGGCCGTCGGTCGCCAGGATGTCCGGCGGAACCGCAGCACCCCAGGTCCAGACGATGCCGACGTCGGCGACCGTGTTGAACTCCAAGTTATCGGTCGTCAACAGCAGCCGCGCATCGCCGCGGACGGCCCACTGGTCGTTGAAGTGGTACATCACGCCGCCGCCCGCGCGAAACACAAAGCACATGTTCTCCTTGCCGTGGTCGAGCACATCCTCCTCATACAGGACTAGGCCAAGACCACCGGAGAGATAGGGGTCAAGCCGTTCCCAACGGGTGAAGTGGAAGAGCGCATCCACGAAGACCGTGGCCATCCAGGTGTCGCCATACATCGCCCCCGGGGTCGTCTTGTCGATGCAGGTCTCGCCGGTGGGCTGAATCTGCTCGTCCAGCTTCGGCGCAAACAGCAGGCCACCCTCGATGCTCCACCACTCGTTATAGTCGTAGCCGAGCCTGAAGTTCAGGACAAAGCCGTCCTCGACCGGCTCGTCGCCCTCGGTGATGTAGAACCCGATGCCGGGGCTGAAGTACCACCGCGCGTAGTCCTCGTCCTCGGCCCGTGCCAGACCGCCCAGGCAGAGCGCCGTCACAAGGAAGGCCGCCAGGGCGCGTTTGCAGATTTTGCTTAGATCCATTCTTAGACTCCCGAAAAAAGCCCTACAAGAGTAAAACAACGATATGGTACCAGACTGCAAGGGCTCCGCCAATCAAAAAAAACGCCATAGCAAAAAACGCCAGGCCACGTGCCGCCCTACCACGTTCGTTGATCACACGACCAAGTCGTATGATCGGGGAGGGTAAAAGGGGCATCGGCTGGTGACAGGGGGGGGCGCGAGGCTGGCGCATGGAGCGCGTGTGACCGCAGCCCCCACTTTGGCGCGCGCTTTGTCGGTAACTTTGTCGTCTTCGGAACCTGCTGCTTGTTTTCTCTCACAGAGGCACAGAGACGCGGAGAAGTTCTAAGGTTCTAAAGTTCGGAAGTTCTAAAGTTGGGCTGGCGCCTGTACCGAACCACCCCGCCCGCCGCCCCGGCACAAGCTCACGGTACAGCCCCCTCTCGTCCTCGTCCTCGTCCTCGAGCGCGCCGGTACTGCCGGTACTGCCGGTACTACCGGTACTGCCGACAGGTATCGAACACACCAGCGCCAACGGCGCGCCCTATCCCAGCCTAGGGTGAAGCCCTAGGAATAAACGGCAAGGGGAAACAAGGGCTGAAAGCCCGCCCTATCATCCGGCAGATAAACCCATTTCCCCGAACTATGTCACGCCCCTTCAGGGCTCGTCTGTTTTTGCCCATTCCCCAGGGCGTTGCCCTGGGCTGGTATATCGCGCCCCTTCAGGGCT
>JAAYLN010000163.1 GCA_012521875.1 Lentisphaerota bacterium | reverse complement strand
CTCGACACCTACGACCTCGCCAAGCTGTTCCGCAAGCAGGGCGTCACCGTCATCAGCGGCTTCCATTCGCCGATGGAGGAGGAGTGCCTGCGCATCTTGCTCCGATCTCCCCATCCAGTTGTCTGGTGTCTGGCCCGAGGCCTGTTCAAGCGCATCCCCACGCAACCGGTTGACTGCCGTCCCGCCATCGATGAAGGCCGGTTGCTGATCATCTCCCCGTTCAAGGCCAGCCTCAGCCGCGCCACCCAAAAAACGGCCATGATACGCAACCGCGTCATCGCCGATCTGGCCGCCGCCGTGGTCGTGGCGCATGCCGACCCTGACAGCGACAGCAAAGTCGGGGCGCTTGCCTGTGATCTTCTGGCGGCGGGCAAGCCCGTCTACACCTTCGACCACCCCGCCAACGCCGCCATTCTCGCCCGTGGCGCGAAGGATATCAGCGAGTTTGAACTGGCGCCGTTTGCGGCGGCGCTGGCTGATGGTGGACAAACTCCCCGCTTGAGATGACCACAAAATTACCGGCAAAGCTCGCGACAAAGTTGATGACAGCCCTGAAGGGGCGCAACATACCAGCCCAGGGCAACGCCCTGGGGAATGGGGCAAAAAATGACTAGCCCTGAAGGGGCGGGACATAGTTCGGGGAAGACGGTTTGGTTACAGGATCATAGAACGGGCTTTCAGCCCTTGTTTCTTTTGCCTCGGTTTCCTAGGGCTTCACCCTAGGCTGGGATGGGGCGCGCCGTTGGCGCTTTTTCTCCTATTTCGCGTCTTTCGCGCATTTCGCGGTTAAAAAACACCTTCCATTCGCGTCTATTAGCGGTTCCCCTTGCACGCTCCATCGCTCCATCACGGCGACAAGCGGGACGCTTGCCCCACCTGTGCTGGCGCGCCTCTGTCGGCGCTTCCCCCAGAGTGGCGCGGACATTCCTGTCTGCGCGCGCAGGCAGCATATGAAACGTGGAGGGAAAGCGAATGAAAGGACGACGCCCTCTCCGGCAGTACCATTCGCCGCGCCTTGTGCCTCTTCCGGGCAGACAGGAATGTCTGCCGCACACTAGGCCGACGGTAGCGTCCGCTAATCATGCGCCCCCCTGTACACCGCGGAGACCGCGGACTCCAAAGCGTATCCGAAGCGAACGGGAGGTCACTGCCTAATCACGAATCTAACACAAATTGCCCGCGCCTCTGTGCCTCCGTGCCTCTGTGAGAGAAAACCGGCAGCAGGCGACGAAGGCGACAAAGTTACCGACAAAGTTTGCGACAAAGTTCAGGATTCACTGTCTCCTGTCTCCTGTCCCCTGTCTCCTGTCACCAACCGATTACGCCCCGCCCTACCTTTGCTGCGGTATTACATCCGGGAATGTGCTACACTGCCCACATGTTCGATGCCCATACCCATTTGCAGGATGCGCGGTTTGACGCTTGCCGCGCGGCGCTGCTCGAGGCGGCCGCCGCGGCCGGCGTGACCGGTCTCTGCACCTGTGGCACGGCACCGGACGACTGGGACGGCGTAGCCCAACTCGCGGCGGATACCACGGCGCCGGTCACCATCCTTCCCGCCTTCGGCGTCCATTCCTGGTATGCCGACAACCTGCCGTCCGACTGGCCCGACCGTCTCGACGCCTGTCTGCGGGCGCATCCCGGCGCGGCGGTCGGGGAGATCGGCATAGACGGTCTGCGCCGCGACCTTGACCCCGTTGCGCAGCGCAACAACTTCATCGTGCAGTTGGAACTGGCCGTCCGGCACCAACGCACGGTGGTGGTGCATGGCGCGCGCTGCTGGGGCTCCCTGGCCGATCTGCTGCAACCGTATGCCGCGCGGCTGCCCGGCATAGTGCTGCATGCCTTCGCCGCCTCCGAGCCGCTGATCAGGCGCTTCCACGATCTGGGCGCCTATTTCTCTTTCGCCGGATCGGTCTGCAATCCCAACGCCCGCCGCGTACGGGCTGCCGCCGCAGCCGTGCCGCCCGACCGGCTTCTGATTGAGACCGACACACCCGACATACTACCGCCGGGCGGTCAGCCCGTGAGTGCCGTGCCGCACGATCCGCCGCTGAACCAGCCCGCCAACCTGCCGCTGGTGGCGCAGGCGGTGGCGCACATCCGCGGGCTTGACGTGGCGGAACTCGGCGCGGTGGTGGAACGGAATGCAAGGCGTGTCTACGGACTTGGGGAACCTACATGACGAACACTTCAGACTATGCCCTTCTCGACAGCGGCAACGGCCGCAAGCTGGAGCGCTTCGGCGCCTATGTGCTGGCGCGCCCCTGTGCGCAGGCCGTCTGGACCCCGAAGCTGGACGCGGCAGTGTGGGAGGCGGCCAATGCATCCTTTGACCGTGAATCGGGCAACCGCTGGCATAGCCGCGAAAAGCTGCCGGATGAGTGGAACGTCACCGTTGATGGGCTGCGCTTCCGTCTGAGCAGTACCGATTTCGGCCATCTGGGGATCTTTCCCGAGCAGCGCGATAACTGGCGCTGGATCGGCGAGCGTGTGGCTGCCGCCCGCGCCGCCTCCGGCGGGGAGCCGGTGCGCGTGCTGAATCTCTTTGCCTACTCCGGCGGCTCGACGCTCGCCGCCGCGCGGGCGGGGGCCGGGGTCTGCCACCTCGACGCCTCGGCGGGCATGGTCGAGTGGGCACGGGCCAACGCCGCGCTCAACGCGCTGCAGGATACCCCCATACGCTGGATCGTTGACGATGCCCACAAGTTCCTCGCGCGTGAAATCCGCCGCGGTCGGCGCTACGAGGGGATCATCCTCGATCCGCCCAGTTTCGGACGCGGCGCCAAGGGCGAGGTTTACAAGATCGAGCGCGACCTGCCGCGCACGCTCGACCTCTGCCGCCAGCTCTTGTCGGAAAAGCCGTGCTTCATGCTGCTCACGGCCCATACGCCGGGCATCACCCCGATAGTGCTTGAGAACCTTCTGGCCGAGCGTTTCGAGGATGTGCCGGGAAATATTACAAGCGGCGAGATGCTGTTGACCGGCGATGCTGGAGTAAGGCCGCTGCCCAGCGGCTGCATGGCGCGATGGGAGGCTGCGGCGCAAGGCCGCTGAGGCATAGGCGTCCCGCCCATGGGAACTGGTGATTTATTCCCCGCGCGTATTAATCAGGAACTCAAGAACTCAAGAAGAATGCAAGAATGCGCGGTTTCCACAAACAAAGTTGATGAAAGCCCTGAAGGGGCGCAACATACCAGCCCAGGGCAACGCCCTGGGGAATGGGCAAAAAAATGACTAGCCCTGAAGGGGCGGGATATAGTTCAGGGAAGATGGGTTTGTCTGCCGGATGATAGGCCGGGCTTTCAGCCCTCGTTTCCTTTTTGCCTCGGTTTCCTAGGGCTTCACCCTAGGCTGGGATGGGGCGCGTCGTTGGCGCTTTTTCACTCACCGCTGCGGCCGGCAGGGGCGCCTGTCCTCTGGCAAAGTGGCGCGGTATAGGCGGGAGGGACGAGCGTCTGCTCGTCCACGGGTTCGCGGGCAAGCAGACGCTTGGCCCTCCCGGCGGCAGTACCGGCAGTTCCGGGAGTACCGGCAGTACCGGGGATCGAGGACGAGGACGAGGACGAGGACGAGAGATACTGTACCGTGAGCTTGTGCTGGCGCTTGCTGCTGCGGCTGACGGTACCGGCGCAGAAGGGCGAACGGAAAAGCCGCAACTTGGAGCCCGCCGCCTGACTGTCGGCAGACAGGTCCCCGGCGGTATCGTTCGCTATTCATGCGCCGCATCAGTACACCGCGGAGACCGCGGGCTCCAAAGCGCATCCGAAGCGAACGGAATGCCGCCGCCAAATCAAAAATCTGAAATCACAAATTGCCAGTGCCTCTGTGCCTCCGTGAGAGAAAACCGGCAGCAGGCGACGAAGGCGACAAAGTTACCGACAAAGCTCGCGACAAAGTGGCGTCTCTCACCTGTTCCAACCGCCTGCGGGGGCGGCGGCGTTACTGGTCTGAGACACCCCATTCCAATTCGCGACATATGCGCCTGCGAAGCAGGAAATCCGTAGCTTCATCCTGCCGCGCGGCGGCCATCCAAAATCCTGTAAATCCTGTAATCCTGTCAAAAAAACATCGCACGCATCCACGATTGTGGAGCGCACCACCTACGTCCCGTCAGTTCTCGCGGCGTTCGATCCTGGCACCGAGTTCGCGGAAGCGGTGCTCGACCGACTCGTAGCCGCGGTCGATGCTCTCGGCGTTGAGGATGACGGTCTCGCCCCTGGCGGCCAGCGCGGCGATGAGCAGGGCGATGCCGGCGCGGATATCGGGACTGGAGACGCGCGTGCCGTGCAGGGCGGATGGGCCGGTGACGACGACGCGGTGCGGGTCGCACTGCACGATGCGCGCGCCCATGGTGATCAGGTGGTCGACGAAGTACATGCGGCTCTCGAACATCTTCTCGAAGAAGAGCATGGTGCCGCGTGTCTGCGTTGCCAGGACGATCAGGATGCTCATCAGGTCGGAGGGGAAGGCGGGCCATGGGCCGTCCGCGACGGTTGGAATGGCGTCGCCGAAGTCGTAGGCCGTGCGCAGCTTCTGTCCGCCGGGCAGTATCAGTCTGCCGTCATCCAGGGTCCACTTCACGCCGAACTTGCGGAAGGGGCCCGCCAGCACGGCGAAGTCGGATTCCCGTATGCCCTCGACGGTCAGGGAGCCACCCGTGACGAGGGCGGCGGCCAGATAGCTGCCGGCGTCGATGTAGTCGGGGCCGATGCGGGCGGTGGCGCCATGCAGCCGCTCGACGCCGCTTATCGTGAGCCGGTTGGTGCCGATACCCCCGATCGAGGCGCCCATGGAGTTGAGCATGTGGCAGAGATCCTGGACGTGGGGCTCGCAGGCGGCGTTGTAGAGGGTGGTCTCGCCCCTGGCGAGGGCGGCGGCCATGACGAGGTTCTCGGTGGCGGTCACGCTCTGCTCGTCCAGCAGGATGTCGGTTCCCACAAGCTCACGGCAGCGGAAGGCGTAGCCATTGCGCAGGGAGAAGCCGGCGCCCAGCGCGCGCAGGCCGCTGATGTGGGTATCGACGCGGCGGCGCCCGATCAGGTCGCCGCCGGGCTGGCAGATGGTGGCCGCGCCGCAGCGCGCCAGAAGCGGGCCGGCGAAGAGGATTGCCGAGCGCACGCGGGAAGAGAGGGCCTTGTCGAGGCGCGTCTTGCGGATATCGCGCGCCCGGAGGCGCACGGTGCGGCCGGCCTCGTCCAGATCGATCTCGACGCCCAGCCGCCCGAGCTGCTCGAGGGTGGTGCGCACGTCCTGGATGAGGGGCAGGTTCTCGAGGATGACCGGCTCGTCCGTCAGTAGCGCGGCGGTGAGCATGGGCAGTGCCGCGTTCTTGTTGCCGGGGGTGCGGTGTGTGCCGGAGAGGCGTGCGCCGCCGTGGATGATCAATCGGGCCATGGGGAGTGTGTGGTGGAGGGGCTTGGGGTAAGTGAACAGGGGCATTATACCGGCGTTGTGAGACAATGGCCAGAACAAGGAGGACGCGGAGTATGTGACGGCAGCTTGATCATACGACCCAGTCGTATGATCGAGGATGGTAAAAGG
>JAAYLN010000162.1 GCA_012521875.1 Lentisphaerota bacterium | reverse complement strand
GCCGCCTACCGCAAGCTCGAATGGCAGTTCGCCACCGCGATCCGCGTGACGGCATCCGGCGCAGGCGGTACATACACCCCTGCCGAGCAGTGGGTGGCCTTCGGTTCCCCGGCCTCCTTCACGGTTTCTCCCGACGAGGGCAAATGTCTCTATGTGGTGACCAATGACTTCTCAACCGCAACCTGGCTCACGACTGATGTGACGATACCCTGCGTTCGCGCGCCGCTTAACTGCTTCGCCACCTACCGCAGCGCCTACTATGTTAAACCGGATGGCGACGATGCCAACGACGGCACCTCACGCGCCACCGCCAAGCGGACCATTGCCGCGGCCGTAGCGCTGACCTCGTCCACGGTAGATGGCGAAGCTGTTTTCGTGATGGACGGAGTCTATACAAACACGGCGCAGATCACTATCAACAAGCCCTGCAAGGTGATCGGAGAGCATGGACCCGACAAGGCCATGATCTTCTCCAAAGCATCCACCCGAGTCTTCTACCTGGACAACGCCAAGGCACTGCTGGAGGGAATCGCGATCTATTCGGACGCCACCACATCCATCGGTGGCAATGCCGCCATCTATGTCAACTACGGCGTGGTGGACGGATGCGTTGTCAGCAACTTCGTCTCGACGCATTCACCCATCTATGTCAAGAATGTCGGCAGCGCGGTGAAGAATACCCTGGTCTGCCGCAATGCCACATCCGGGCGCACCCAGAGCGGCATCGAGCTGGACGGCAGCGGCACGCTGGCCGAGAACTGCCGCATCATCGGCAACACCGGCAACAACGATACCTATGGCTGCGGCCTCTACCTCTGGGGCGGCAGCATTGCGCGCAACTGCCTTGTCGCCTGCAACACCAACAAGAGCACAAATGTCGCAGGCGCCTTTGTCAACAGCGGCACGCTGGAGAACTGCACGGTGGTGGACAATGTCATCCTGGGCGGCGGTGTCAAGGCCGGCGTCCATCTTGGTGACGGTGCCGTCCGCAACTGCCTGGTTTACGGCAACCGCAACACGGCCGGCATTCTCGAATGGAGCGGCACGGAGAGCGGCTACACCTACAACTGCGTGACGCCGGCACCCTCCGGCACCGGCAATATACTGGCAAACACACCCGACTTCCTTGACCGCGCCGCCATGGACTACCGCCTCAAATCCGGCAACGCCATCGACGCCGGGGTTTACCGGTCATGGATGGATAGCGCCACCGACCTCGCCGGCAATCCGCGGATCGTCGGCAGCGCGGTGGACATGGGATGCTTCGAGTACCAGCCCGGCGCACTGGCGGCCAGCGTGACTCCGCCGTTTTCCAGTGCTTTCGGCCCGCAGGATGTGACGCTGACGGCTTTTGCCTCCGGTGCCGACCTAGTCGGGCTGGTCTATTCGTGGACTGTGAAGAACGAGCAGGGCGAGACGGTCTACACCGCTTCCGGCCCCGATGCCACGGTGACGCAACTATTCGGCTACGGGCGCTACAGCATCTTCCTCGAAGTCAGCAACACCGCAGGTGAGACCGCTCCTGGAGCGGGCCGGACTCCTTCGCGATCCTTGGCGAAACCGTCTATGTCGCCCGCGATACGCAGCCGGTCTTCCCGTATATTGACAAGAATAGCGCCGCGAACGACATCAACACGGCCCTCACGGCCTGCATGGACGGCTCCACTATCATCGTCTGCGACGGCACCTATACGAATACCGAGCCGATTTCAATCGCCAGGGCGATCACCGTGAAGTCGGAGAACGGGGCCGCCGCCACCACGCTGTTCACACAATCCGCCATCACGCTCTTCACGCTGAACCACAGCCAGGCGCGTGTGCAGGGGCTGACGCTGAACTCGGATCATGTAAGTCGTTCCGTGCGTGTCGCCAATCTTTTGTCGGGCACGCTTGCCGATTGCGACATCCACGACTTCTACAGCTCGATGTCGCTACTCATGCTCAGGGACACCTCGGCGATGCTCACCAACTGCCACATCCATGCCAACGAGACGAGCGGACGCGTCAACTGTGTCGACATGGAACCGGGCGGCAGCGTGGTGAACTGCCGCATCGTGGGCAACACCGGCAACAACAACACCTACGGCGCGGCGCTCTATGCCTACAACGGAACCTGTACTTTCCGCAACAATCTCATCGCCTGCAACACGAACAAGGGCTCTTCCGTGAGCGGGGTCTATGCCAACAGTAGCACAACCATGGACAACTGCACCATAATCGGCAACCGCATCGACGGATCGGCCTCCAAGGCCGCCGTTGTCGCAAAGAGCGGCTCCAGGATCCGCAACTGCATCATCCATGACAACACCAACACCGGCGGGCTATGCAACTGGGAAGATACGGATGCCTCGTTCTCATACTGCTGCACCGCGCCGGTTCCCACTGCAAACGCCGGCAACTTCGAGCCGGTGGAGCCGATGTTCGCGGATGCCGATTACCGCATCCCCCACGGTGTCTGTGTGGATACCGGTGCGAACCAGACGTGGATGGCGAACGCCTGCGACCTTGACGGCACCGACCGCATCATCAATGACATCGTTGATGTCGGCTGCTACGAATACGTCCCCGGCGCGCTGGAGTGCTCGGCGGCGCCCTCCGCAACATCGGTGGCCGGCGCGCAGGATATCACGCTGACCGCGATTGTGAGCGGTTCCAACCTGACAGGACTCAAATACACATGGGTTGTCACGAACCAGCTCGGCGAAACCGTGGCATCCGTCACACAGGGTACCTCCGACACGCTGACGCAGCACTATATCATCGGCATCTACAGCGTTTACCTCAAAGTCGAGAACAGCGCCGGCGATGAAGCCGAATTCATGCAGGAGGCCCTCTTCCAGGTTAAGCCCACCGTCATCTATGTCGCCACCAACTCCGTCCCGGCGTACCCCTACAACACAAGGAGCACCGCCTTCACCAACGTGGCCACCGCTATCGAGTTTGCCGGTACCGGCATGCGTGTGGTGGTGACGGATGGCGTCTACACCAACATATCCAACCCGGCAATCACGCAGGATTTCATCGTCGAGTCGGAGCACGGCCCCGCACGCACCATGGTTTTCTCGGTTAATTCCGGACCTGCATGGACGCTTAACTCCGATGGCGCGGTAGTGCGCGGCCTGACGCTCTTCTCGGACCGGGTGTCACGCGGCGGGCAGGCGCTCGACATCCTGCGCGGAACCGTGGCCGATTGCGTGATAACGAACTTCAACACCTACTATCTGGATGGCACGATCGTTCTCCGCGAGGGTGCGGGTATGCTGACGAACTGTCTGGTGACCTGCTGCACGTCGACATACCGCACCTATTTTGTCAAGTTCTCCTCCGGTGGAACGGTGGTCAACTGCCGGTTTACCGACAACATCTCGGACACGGGCTCAACCGCCTACGGCTCGCTATTCCATCTTGACGATGACGGCGCCGTTCTACGTGGCTGCCTCGTTGCCGGCAATGAGATTCAATCGAAGCCGCCGGATGCCAGCGTTATATTCATGGGTAAAGGCACTGTCGAGAACTGCACGCTGGTTGACAACCGCGCCACGGGGATAGGAACGGTTGCGGCCGTCAAGGCGAATGGCGGAGCAGTGAAGAACTGCATCATCTGGGGAAATTCCAACACCACCGGCACCAACGACTGGACCGGAACCGCCTCGCGCTTCTCGTACTGCTGCGTCTCCACCCCCGGACTAGCGCCGGACAACGGCAACCTGGAGTCCGATCCGCTGTTCGCCACGGGCAAGAGCAGGCCCATGTACTCTCTCGGCCACGACTCGCCATGCCGCGACCGGGCGCAACTCCTGCCCTGGATGACCACGGATGCCCTTGATCTCGCCGGCACCCCGCGCGTCCTGTATGCGGCCCCCGATATCGGCTGCTACGAATACCGCCGGCCTGGCGGCACGATGTTTGTCGTGAAATGAGGCAAAGCTCTCGACAAAGCCGGGGCTGCCTGTAATTACTCACTCACCAGGCAGCAGACCCATCGCGCGGTACTCCTGCAGCTTGCGGTGCAGGGTGCGGCGGCTGATGCCCAGTTCGAGCGCGGCGCGCGTGCGGTTGCCGCCCTGCTTCTCGAGCACCGACAGTATCTTCTGCCGCTCCACATCGGCCAGCGAACCGCCGCCGCCCGCAGAAAGTCCCGGTGCCGTGCCGCGCACCGCCTCGCGGATGTTGGCGGGCACATCGCGTACCGTCAGACGGTCGCCATGCGCCAGCACCACCATCTTCTCGATGGTGTTGCGCAGTTCACGGACGTTGCCGGGCCAACTGTAGGCGCTCAGCAGGTTGACCGCCTCGGCGGTGATGCCGCTGATCGGCTTGCCGTTCTTCTCGCTGAACTCGCGCAGGAAATGGTTGCAGAGCGCGGGAATATCGCTGCTGCGCTCGGCGAGCGTGGGCAGATGGATGTTGATCACATCGAGGCGGTAGAGCAGATCCTCGCGGAACTTGCCCTCCTTCACCCGCTGGTGCAGATCGCGGTGCGTCGCGGCAATCAGACGGATGTCGGCGCTGATCGTCTCGCTGCCGCCGACGCGCTCGAAGACGCGCTCCTCGAGCACCCGCAGCAGCTTGACCTGGATGGCGTTGTCGATCTCGCCGATCTCGTCGAGAAAGA
Source organism: Lentisphaerota bacterium (assembly GCA_012521875.1). Classification (GTDB taxonomy): domain Bacteria; phylum Verrucomicrobiota; class Kiritimatiellia; order RFP12; family JAAYLN01; genus JAAYLN01. Next base: position 20,756 of record JAAYLN010000162.1, on the reverse strand, counting down.
GCGTGCCGCCCACGGCCATCTCGAAGCGCCCCTTGCGGCGCGCGTCGGCGCCGGTGAAGGCGCCCTTCTCGTGGCCGAAGAGCTCGCTCTCCAGCAGGTTAGCCGAGAGGGCGGCGCAGTGCACGGCGACAAACGGGCCGCGCGCACGCGTGCTCAGGCGGTGGATGGCGTGGGCCACCAGCTCCTTGCCCGTGCCGCTGGCGCCGGTGATCAGGATGGTGGCCTGCGTCGGGGCGGCCTGGCGGATGGTATCGAAGACCGGCTGCATGGCCTGCGCATTGCCGATGATGTTCTCGAAGCCGTACTTGCTGTCGAGCTGCCGCTCGAGGTCGCGGTTCTTCTGCTCCATGTCGCGCGAGCGCAGCGCGCGCGCGATCAGCATGTCGAGATGGTCGAGGTTGACGGGCTTGGTCAGGAAGTCGTAGGCCCCCTGCTTCATGGCCTCGACCGCCGTCTCCACACTGCCGTAGGCCGTTAGCAGGATACAGACCACTTCAGGGTGCAGCGCCTGCGCGCGGCGCAGCAGCTCCAGGCCGTCCATGCCCGGCATGCGCATGTCGGTGAGCATGACGTCGACGGCGCCATCGGAAAGCAGGTCGAGGGCGCGGGCGGCGCTCTCGGCCAGGCGCACCTCGTATTTCGAGCGCAGCGCGCGTTGCAGGCCCTCGCGCGTGTTCTTGTCGTCATCCACAATCAGGATGACAGGGCGGCGTGGAGTGGTGTTGGATGACATTTGCGGTAGTTCTCCTGGGGGCGGGCTAGTCGTCGGTGCCCGGCGCCGGAGCCGCGATCTTGCGGATGCGGCGCTCGGCAAGTGGTAGAAGAATGCGGAAGCGGGTGCCGGTATCCGGCTTGCTGGAGACCTCGATCTGCCCGCCGTGCTCCTGCACGATGCGCTGCACAATCATGAGGCCCAGGCCGTGTCCCGATGACTTGGTGGTATGGTAGGGCTCGAAGATGCGGTTGAAGTCGCCGGGGGCGATGCCGGCGCCGCTGTCGAGGAAGTCGATCGTGAGGTAGGCGTCGCCGACCTGGAAGGAGATCGCCATGGTGCCGCCATCGGGCATGGCCTCGAGGGCGTTCTTGATCAGGTTGAAATAGACCTGCTTGATCTGGGCGGGGTCGACGGGGATCAGGGGCAGCCCCTCGGCGTTGGCAATGGCGATCTCGATACGGCGGTTCTCGATCTCGGTGCGCATCAGGGTGAGCGTCTCGCGCAGGAGGGTACCGGCGTTGGCCATCACGAGCTGCGGCCTGGCAGGACGCAGGGCGTGCAGGAACTGGGTGATGATCGCATCGAGACGGGAGACTTCGCTACGGGCGATCTGGACGAGCTCCGCCAGCGGCTCGCGCTGCTCCTGCGGCAGCGGTGCGATCTCGCGTGCCAGCAGTTCGAGGTGGATGTTGAGGGCGTTGAGCGGGTTGCCGATCTCGTGGGCCACGCCCGCCGCGAGCAGCTTGATGGCATTGAAGCGCTCGCCCTCGACCAGCGAGGCCTCCTGCGCGCGGTCGCGCGTGATGTCCCGCAGGATGATCAGCACCCCCTGCCCCTGCCCCTCCTCGTCCGGCAGCGGCACGGCATAGACGCTGAGGAAGCGGTGTTCGGGATAGGTCACCTCGATCTCGCGGCTCAGCAGGTGCGACCAGGCGGCATCGGTCTGCATCTCGGCAAGGTGCTCCCAGTCGAGCTCGCGCAGGTAGCGGGACATGGCGTGGCCCCGGAGTTTTTCGGCATCGAACCCCAGCAGACGCTCGGTCGCGCGGTTGGCGTAGTTCAGGCGTCCCTCGGCATCGAGCACCATGACGCCCTCCTGGATCGACTGGAAGACGGTCTCGAGCAGAGCGCGTTCGCGTGCCAGACGCTGCATCTGCTTCTGGAGGCTCTCGGGGTCGATCTTGTCGATGCGCGAAACGAGTCGGTCAAAGAAACCCGGCATAATCAGTTCACCGTCCAGTCATGCCTGAAAATTTGCGCCTTGAAATACATGCGGAAAGAGCTTAAAATTATCCGCGTTGAATTTCAACGCTTTTCAACCAAGGATGACCATGAGCACCGACAACAAGAAGACCCCCGCACCCGCCGACGAGGGGCTGGCCAACAAGCTGCCCGAGGAACTGCTGCCTGTTTACGAATGGTACCAGGCGCAGGGCAAGCAACTCATAATCTTTGCCGCCGTGCTGCTGGTGGTAGTGCTGGGCGTGATCTTTTACGTGCGCCACCGCGCGAACCAGAACGATCTGGCCTCGGCGGCGCTAATGACCACCGAGAGCGTCGAGGGCATGGAGAACCTCGAGCGCCAGTTCGGCGGCACCAAGGTCGGGCCCCTGATCCGCCTGCGTCTGGCCGAAGCCTACTATAATGCCGGCAACTACACGGCGGCCCGCGAGCAGTATGAGACTTTCCTGAAACGCCACAAGAGCCACCCGCAGGCCGACACCGCCCGCCTCGGCCTGGCGGCCACGCAGGAGGCCTTGCAGGAGTTCGCGGCGGCGGCAAAGGGGTTTGCCGCCTTCGCCGACGCCAATCCCGGCCATTACCTCTACCCCCTGGCTGTCATGGGACAGGCGCGCTGCCTGGCCGCCCAGAACGACAAGGCCGCGGCGCGTGATCTGCTCGACCGGCTGATCATCGCCAAGGCCGGCACCACCTGGGAGACCGAGGCCCGCGACTTGCAGGGCGTGATCGACCGCTTCGAGGGCTTCAAGACCGAATCGATCTTCGACAAGATGGACGCCGCCGCCAGGAAGCTGCCTGCCGGGGACGATTCCGGGGCTGCCAGCCTGCTTGATATCCTGCCCGCCACGCCCGCCACCACCAATGCGGCGCCTGAAGCGGCAGAGACACCTGCGGCAGAGGACGGTCAGGCGGAAGCCCAACCTGCCGCACCCGCCGTGGTGCCTGAAGCAGCGGCCACGCCCGATGCAAAGGCAGCGCCCGAGGCAAAGGCAGCGCCCGAGGCAAAGGCAGCGCCCGAGGCGGAGGAGCCAGAAAAAGCGGCTGCGGCGCCCGCAGCGGAAGCGGCACCTGCTGGGGAAGGCAAGTGACCACGCTCTACAAGCTGGTGCTGCCCGAGCATCTGAACCAGTATGGGTTCCTCTTCGGCGGCAACCTGCTGAAATGGATCGACGAGGCCGGCTGGATGGCGGCCAGCCTCGACTTCCCCGGCCACCACTTCGTGACCGTCGCGCTCGACAAGGTCGAGTTCCGCAAGGGTGCCCAGGGCGGCAACGTCCTGCGCTTCGATCTCGTCCGCCAGCGTATCGGCACGACTTCGGTCACCTACTTGGCATCCGTCACCCGCCGCAATATCGAGACCGGCGATGACGAGGAGATCTTCGCCACCCACATCACCTTCGTGAACGTCGATGAGCATGGTGCCAAGTGCCCCATCAGGAAGCCCGAGACGCAAGACGCCACATGAAATCCTACCGCAAGGAACTCTTCTTCCACCTCCCGCAACGCCGCGGATTCGTCAACATCACGCCGGATGTCGCGCGCTGTCTCGCCGAGAGTGGCATCCGGGATGGACTGGTGCTGGTCAATGCCATGCACATCACCGCCTCGGTCTTCATCAACGACGACGAGAGCGGCCTGCATGCCGACTTCGAGCGCTGGCTCGAGCGCCTCGCCCCCGAGAAGCCCTACGACCAGTACGCCCACAACGGCGTCGAGGACAACGCCGACGCCCACCTCAAGCGCTCGATCATGGGACGCGAGGTAGTCGTGGCCATCACCAATGGGCAGCTCGACCTGGGCACCTGGGAGCAGATCTTCTACGGCGAGTTCGACGGCCGCCGCCGCAAGCGCGTGCTGGTGAAGATTATCGGGGAGTAGCCCGCCTGCCACTGCGTGGCGGCGGCAGGTAGACAGTGGCAGTAGGCAGGAGACAGGGGACAGGGGACAGGGGAAAGTGGCAGTAGGCAGTAGCAGTGGCGGGTGTATGGGGCGCCAGCCACCGGTAGTGCCGGTAGTACCGGCAGCCACGGCAGTACCGGACCTACCATGGGGCGACGGTACAGGAACCAGACTGCAAGCGTACAACTGCAAGGCACCCGCACTCCATCGCTGCACGGGGTTGCAGTCGCGTCAGAGTATTGACTTGTAACTTGGCGCTCTTAGCGTCTTGGCGGTTAATCAACTGTGTGCGGCTCGCCGGTCATGCCGCGTAGCGGCAGACAGGGACGGCTCGCCCTACCTTTCATTTGCTGTACCGTGAGCTTGTGCCGGGGCGGCGGGCGGGGTGGTTCGGTACAGCCTCATCACAATCGGCATAGTTTATGCTACCTTGTATCCCATCCGTGCCCGGCAAGCCGCCAAATGTGCTTTTCCGTGTACTCCAACATAATTTTTACCGCCCACCCAAGGATTCCCACGACATGAAAATGAAGCCTGTCCTCCTCCTGCTGCTGACCTGCCTGCTACCCGCGGGCTTGCTGTCTGGCGCGGAGGACAAGAAGGCCGAGACGCAGTTCAACTTCGCCACCGGTCTGCTGATCAAGAACGAGCATGCCCTTGCCGGCGACGAGTTCGAGGCGCTGCTGCGCAACTATCCCAACTTTACCCAGGCCGACATCGCCTGCTACCGCCTGGGCGAGGCGCGCCAGAAGGGTGGTCAGCCCGCTGCCGCGCGCCAGGCCTTCGAGCGTCTGCTGAAGGATTTCCCGGCCTCCGACCGCGCACCGCATGCCCACTACTGGCTGGGCCAGCTCAAGTCCGGGGAAGATCCGGCGGCCGCCGCCAAGCACTACGCCGCCATCCTGGCGCAGTGGCCGGAGAGTCCCATCGCCGAGGCGGCGGCCTACGGTGCCGCGGAAAACCAGTTCAAAGCCGGCAACTGGGATGCCGCCATCACCGGCTGCGATGCGCTCCTGAAGAGCTTCCCCCACGGCGAGCAGGCCCCCAATGCCCTCTACACGCGCGGCTGGGCAGCTTTCCAAAGCGAGAAGTGGGAGCTGGCGTGCAGCAGCTTCGGGGAGTTCGTCAAGAAGGCGCCGCAGAATCCCCTGGCCGAGGTAGCGCGCGCCAAGCAGGCCCAGGCGTTGCACCGGCTCGGCCGCCTCGACGAGGCGCTGAAGCTCTACACCGAACTCTCGCCGCTCGACAACGAGTCGGGGCTGGCCTCATCCATCGGACGCGCCACGCTGCTCTTCGAGCGCGGCGACACCCCCGCCGCCGCCGAGGCCTTCGAGGCGGTGGCCAAGCGGCTCGCCGGCGATCCGCGCCGTCCCGCCTGCCTGCTGAATGCCGGACATGCCTGGTTTGCCACCAACAACTTCAAGCGCGCCGCCGCGGCCTTTGAGCAACTCACGCGCGACCACCCGCAGGATGCGCTGGCGCCGGCAGCCGCCTACTGGCTGGGGCAGGCGCACTTCCGCGGCGGCGATGCCGCCAAGGCCGTGGCCACCGTCACCCCGCTGCTAGACCAGGCCGCGCTGCAGAAGGCCCACGGCTTCGACCTGCGCCTGCTTCTCGCCGAGGCGCAGATGGCGCAGCAGGCCTATGCCGAGGCCGCCAAGGCCTATGCGTCAGCATGTCAGGCGCAGCCGGATCACCGCCTCGTCCCCGAGGCCTGGATGGGTGAACTGGCCGCACTGGAGAAGGCGGGTCAGACCGAGGCGGCCGAAAAGACCGCCGCTGCCTTCCTCGAGGCCCTGCCCAACCACGAGCGCGCCGCCGAAATGCGCTTCTGGCTCGGCGAGTTCCGCTTCCGCCGCCAGGCCTACGCCGAGGCCGACGAGGCGATGGCGGCCTTCCTGGCGGCTGCCCCCAAACACAAGCTGGCCCCCGAAGCGCTCTACAAGCGCGGCTGGTGTGCGCGGCACGGCGAACGCCACGCCGATGCCATGACCCACTTCAAGGCGCTCTACACCGCCTGGCCCGACCATCCGCTGGCCGCCGAAGCGGCGCTGCGGGCGGGTCAGGCCGCCGAGGCGCTCCGCAAACCGGCGGAGGCGTTCGAGGCCTATCAGCAGGCCCGCAAGCTGTCACCCGCGAGCGAGACGGCGGAACAGGCCTGGCTGGCCGGGACCGCCATCCTGCTGACCAAGGGCGACACGCAGAAAGCGCTTGAGACGGCGGCGGAGTTTGTTGCCAAGAATCCCAAGAGCACCCTGCTCCCCTACGCCGAGCTCTACCGTGCCGAGGCGCTGAGCCGTCTCGAACGCTTCGACGAGGCGCTCAAGGTCTATCAGTTGCCGCTCCTGCAGGAGGCCGCCACGGTACAGGAGGCCACCTTCGGTGCCGCCTGGTGTCTCGACCGGTTGCAGCGTCCCGCCGAGGCGGCCGCGGCCTATGAGAAGGTTGCCGGCGGCGGCAAGGGACGCGCCGTCGAGGCCGCCTACCTCGCGGCGCGCGCGTATGAGCAAGCCAAGGAATTCGGCAAGGCGCGCCAGGCCTATGCCGGGATCGCCGCCAACGAGGCGCAACCGGAAGCGCGGCGCGACGAGGCCGCCTACCGCGAGGCCTATTGCGCCTGGCAGGCCAAGGATGCCGAGGGCGCCGTCCGCAGCTACACGTCCATGCTGACGCAACGAGCCGACTCGCCCCTGGCTCCGCAGGCGCTCTACGATCTGGCCTGGGTGCTGCTGGAGCAGGACAAGCACGCCGATGCCGAGGCGCGCTTCCGGGAACTGGCCAAGCGCTTCCCCACCAACGCCCTCGCTGCCGACGTGCAGTTCCGCCTCGGCGAGCTGGCCTACGAGCGCGGCGACTACGCCGCCGCGGCCGCGGCCTATGAAACAGCGCTCAAGCAGCCCGGCATCAGCTTCGCCGGCGAGGTGCGCTACAAGCTCGGCTGGACCTACGAGCAGCTCAAGCGCCCCGACGACGCCATCAACTGCTTCGCCCGCCTGGCCGCCGACGATCCGCAGGGCGTGCGCGCACCCGAGGCGCGTTACCGCCAGGCGCGTCTGCTGCAGGAGGCGGGACGCCACGATCAGGCCCTCGCGGTGCTCAAGGAGATTACCGAGGGCACCTTTGCCGAGCATGCCGCACTGCTGCGGGCCGAGTCGCTGCGCGCCACGAACCGCCAGCGCGAAGCGCTCGAGGCCTACGACCACCTGCTTAAGACCTGGCCCGAGGGCTCCTTCCGTCTCGCGGGGCAACTGGGACGCGCCCACGCGCTGCGCACCGTCGGCGCCCACAAGGACGCGCTCGAAGCCTACTCCGCCGTCGCCGCCACCACGCCGAGCGAGAGCGCCGCGCAGGCCACACTCGGCCAGGGCTACTGCCACTTTGCCATGCAGCAGTGGGACGAGGCCGCCAAGGCCTTCCTGAAGGTCGATATCCTCTACGGCTACGAGAATCTCAAGAAGGAGGCGCTCACGCAGCTTGCCCTGACCTGGGAGAAGGCCGGCGATGCCGACAAGGCCGCCCGCTACCGTAACGAGCTTGCCCAGCGCTACCCGGAGAAGCCCTGAACATGAAGCTGCGCCTGCTCATCCTACTAATGCTTGCACTGCCCTGGGCGCTCCGTGCCCAGGCACCGGCGGACGCCACCGTACCGCCAGCCCCCGCCACGGAAACCGCGGAAGCCGCGATCACTGCTGAAGCTCCCGCCGGTGTGGCAGCCGGTACCGCGACAACTCTAGCCAGCGAGGCCGTCGCGCCCGGTGATGATGCGGCGGCGCCCGAAGCGGCTCCCGGTCCGAGCCTGGGCGAGCTTTTCAAGAGCGCCGGCCCGCTGATGTGGCCCATCCTGCTCTGCTCGGTCATCATGGTGGCCTTCATCCTCGAACGTGCCGTGAGCCTGCGCCAGGACTATATCTTCCCCGAGAAGCTGCGCGCCGGGCTGATGAAACTGGCGCGCGAAGGTGATGTCGCCAAGGCCATGGAGCTTTGCGAGAGTAACCGCTCGCCCTTCGCCCGCCTAATGCTTGCCAGCCTGCAGCGCGCCGGCCACGACGGCTTCGAGATGGAGGCGGCGCTCGAGGAGGCCGGCGCCCGCGTACTCTACGACCTGCGCCGCAACTGCAAGGTGCTGGCGGTCGTGGCGGACATCGCCCCGCTGCTGGGTCTGATGGGCACGGTCACCGGCATGATCAAGGCCTTCGACGTGGTGGCCCGTTCCGGCGCGCTCGGCCGTACCGAACTGCTGGCCGAGGGCATCAGCGAGGCGCTGCTGACCACGGCCTTCGGCCTGATCGTCGCCGTGCCCGCCGCCGTCTGCTACCACATCTACCGCGCCAAGGCCGAGAACCTGCTGCGTCTGATGGAGGACGCCGCCCTCGACATCCTCGCCGCGCTGCGCGCCGCCCGCAACGGAGCCGCCGGATGAAGGCCCTGCTCGACGAGGCGGAAGAGGGCAGCATCCGGATGACTCCGTTGATCGACGTGGTCTTCCTGCTGCTGGTCTTCTTTCTCGTGGCCACCACCTTCTACGAGGCCGAGAAGGACATCACCATCCGCCTCGCGGGCGCCACCGAGGGCGCGGAGCGCGACAGCACCGCCGACCTGCTGGTCATCAACATCGGCGAGGCCGGCGTGATCGTCATCAACCAGCGCGTCTACTCGGTGGATGAGCTCGAGGCCCTGCTGCGCCGGGGCCGCGCACGCAACCCCCAACTGGCCGCCATCATCCGCTGCGACCGCCGCGCCCGCCATGCCGACTTCGTCAAGGTGCTCAACCTCTGCGAGCGTACCGGCGTGCGCCAGGTGGCCGTGGCGACCATCCAGACCGACGAGTGACGCAATGGCGCGACGCGCATCACGACCGCTCCGGCTGTGGCGGCTGGCTCTCCTGCTGGCCGCGGCGCTGGTGCCGTGTCTGACGCGCACGGCGGAGTACGTGCCCAACGGCGAGTCGGGAGGCTTCATCCGCCTCGCCGCCGACGAGCACGGGGGCGCCGACACCTTCAGCGTCAGCCTCGCCCGCAAGGATGGCGCCCCTGCCGCCGCTGCCGGTGCCATCCGTCCGCAAACCCTGCTCTGCCAGCGCGACCGCGGCGGCTGGCTGATCTATGCCGGCGGCTGGCCCGAGGATCTGGACGGCACCTACGACCTGCTCGTCCGTTGCGGCGCAGCAGACGATGCCCGCATCATCCGCCTGCCGGACGCCATCCGGCGGCGCACGCGGCGCATGGATGTGGCCTTGCTGCTCGACGACTCGCGCAGCATGCGCACCACCGACCCCCAGCGGTTGCGCGTGGCCGCCGCGCGTCTCTTCGCCCAGATGGCCGCCCTGCGCGGCAACATCGAGACGCTGACCATCGTCGCCTTCAACCGGCGCGCGCACCTGCTGCTGCCCCCTACCCCGCCCGGCGACAGCGCTGCCGTGGATGCCGCCCTGGAACGGCTCGAGGCCTCCGGGGCGACCGACCTCGACAGCGCCTTCGCCCTCGCCTATGAGCAGCTCGACCGCCTGCCGTCCTCGCACAAGATCGCCGTGGTGCTGTCGGACGGACGCGACGAACCGGGACACTACACCTTCGGCCACCGCCGCTTCTCCGCGCGCCAGTGGCCGGTACACACCATCGGTCTCTCCGACGATATCGACGAGCAGTGCCTGCAAATGATCGCCGCCTCGACCGGCGGTGCCTACCACCGCGCGCACAGTACCGAGGCACTGGCACGCATCTTCCGCGATATCGCCGCCGCACTCCAGTCCGGCGTCACGGTCGGCGAGTGGCATCTTGATGGCGGTGACGAGGCGGCTTTTCCGGTCGACGACACACTGCGCCTCCTCTCCCTGGCCCTGCTCGACCGTACCGAAGCCCGCTCCGCCTGTGCCCTGCAGGCACCTGACGGTACATCGCACGCCCTCTCCAGCACCTGGGCCACCGACGCCTTCGCGGATCTCTTCGCACCCGCCGCGGGCAATTGGCAGGTGAAGGGTATCGCCGGCAAGGCGCTGCTCTCCGTCACTGGCGTCAGCTCGCTGGAGCTTGTCCCCTTCCCCGTTGTCCGTCCCGCCGAAACCAACAAGCCCATGCCCGTGACAGCCTTCGTGATGGAGGGCAGCCAACTGCTCAAGCCGGTGCGGATCGTGGCACAGCTTCCCGACGGTACAGCCGTCACGCTGCACGACGACGGACTCAACGCCGACGGTGCCGCCGCGGACGGCATCTACGGCGCCTACCTGTCGCTCAAGACGCCGGAACAGATCCGCCTCTCCCTTACCGCCACGGGCCAGACCGCGGGTGGCCAGGCTTTCCAGCGTTTCACGTACCGTGAGCTGGAAGCGGTGATACACGCGGTACCAATCACCGGCGCCACCACCCGCATTATACCTCCGGCAACGCTGCCCGGCGCCATCAGCCGCGGACCGGCCGCCTATCCCCTGCCCCGTCCTGCCGACACCGCCGCCCCGCCCGCACCCGCCAAGCCCCAAACGGAGTACGCCTTCGCCGGGCATGGCCGCGCGGCACCCCTGGCTACCATAGCGCACGAGCCCCAGCTACCCGTGCCGAACGCCGTCACCCCCGCCGAGATTCTGCTCCCTCTCGATGCCGAAGTGCCGCCCGAGCCGCCGGAGGAGGAGATAGAGTCGCCCGCGCAGTCCGTGGAGCAAGCGGAAGTGCCGGAAGAGGAACAGGCGTCCGAACCAGTCGCGGAAGAAGGAGCGCCCTCCGGGACTCCCGCCGATGATGCACCGTCACCAGCGGCATCCGCGGGTGACGCGCAACCTGCGCGTCTGCCGGTCAACTTATGGAAGATTGTTTTACTGATTGCGGCGATCATCTTCCTCTGCTGGATGATCTGGCGCTGGTTCACCCGTCCCTCAATGGCGGTCTCGCGCATGGCGAGCTTCTTCCTCGTGAGCCTGCTGCTGCATGGGATACTCGCCATCCTGCTGATGGATCTCCTTGTGCAGACCAGAGTGATCACCGTCGAGCAGATTTCGCCCCAACTGGCCATTTCGCTGCAGGCCATCGAATCCTCGCTGGGGATCCAGCTCACACCCCCCGGCCCGGCGGTACCACTGGCGGCACAGAGTGCCGGCGCTACCGAAGTGGCCCGTGCCACCATGCAGGCGAAAAGCACCTTGCCGCAGACCATCGAGCCGTCGCGCCCCGCAACCGACGAACCCTCCACCATGCGCGCGATCCTCGAACCCGACATCCCCGATCCGGATCATGCCGGCATGACGCCCGTCGCGGCACCGGAGACGCCCGCACCGCCGCCCACGCCCGAGGCACCCACCGAAACCCTTGAGGCGGTCAGGCCGGAGGCTGTCGCGGAAACGCCACCACCACAGCAGGAGCCGGAACCGGTCACGCTCGGGCGCGCCGTGGCCGAGACGCCCCGGCAACCTCTCCCGCCCGCGCCCACCGCCATGCCACGGCAAATGGACAAGCCGCAACCATCGCGGGTCGCGGTCACAACACCCCGGACAGCGGCGGCGTCGCGGCCAATTACCAGCGTTACCATGATCGAACGCCCCGAACTCCCCGCATCTCCATCATCCGCCGCCGAACCTGACGCACCGGTGCTTCCAGAGCCGATCAAGGTACAGACGGCGGAGCAGACACCGGAGACGCCCACCCCCAAGTCACTGCCGCGGGCACCGGCCAGGGAAATCGTAGCATCCCAAGCCCCCGATCTAACCACAGCCCCGCTGCGTCCCACCACGGATGCGTCGGCATCCGTCACCCACGCAACACCGCAAACCGCACACGGCGCGCCGGTTAAAGCCGTTTCGACATCCATCGCGGGAACCGCCGATGCCCCCAGTCTCCCCGCTGCCCCCACTGTGACAGCAGCAACGCCAGAACCCGTGCAACCGCTGGCAGTGGCAGGCTCCGATACAGCACCCGCCGCACCGGCGGAGCGTCCGCAGCCCGTGCAGTTGGCGCGCACCACCAGCGCGCCACAGGCTGCCGTACCGCAACAAACCCAAGGCTTGGCCTCGGTACCACCGCTCCCAACCGTCGGCGGAAGCCCTGCCGCCGCATCCGTCACTCACGCAACACCACAGCCTGCACTCGGCGCGCCGGTCAAAACCGTTCCGACCTCCATCGCGGGAACCACCGTTGCTCCCAGCCTACCCGCCGCACCAACCGTAACAACGGCCACACCTGAGCCCGTGCAACCGCTGGCAGTGGCGGGTACCGATACAGCACCCGCCGCAGAGGCGGAGCGTCCGCAGCCCGTGCAGTTGGCGCGCACCACCAGCGCGCCACAGGCCACCGTACCGCAGCAAGCCCAAGACTTGGCCTCGGTACCGCTGCGCCCCGCTGCTGGCGGCGGCAGCGCCGCCCCGGCATCCGTCACCCACGCGACACCGCAGGCCGCGCGCAGCGCGCCGGTCAAAGCCGTTCCGACATCCATCGCGGCCACTGCCAACGCTCCCAGCCTACCCGCTGCCCCCACAGTGAAAACGGCCACGCCTGAGCCCGTGCAACCGCTGGCGGTGGCGGATGCCGATACAGCACCCGCCACACCGGCGGAGCGCCCACAGCCTGTGCAGTTGGCGCGCACCACCAGCGCGCCGCACGCCACCGTACCGCAACAAGCCCAAGGCTTGGCCTCGGTACCGCTCCGCCCCGCAGCCGGCGGCAGCGCCGCCCCGGCATCTGTGACCCACGCGACGCCACAGCCCGCACGCGGCGCGCCAGTCAAAACCGTTCCGACCTCCATTGCGGCCACTGCTGATACGCCCAGCCTGCCCGCCGCACCGACCGTGGCGGCAGCCACACCTGAGCCCGTGCAACCGCTGGCAGTGGCGGGTGCCGATACAGCGCCCGCCGCAGCGGCGGAGCGTCCGCAGCCCGTGCAGTTGGCGCGCACCGCCGGTGCGCCACAGGCCACTGTACCGCAGCAAGCCCAAGGGTTGGCCTCGGTACCGCTACGCCCCGTCGCCGGCGGCAGCGCCGCCCCGGCATCCGTCACCCACGCGACGCCGCAACCCGCGCGCGGCACACCGGTTAAATCGGCTCCAACCTCCATTGCAGCCACCGGCGCTCTACCCCGGCTTCCCAACGCACCGCTCCCCGGCGCGGAGAGTCTTGCACCGGCACCCGTTGCCATTCCCGCCGTGGCCGAGGCTGCGGCCGGTCCGGCATTATCACAGGGGCCATCCGGCATCTGGCTGCCGCGCCCGGAACACGGACTGGCCAGGGCGGAGCGCACCAGTCAATCGCCTGGCCCACGCCCGCAACCCACGGCGGTGAGCCCGTCGCCGCCACTGCCCGAGATGGCACTGCCAAGTGTTGCCGCACCACAGCAGGCGGGAACACTGGCACCCATGCGCGATGCCCCGCTGGCTTTCCAGATCGGATCGGGCAGCGAGGTTTCGCACCGGGTAACCATTGGTCTGGCACAGTACGGCGGCGACTGGGACTGGGCGCGTCACGCCATGACCTTCCTCGGCCACCAGCTTCGCGAGCGCACCCGCATGGCCATCAACGCCGGCGACCGCGTCGTCAGACTCGACAGCCCCGACCTTGCCCGCCTGCCTTTCGTCTATATGACCGGCCACAAGGATTTCCGGCTTAGCGATGCCGAGGTCGCCAACCTGCGCGCCTACCTGCTCGGCGGCGGCTACCTCTGGGCCGACGACTCGACGCACTTCAACGACGAGACCTTCGACACCGCCTTCCGCCGCGAGCTTGCCCGCATACTGCCCGAGGCGCCGCTGGAGCGTCTGGACATGACCTTCGAGGGTTTCCGTACCGGCTACGATCTGACCAGGGGCTACAAGGGCTACGCCATTCCCCCCGGCGACAAGTACCGGCTCGACTACATCGAGGGCGCGCGCCTTGGCGACCGCGTGGCGGTGGTCTATACGCGCAACGACTACGGCGACGGGCTCAACATTGATGAGTACACCCACCCCCTGCACACCTCGCTGACCGACCTCAGCCCGGCGGAGATGCAGGAGGGCGCCGTCCGCATGGGCATCAACCTCACGCTCTACTTCCTGACGCACGGCAAGGGCGAGGCCACCTTCATTGACCGTACCGCCGCCACCCTGCGCCAGCGGCCCGAGACCGATGCGGCCAAGGAGCCCGCCGGCACGGCACGTCCCCTGCCGCTCTTCGCCGCCGGTGCCGCATGGCAGCATGAGGATTGGAGCGATGCGGGCCAGCTTAACCTTGCCGATGCGACCGCCCGGCTCAACTTCACTGTCGGCGCGCAGCGCAAGTGCGCCTTATCGCAGCAGCAGGAGCCGCCGGTCGAGGTAACGGCCGGCGATATCGTCGCCATCCGGGTCAGGAGCGGACTACGCGGCGGCGCACGGGTGGCGCTGGCCTTCACGGTTGCCGAGCGCTACTTCGAATCGCGCCCCGTCTATATCAAGCCCGGGGAGAATCTGGCGCTCTTCCCCTGCGGCGAGGCCACCTTCAAGACCGAGGCCGGCGGCTGGGCGTACCGCGACCAGTTGCCCGCGCGCGCGGCGATCCAGCGCATCACGCTGCTGGTTTACTCCCCCACCCCCGGCGAACTGCACCTCTCCCATCCGCGCATCATCCGCGCTGGCCAGCAGGAATAATTGAACCGCCAAGACGCCAAGAGCGCCAAGGAAATTTGTGATTTTAGATTTGTGATTGGTTGTGCTCCGCTCTTCCCCATTTTTCTTAAGAAAAAGGGGCTCGCGGGCCTGAAGGCCCTTATTGACTTCCGGCTGAAGCCGGTACTCCGACGCGACTGCGACCCTCATGCAAAACGCGGCAATTCCAGACGAGGGCTAAAGGCCCGGCCTATCATCCGGCAGATAGACCTATTTCCTTAACTATATCCCGCCCCTTCAGGGCTAGTCATTTTTTGGGCTTTCCCCAGGGCGTTGCCCTGGGCTGGTATATCGCGCCCCTTCAGGGCTTTCATCTGCTTCGTCATCAGCTTTGTCAAAAGCTAAAGATTAAGCGGGTGGATGAAGTGTGCCGATTAAGAGTGGGATTAAGAGTGAGTTTAAGTGCGGGGTTTAAGTGTGTGCTCCGCACTTACACATGCCGATGCTGTCGTTCACAAGCCTCGATGGGGGTTGACGGGGGTCGAGTGCCGGGGGAAGTTCCCGCAAAACCGCGGAGACCGCGGGCTCCAGAGTGCATCTGAAAGCCTTGACCTTTGCTACATTCCGGCATAATCTAATCATGCATCAGGATTCACCCCCTGCAATCAAAGACGCACGATGTTTGATAACAACTACACGCACATGCCTCTGGTAGGCTTTTTCGTCTATCTCCGCCCACGCTTCAGGCTGCTGGTTGCGCTTCACATGGGCTGGTGCATGGCAGCCGTGTGGCTGACAGAGAAGCGGGGCTTCCCTCACTTCTGGTTTGCCCATTTTGCCACGGTATTGATCGCTGTGTTAACACTGATCTTCACATGGCAACTGGTTACGGACAAGAAACAGATGTTTTCAGCCGAAGTTCCGCGTTGTATCTGGGGTACAGGCCTTATCACAGTTGTGGTTGTCGCCATTGTCGCAATCGCGTTCCTCTATATTCACCCCATCTCGTTCCGATGAATGACTCCTCTGCCTAAACAGGAAACATCACTTTTATCGCCTCGACTGCCGCGGCATAATCGGCTTCCGGCACGAAGATGACGATCTTCGACCCTTCGGGGTAGGTTCCCATGGAGAGTTGGACGGCCCGAACGGGATTGGACAAAGCCGAATTATCAGCCTGGAGGTCAAACGGGATCCCCTGCGCTTCAAGCAACGCAACCACCCGCTTCACCTCGCGCGGCTCGAATGCCCCGATCGCCTCGAATTTCTCCACTGACTGCATAGTTCCCTGCCTTGTTCTGCCTAAAAGAGCAACCAGATTACGTAACCAGCGCCGAACAGACCTAAAATTAGCGACGCATTGCGCACAATGCGGCTTGTCCGCGCAGACCATTACCGATATCCAATGGCTGCATACGTTACCCAGTAAACCGAAAGTACCAATAGGATTACAGAAACAAGAAGTGCCAGTCTGAACTCAATCTGGGCAGCAATTTGGTAGTAATTTGCGATGCCCCAGGCGAGATAGCCGCCAATGGCAAGTGCCATTAGAACCATGCTTGCCGCAACAGCCCAGATGCGTGGTAAGAACTTTTTCATAACCCTCTGTCGGCTGTCATTGTACTCTGTAAGCGGGCAAGATGCAATCCCGTCCTGAATTTACATGATTCGAATGATTCGTTTCACTCGATTCCCTCGATTCTTTCGATTCTTTCGATTCTTTCGACAAGCTCGACCAGCCCGCCTGTACCGTCACAGCACGCAAGCGGCACAAGCATAAGCTCACGGTACAGCTATTGAAAGGTAGGGCGAGCCGTCCCCGTCACGCCCGTCACGCCGCTGCGCGGTGTGACCGGCGAGCCGCCACATAGGCCTGTACCGCCAGCACCGACCGTCCCGTCGCTCCGCGTCTGGCGCGAGAAGCTGTGGTCGCCCCGCCCGTGGTTGTAGAACCCGCCGGCGACCGTGGCATCCGGAACCGGACGCCCCCGGTCGTCAACCACAAGGAAGGTGATCCTGGCGCGCGCACCCTCCCCCTGTGCCCTGGTGATGTGCGCGGGTTTGGGGCGCCCCGGTTCAAGGCGGACCAGTCCGCTGTCGCTTTCCTGCCTAGGCAAACACGGCGGAACTTCCGATTCCGACACGTCTGCGGTGTGGTTAAGCGCAGTTGATGCGGCTTGCACCACATTAGAAGTGCCGCCAGCACCGCTTGTGGGGTGCCGTATTCCACGGTCATCACGGCGCAGCAGCAGCACGGCAATGATGACGGCGCAGACGGCAACGGCAATAACTAGAACAAGTCTGGTATTCCTCATTGCAAATCCCCCTGCACTACCAGGTGCTTGAAGAGCTTGTGTGTATAGAAGAAGGCCATCTCCCTCATGTCGTTATGCAGCCAGCGCTTGCCGTAGTCGCCATGATCCCGCCCCCACACTCCGCCATCAGGCTTAAACGTAACATTCATATCGAAAGCAAAATCTGCGTCTAGAATCGCGGTGTTCCCCGCCGAGGGTGAGAGCGCGGGGATTGCCTTCGCCAGCAGCTCGTTGCGGAGTGCGGGCGGGATGCTGCTGGTGAACATCCAGGAAGGGTTGTGGCGGAAAACGGGGATGTCGCGCAACTGGCCGGGAGGAGCGGCATTGACGGCCATCGCGTTTGGATAGCGGTCGAAAGTGTAGACGATGCCGTTGATGTTCGTCTCGTACGTGGGATGCTCAAAACCCCATCCCGCCCACGAGGTGCCGGCCGGGTCGAGGCCGCCACGCCCCTTGTGCGTCTCTTGCTTCTGCCAGGTGTAGCGATCCGGCGGGAAGGTGACCGTTGGTGGTGTCTCGGCACGTAATTCGAAGACCTGGTCGCCCGTCGAATAGATGTTGTAGGTTGTCGTGGCGGCAAGGACGCCGCCCAGGCGGTTCGACCAGGTCAGATGCCCGCGGTCGTCGGACGGGTTGCCGGCAAAGAACTCGTGCCACTTGGCGCTCCAGCAGATGTTGGTGTAGTCGCGCCACTCGTCATGCACCATGCGGTTGGCGGCACCGGGCGAGTCGCTCCAGAGGCCGGCGTCGTGCGCCTCGGACGGGACGGCGGCGTTGAGCATGAAATACTTGTCCACGCCCATGCCGTGGTCGGCGATGGCCGAGGATACGACCAGGTTGCCGAGGCTCTGGGCCATGATGATCTTCTGGCCCGTGAGGCCCGCAACATAATCCTTCAGGTGCGGCGCGGTCTGGAAAGCACTGGCCACGTCCTCGTGGTAGAAAAGAAAACTGATTCCACCGATATCACCCTTCCATGTCACCGCATGGAAACGGGCGTTGGAGCCGGACTGCCACAGTCGCCTGCACACCTCGGAGTGCCAGCCCCGTGCATTCTCCTCATCCACTCTGAAGCCATGCACAAAGATGGCGTTCTTGCCGCTGGCGGCGGGCGGCAGGGCCGTCCCGGCGTGACGACGGCGGCGCCGTCGCGCAGGTTGACGCGGGTGTACATCTGCTCGACCGGCGCGACGCGCATGGGCAGGACGGCAGATGCGACCACGGTGCCGTCGGGCAGCACCGCATCGAGGATGAGCGGGGCGGAGCTGGACGCCTTGCCCTCGACGAGGATCACGCCGGGCTCCCCAGTCTGCCCCAGCCGCCGCACGAAGGCGTCGGACAGGGCCAAGCCGTCAGCCGACACCAGAGTGATGTTCGCCGACAGCAGCGGCGTGCCGAGCCCGGCACCGCAGCCGGTGATGTCGTGCGTCCGGTACCGGCTGGCATTCATGGTGTCGAGCGAAGTGTAGATGAAGCTTACCGCGCCGCCTGCCTGCCGGATGCGGTAAAGGAGCGGCGCACCAGTCCCGGTGATGGCCGGCGCGACTCCGACCAGCACGGGGAAGAGATCGGTCAGATCACGACGCCCGTTGATGAAATAGTCGGCATGGTCGGCATTGGAGCCCTTGCCCTTGACAAGCGCGTACCTTGCACTGCCCGGCGTGCCGAAGCCGTCGTCGCAGTGGCACACGACGGCCTTTCCCATGCCCTCCTCGAGTATCTCCATGTTCCAGCGCTCGGAATTGCTGCCGCTGGGGTCGCCCACGGTCAGCTTGAGCGTCACGCAGTTTGCAGGATCACCGTTGTCCAAGGCGTCGCTCGGGCAGGAGCCTTGCGCCACCTCCGTTCCGTCATTCACACCGTCCTCGTCGGTGTCCGTATTCGACGGGCTCGTGCAGCAGCGGAATTCGTCGAAAAGCCCAAGACCGTCATTATCGGCGTCCCAGTTGGGACTGTCCGGCATGGCGCGCACGCAAGGGCTGAGGCCGTACCGCACCTCCCAGCCATCCGGCAGCATGTCAACCCGAGTGTCGTTGAGCCGCTCCATATGCAAATCACGAACGCATGGCAACCGTCCGTGCCTTCATAAACGTTAACCTGTCACTCCTTGCGCGCCGGGAGCACATCGTGTTCGAATAGCCGAGGGTTGAGCCCGTCACGTTAAATTCAGCTTGGACAATAACCTGATCACGGTTCATTGTGCGCATCGGGCTTTTGTTTTTCACGCCCGGGGAGCACATCGTGCTCGACCCAATACTTGATCGCCTCGTCAATGTTCCCGTCGGCGAGCACCCGCCGGGCATCGAACGAGGGGCAGTATTCTATAAAGAACATCAGGTCGCTCCGCGCGTCCTCGCGGATGTGTTGCACGGGGGAACGGACCAGGGTGCGGAGCAGCGAGTAGTAGCTCTCCTCGTCGCGTTTTCCGTCTCTCAACTCCCGTATGTAGGCCCTGGCGGCATTGAGATAGTTCGTCGTGTTCTCCGGCGTGTCCAGGACTCTGGTGCCCATATTGCCGCGGATGAAGTGAAGCAATCCGGTTTTAGCGCGCGCCTCTTTTTGAAAATCGAATTTGTGCGTACCCCAGCAATGCCCGATGGAGGATCTGTCAAAAATATACATGAGAAGCCGGTCGCCGCGCTTGGGGCATGGCTTCCAAGCCCACAAGAAAGGTTTGCCGGCTTCCAGATCCCTTTTATAGTCAGCATCTTCCGGCCAGTCACCCGTGACCTTAATCTTTCGGGAAGACACGTCACCCAGCAGCACGTCTTCAAGCTTCAAGGTGATCGAGACGTTATCTGAATATGAGTTTTCGATCCACTTGACGGAGATAACCTTTCCCACGGCAATGTGGTCGCTCACCTTTGTGAGCTGCCCAAGCGTACTGTAACGGAAAATCTCCGGAACCTCGGTTTGATAGGGGAGCGCATCCAGCATCTTCCTTCTGAAACGCTCCTCTTCAGTGAGCGGCTTGTCGTCCTCAATAACAACACGGATACCGAGGTCTCCAACATCAATTAGGCTGTTAGTCTGCTGTGCGCAAGTGACAAGAACTAGCGAAACAAATGACAATGGCAATGACAATGCTGTCTTCTTCATGCGTTTTTCTTTCACGTATCCCTCATTCCTTCGGAAACACGAATCGCAGATAAGCGGCGTTCAACGAGCGCCACGCCCAAGGGCCAGCCCGCCCGAACCGTACTTCGTAGGGCACGGTCTCGCCGTCATCCATCAGGCGGGTGCCGTTCGGGTCTGGATTATGGTGCTTCTTACCCCCAAGAACACCGTTGTTCTCCACCAGACCGAACATGTGGCCGCTCTCGTGGACGGCGGTCATGATGCAGTGCAGCCGTACTTCATTGGGCGTAACGGGCAGGGCAAATGTCCCGCTCACCACATTGGAATACACCGGAAAATTGTTGTAAAACACGTTGATGTGGACGAACGCCTCACCGTTTGTACTTGCATTCATGAAGCTGAAATCAACTGTTTCACCAAGATATAGTGAACTTCGTTTCGCAAACCGCACCGTCTTAAATGGCGGCAAAACGGCTGCACTATCGCTTACGTAGCGTATGTTCGCGTCGGTGTAGTTGATGACTGTCTGCGCGCCGGCCGGAATCGATGTGCGCATGGCTTCCCACTCGGCGTCTGAAACGGGCTGGATGATTGTGGTGGGCACACCGCCCGGCGTGCCGTATGCACCCGCCTTGATCAGGCTCACGGCGTCGGCATCGTACAGAAACTGCACTATCTGCGGGATGCAGACGCGCTTGCGCGCCTCGTACACTACCGTCTTGTCGCTGTTGCGCATGATCTTGGCAACCGCCGTGACAAACGGCGGCGGGACGGGTTGCCCGAGAGTCGAGGCGGGAAAGATGCGGGTTGCCGAGGCGGACTCTCCCTGGAAGGAGTCGCGCCCGCAGGCCTGGGACGCGGAAGCGCCGGGGCCCGGTTTCGGAATCCCGTCCCATGCGAACAGCCTCCGCGGGAAGTCAAGTTCCCACATCTCATGGAAGTTTGCCGAGGCATCCAGATCCACCCAGTCAAT